>JBIKOG010000077.1:0-30111 GCA_044358225.1 Bryobacteraceae bacterium | reverse complement strand
CGGAAACATTCGCCGCCTGACGATTCGGGAATCGATCATCGAATTCTGGAAAGACGGCGAGAAGCCGACGATGGAGCAGGTGAGCGACGCGGAGTGGCTGAAGGCCCACGGTGGGAAGCATTCGGCCGGGGAATCTCTGCTGGAGATTTTCGAGCGCGTGTGCGAGCGCAGCCTGATTCAGCCGACGATCATCTACGAGTATCCGGTGGAGGTTTCGCCGCTGTCGAAGCGCAATCGCAACGACCCGAATTTCGTAGATCGATTTGAGATTTTCTGCGCGGGGATGGAGATTGGCAACGCCTATACCGAGTTGAACGACCCGAACGAGCAGCGGAAGCGGTTCGAAGAGCAGCTGGCGATGAAGGCCCGCGGCGACGACGAAGCGCACCAGATGGACGAGGACTATGTCCGCGCGCTTTGCTACGGCATGCCGCCGACCGGTGGCGAGGGAATTGGGATTGATCGGTTAACGATGTTGCTGACCGATTCGCGTTCGATTCGTGATGTAATTCTGTTCCCGTTGCTGCGGCCGGAAGGCGAGATCGGCATTGCCGATATGTTGCGGAAGGCCGAAGCCGAGGTCGACGCATAAGGGATGCCCCGCCTGGCGTTTGAAAGTTTCGTGGCGCGCCGGTATCTGACGGCGAAGCGACGCCAGGCGGTGATCTCGATCATTACGGTGGTTTCGATTGTGGGCGTGGCGGCGGGCGTGATGGCGATGATCATCGCGCTCGCCATCACCAATGGGTTCCGGAATACGCTGCAGAAGAGCCTGCTGGGCGCGACGGCGCACGTGAATGTCGTGGAGAAAGAAGTGGGCATCGGGTTTGAAGACTGGGTGCCGATTGCGAAGAATTTGGAGAAGTTGCCGCACGTGAATTCGGCGAGTGGGGTGTTGTATACGCAGGTTTTGTATTCGGGGCCGCAGATGGGGCAGGGCGGGTATTTGAAGGGGATTCCGGAGTCGGCGACGCAGGAGCGCGAGGAGTTGCGTCGTTATGTGAAGCAGGGGAGTTTGGACCGTTTGGCGAAGTCCGACGGGTACCCGCCGATACTGCTGGGCGCGAAGCTGGCGCAGCGGACGGGCATGATGCTGGATTCGATTGTGACGGTGATCATTCCGAATGGGGATATTACGCCGGCGGGCGCGCGGCCGAGCTATCCGCGGTTCCGCGTGGTGGGGCTGTTTGAGTCGGGGTTCTATGACGTGGACAACACGTTTGCGTATGCAACGCTTTCCGATGTGCAGCGGGTGACGGGGTTGGAGAATTCGATCAACGCGATTGAGTTGAAGCTGGACGATGTGAATAATGCCGCGGGTGTGGCGGCGGCTTCGGCCGGGATTATCGGGAACAAGTTGACGGCGTCGAACTGGGAAGAGGCGAACCGGAGCGTGCTGAACGCGTTGAAGATGGACCGGATTGTGACGATCATCACGATCAGCCTGATTCAATTGGTGGCGGCGCTGAACATTTTGATCAGCCTGATCATGATGGTGATGGAGAAATCCAAGGACATAGCGATTATGGTGTCGATGGGCGCGCGGTGGGAGCAGATCCGGCGAATTTTCATTTTCCAGGGGTTGTATATCGGGGGAATTGGAACGGCGATTGGGCTGGTGCTGGGTTATGGGATCAGCTACGCGGCGGAGAGTGGGCGATGGTTCACATTGGACGCCGAGATCTACGCGCTTTCGTATGTGCCCTTCCAGCCGCGGCCGATGGATGCGATCTGGGTGAGCGCGGCGGCGTTGACGGTGAGTTTTCTGGCGACGCTGTACCCGGCGCGGCGGGCGACCGCGGTGCTGCCCGCCGAGGCGCTGCGTTATGAATAACAGCCTATGTGCGGGATAGCGGGATTTACCCATCGCGGACGCCCGGCGCCCGCGGGCCGGATTGAGGCCGTTACGCAGTCGCTGCATCATCGCGGGCCGGACCAGTGGGGCGTGCATGAGGCGGCGGATTGTTCGGTGGGCGCGGTGCGTTTGCGGATCATCGATCTGGCGGGCGGGGCGCAGCCGATTTATAGCTCTGATCGGGATACGGTCATCGTGTTCAACGGTGAGATCTATAACCACGATGAACTGCGCGAGGAGCTGAAGTCGCGGGGGCGGCAGTTCCATAGCCGGTGCGATACCGAGGTGGTGTTGCAGGGGTTTCTGGAGTGGGACTTCGGTGTGTTTGAAAAGCTGCGCGGGATGTTCGGCGTGGCGCTGTGGACCGAGTCGAAGAAGCGCCTGGTGTTGGCGCGGGACCGGATGGGGATCAAGCCACTGTACCTGTACAGGCGCGGCGATGATCTGTATTTTGGTTCGGAGTTGAAGGCCATTCTGGGGCACCCGGAGGTGCCGCGGACGTTTTCGAAAGCGGGTCTCAACGCCTACCTTTCGCTGAACTATATTCCGTCACCGTATTCGATGATCGACGGCATTACGAAGCTACCGCCGGGACACTGGCTGGAGTGGGTGGACGGCCGGGAACGGACTGGGCCGTACTGGCAGTTGCGATTTGCTCCGCAGGGGAATGTCACGTTGGGGGCGGCCAAGGAAGAGCTGGATCATCTGCTGCGGTCGGCGGTGAAGGAGCATCTGATTTCGGATGTGCCATTGGGGATATGGGCGTCGGGCGGGGTGGATTCGACGACCGTGTTGCACTATGCGTCGGAGGTGGCGTCGCAGCAGTTGAAGACGTTTTCGGTGAGCTTCCGTGGGCGGAGTTTTGACGAGAGTCCGTGGTTCCGTGAGGTGGCGCGGAAGTATGGCACCGACCATCACGAGTTTGATTTGAACCCCGACCACGACCTGGCCTCGACGGTGGAGCGGCTGCCGTATTTTTCAGATGAGCCGAGCGCCGATGCCGGCGCGCTGCCGGTCTGGTACCTCAGCAAAATGACGCGGGAACACGTGACAGTGGCCCTGAGCGGAGAGGGCGCCGATGAGCTGTTCGGCGGCTACTACACGTATCTGGCCGACAAGTATGCCGGGTGGATGCGACACGTGCCGCGGCCACTGCGGGCGGCGGGGCTTTCGATGGCGAACCTGCTGCCGGTGTCGGACGACAAGATCAGTTTTGAGTACAAGGTGAAGCGGTTTTTGACGGGTTCGTTGTTGGACCCGATGGAGGCTCACCTGTATTGGAACGGAACGTTTACGCCGGAGGAGCGGGCGCATTTGTTACGGCCGGAGTGGCACGCGCGGTTGCATGCGCCGCCGCCGTTCAAGTCGTTTCTGGAGTTGGATCAGCACTGGTACTTGGCCGATGACATCCTGTACAAGTGCGACCGGATGAGCATGGCGCATTCGCTGGAGGTGCGTCCGCCGTTGCTGGATCACCGGCTGGTGGAGTTTGCCGCGCGGATGCCGGAGTCGTTAAAAGTGAACGGCAGCAAACTGAAGTTCATCCTGAAAGATCTGATGCGGGGGAAGATTCCGGAATCCGTTTTGACGCGCAAGAAAGAGGGCTTCGATATTCCGGCGCACGATTGGTTCCGGACGGCGCTGAAGCCTTTGCTGCACGACACGCTGACGCCGCAGGCGATTCGCGAAATGGGCCTGTTTCGGGAAGGCGCGGTGGAAGCCGTGCTGCGCGCGCACGAGCGCCGCGAGGCCAATTACGGGTACCACTTGTGGGGCCTATTGATGCTGTTTCTTTGGAAGAAGCAATGGAACGCCGTTACCAATTAATCGTCCTGTTATTCGCTATTGCCGTATACTTTGGCTGCATTGTGAGCCCGCCCACGTTGATGGACGACGTGGACGCGGTGCAGGCGCAGATTGCGCGGAACATGCTGGACTCCGGCGACTGGGTGACGGCGCGGCTGAACGGCGTGGCGTATCTGGAAAAGTCGCCGCTGATCTACTGGTCGATGGCGGTGAGCTACGCTATTTTCGGCGTGCACGATTGGGCGGCGCGGATCCCGCTGGCGCTGGGCGTGGTGCTGCTGTGTTGGCTGACGGCGCGGTTCGCGCGGTGGGCGTTTAATGAGACGACGGGGCTGTATGCCGGGTTGATTCTGGCGACGTGTATTGGATTGTGGCTGTTCACGCGCATTCAAATTCCCGATGCGATTCTGACCGCGACGATCACGCTGGCGATGTGGTGCTTTCTGTTGGCGATGGAGTCGGGCGAAGCGAAGTACGCCTACGTGATGTCGGCGGCGATGGCGACGGGACTGCTGTTGAAGGGGCTGATCGCCATGCTATTCCCGCTGGCGGCGATCGGGCTGTGGCTGACGATCGCGGGCCGGTGGGGCGAATGGCGTAAGCTACGTCCGTTCATGGGAGCCTTGATTTTATTGGCGATCGCGGCTCCCTGGCACGTGCTTGCCATGTTGCGAAACCCACCGTATTTTGATTTCACGATGAAGAGCGAGCCTGGGCAGTATCACGGCTTCTTCTGGTTCTACTTCTTTAACGAGCACGTGTTCCGGTTCCTGAACATGCGTTGGCCGCGCGACTACAACACGGTTCCGCGCTACCTGTTTTGGCTGTTCCATTTGCTGTGGCTGTTCCCGTGGAGCGCGTTCTTTCCGGCGATTGCGAAGCTGCGATACCGCCCGGTGGACCGGGCCGGATCGGCGCGGCTGTTGGCGTTGTGCTGGACGGGATTCCTGCTGCTGTTCTTCACGTTTTCGACGACGCAGGAATACTATTCCATGCCGTGTTACCCGGCGTTGGCGCTGTTGTTGGCCAACGCGTTGGAGCGGGAAGAGAGCGTCTGGGTGCGCCGCGGGCAGTTCGCCGTGGGCCTTATTGCCACGCTGGCGGCGGGCGCAATCGGCTTCATTTTATTCCGGGTGAACGGACTGCCGACGCCGGGCGATATCTCGCAGGCGTTGACCCAGAACCCCGATGCCTACACGCTTTCGCTGGGGCACATGGGGGATTTGACGGTTGATTCGTTCGCGTATTTGCGGTTGCCGCTGGTGATGGCCGGGGTGGCGTTTTTGATCGGCGCCTTCGCCGCGTTCCGGTTGCGGCGGCTGCCGTTGGCGCTTGGGTTGGCGGTGATGATGACTCTGTTCCTGCATGCCGCGCGCACGGCGCTGGTGACGTTTGATCCGTACCTGGGTTCGCGTCTTTTGGCGGAGGCGTATAAGAATGCGAAGCCCGGAACGTTGATCGTGGATAACCAGTACTACACGTTTTCGAGCGTGTTCTTCTACGCGAATCCGGCGCAGGCGCTGTTATTGAATGGGCGGGTGAACAACCTGGAGTACGCCAGCTACGCGCCGGGCGCGCCGCAGGTGTTTATCGATGACGCCGAATGCAAAAATCGCTGGGCCTCGCGGGACCGTTACTACCTGGTCGTCGAGAAGCCCAGCACACCAAGGTTGGAACAGTTACTTGGCAAAGAGCGGCTGTTTCTTGTTCGCGAGAGCGGCGGGAAGTACTTGTTCAGCAACGAACCGAATTAGCGCGGCGCAGGTGCCAGACGGCACAGAGCAGTCCGGCGCCAGTGAGGACCACGGAGGACGGCTCGGGAACACCGCTGTTGGGCGCAGTGGCGGTAACGCTGCCGTCGAAAGTGAATTCGAGCGAGTACTGGTCGTTGGGGGCGCTTCCGAGCGGTCCGAAGGGATCGTTAACGAGCAGGTCGTAGGTAACGCTGAAGGTCGCGCCGGTAGTGGCGCCAATGAGTGCGCCGGGGAGCATGGCGAACTCGCCGAAGCCTTGCTGCAGGGCCTGGTTATACGCTTGATTGAGAATGGTGTTCGGTCCAAGGATTGTGGGGTTCACGGAGACGATGAAATCCTGGAACGTCCCCATGAGCGGGTCGAAGCCGGAAGCGACGACGCTTGTAACGAGCATATAGTTCGAGGTGTCGTTGTTCAGTTCAAATCCCCAGCCGTAGGTGTTTCCGGGTTCGATGTTGATGTTGCCGCTGTTGGGGATCAGGGTTAGCGATGCCGCCGATAGCGTGGGCAGCAGGAGGCAGAGCGCAAGTAGAAGTTTCATGGTGTTTTCCTTGTGCTGTCTAGCCGATTCGTTGGTAAAAAGTGCGGAAGCCGGTTGTTACTTCGCTGTTGCCCTGACAATCGAGCTTGACCGTGACACGGGTGTTCGTCGGGTACGTGCCGAGGTCGATCTGCAGGGGAACCGTGGGGTTGGTGCCGGCGAGGCCGGCGAGGGCGAGGCGGCGGCCCGTTGTGTCTGCATAGGCGAGGACGTCTTCTCTACCAGTTCTGACAAAGGCTGGGGGCGACGGCGGTTGGCCATTCAGCAGGAACGTACTGTGCCCGCTTGTTTCCACATCGACAATCGTCGTCTGTCCGGCAGTGACTGTGAACGGGACCGGGGGACGTGGGTGCCCGTGTCCTTCCGACAGCGTGTACCCCCCCGACGGGAACGTTGAACCTGTCGCCACCACAGTTCACGCCGCCGGCCTGAGAGATGAAGTAAAAGTAGCTGTCGCCTGGGATCCGCTGTCCCTGATAGCGGATGCGGACGGTGATGTTGTCTGCTGCGATGTCAATCCGGGCGGCGGCGGGGAGGGACGCGAGCGTCATGCAGGCAAAGGGAACGAGTGACTTACTCATAGGTTTCGGCCGGGTGGGAATTCGCCCCGATTTGTTATGCGCCGTTCGCGCAAATCCGGGGTCAGCAAATCCCGGTACCCTAAAGGAAATGTCGAAGCCGCTTATCCTTGTCGTTTGCACCGCGAATTCCGCCCGCAGCCAGATGGCGGAGGGACTAATGCGTCATCTCAAAGGCGATCAGTTCGAAGTCGCCAGCGCGGGTACTTTAGCTACGTATGTTCGTCCGCAGGCCATTGAGGCCTTGGTTGAAATCGGAATCGACATCAGTCACCACACATCCAAGACGATCGACGGGTTTCTCGACAAACCGATCCGGTATCTGATCACGGTATGCGACAACGCGCGGGACAATTGTCCATACGTGCCCGGCGCGCAGACAACGCTGCACTGGCCGTTCCCGGATCCGGCCACCAATCCGCGGCTCGAAGATTTCCGCGCCGTACGCGACATGATTCGTGCGAAGATCGAGTCCACGGAACTGCCGCTCTAATTCATGTCAAAAGCTCTCCTCACCTTCGGTGCGGTTGCGGTCGCATTCGGATGGTGGGGCGTCTATACGGTGTCCGGCCGCCGGCAGTTTGACGAGATGGCCGGGATCCTTCCGTTGGCCTCGCTGGCCTTGGGCGGGTTGCTGATTGTGATTGGATTGGCGCTACTGTTTTGGCGCCGTTAGCCAGTCCAATTGAAAACGGGCAAGGGATAGCCGGCCTGTGCGGAAGATGGATTTGTCCAGTCCGCCGCGTTCGTAGAGCGCGAGGATTGTTCCGTCGGGAGTTGCCGCCAAGTCAGAATACCCAGACAGGCCGGGTTCCAGGACGCGCTTCGCGGTCCAGGTTTCGCCGTCGTCGCCGGACCACTGAACGGTTAGGTTTTTACGATCGCGATTGACGGTTTTGGTGGCATCGACGTAGGTAGCCTCAAGCGTGTCCGGGTTGGAGAACACCAGTCCACCCTTCGGGTGCCGGATCAGGGAACCCATGCAGACGGGTTCCAATAACTGCGGGTGGAATCGAGGATCCGACCATCCTGTCGCCCCATCCGTGCTCACGCTGACCGCCCGCCGATGTTCGGTCGATTCGTTACGAATATTGAGCATCACGCTCCCGTCGTGCCGTTGCACCGCATAGGTTTCGCTGGGATTCGGGAGCGTATCCGGGACGAGCTCCCCCGTCTTCCACGTGGCTCCATTGTCGTCGCTGTAGAGCGTGCTGACGCGCGAGGGGCGGTGCTTCTTGCCGCCGGTGGATAGCCACACGGCCACCAATAGCCGCCCGCTCTTTAGACGAATGCCATGGCCTGGGCCCGTGGCGATGACGTTCCAATCGTAGGCTGATCGCAACCGCTCAAAGGCGGCCGTGATGTCCACGGGTTTGGAAAACGTCAGGCCCCCGTCGGTACTCTTCATGTGGAATGCGCGCGCGTAATTCACGCAGTAGAGAAAGTGAATCTCGCCCGGTTTGGCGCCAGGTATCGCCACCGGGTTGTTCATCGTATCCCTACCCGAATCGGCCAATACGCGGAGAGGTCCCCATGTTTTCCCGCCATCGGTGGACCGACGCATGACGACATCGATATCGGCCCAGTCGCCGAACCCGTCCCGGCGCGCTTCGGCGTAGGCCAATACCGTCTTGCCGTGCGCCAGCAGTCCGGGGATTCGATAGGTCATGTAGCCTTGCTCGCCGGCGGTGAACAGGTCCTGTGTCGCGGGTTGGGCCAGTATCGACGGTATCGCCATTGCGAGCAGGAGCGTAGACTGGAAGAGGGTCATTATGAAGATACTCGTCTTGAATTGTGGCAGTTCTTCGATCAAAAGTCAGGTCTTCGAAACCAGTCCTGAACAGATCGCCGCCACTGAAGATCGCGTCCTGGCCAAGGCCGTGGTTGACCGCATCGGCACTCGCGATGCCATCGTTTCCGTAACGGCCGGAGGGCGCCGGACACGCTCCACTCGCCCGGTCGCCGACCGCGACGAGGCCCTGAAGGCGATCATCGAAGCCGTCTCTGAGTATGGCCCGATTGAGGCTGTGGGCCACCGCGTCGTCCACGGCGGCGAGTCGTTCCAGGAGCCGGTTGAGTTCACCGATGAAGTGGTCGAAAAGATCGAAGATCTGTACGATTTGGCACCCTTGCACAACCCCCATAATGTGCGCGGCTTCCGTACCGCCCGGGCGCTACTGCCAGAGGCGCGCCACGTGGCCGTGTTCGATACCGCCTTCCACCAGACGCTTCCCCAGGAAGCCTATCTCTACGGCATTCCCTACAGCTACTACGCGCAGGAGCAGTACCGGCGATACGGTTTTCATGGTGTCTCGCACCGCTACATCTCCTGGCGCTACGCCCAGATCCACGGCAAGCCGAAGGATCAGTTTAAGGTCATCAGTTGCCACCTGGGCAACGGTTCTTCGATGTGCGCCATCAAGCACGGCCACTCGATTGACACTTCCATGGGCTTCACGCCGCTCGAAGGTCTCGTCATGGGAACCCGTTGCGGCGATATCGATCCGTCGCTGGTTCTCCACATGATGGCGATGACCGGGGATGGGCCGTCGGAAATGGAAAATCTGCTGACGCGCAAGAGCGGGCTGTTCGGCCTCTCCGGCCTGTCCGCGGACATGCGCCTGCTTCTCGACTTCCGCCGCAAAGGCGACAGCCGCGCCGCCATGGCGATCGATGTCTTCTGCTATCGCGTGAAGAAATACATCGGTTCGTATCTGGCCTCGCTGAACGGCGCCGACGCGATCGTCTTCACCGGTGGTATCGGCGAAAATGCCGCCCCGGTTCGCGAGCAGATCTGCGCGGGCTTGGACGGGCTCGGTATCCGCATCGACACGGCCGCCAACGACGTCGCCATCGCCAAAGAAGCTCAAATCAGTCTGCCCGATTCGCCCGTAAACGTCTGGGTAATCCCCACGAACGAAGAACTGCTGATCGCGCGCGACACGCTCCGCTGCCTGCTCGGCCTGCCACAGCCGGACTGATTATTCCGACACCAGCCGCTTGTGTGCTTCTTCCAGCGCCAGCTTCTCTTCCTTACTCACAACGGGAAACTCCAGGTTGAGTTCCTCCATCGCGCGCGTCAGAATGTTCGAAACCAGCACGCGCGCCACCGCCTTGTTATCGGCTGGAATCACGTACCAGGGCGCCCACTTCGTACTCGTCGCCTCCAGTGCTTCTTCGTACGCCCGCATGTAGTCGTTCCAATACTGCCGTTCGTTCAGGTCCTGCGCGGAGAACTTCCAGTGCTTTTCCGGGTCCTCCAGCCGTTCCAGGAACCGCTTCTTCTGTTCGTCCCTGGAGACGTGGAGGAAGAACTTCAGGATGATCGTTCCATTCCGCGCCATGTGCTTTTCGAAGTTGTTAATGTCCTCGTAGCGCTCTTCCCAGATCTTCTTCGTCACCAGCGGAGCCGGCAGTTTCTGCTTCTTCAGATACTCCGGGTGGACCTTCACCACCAGCACTTCTTCGTAGTGCGAACGGTTGAAGATGGTAATCTTCCCTCGCGCCGGGCTGACCCGCATGATCCGCCACAAGTACGAATGGTCCAACTCCTCGGTCGACGGCGCCTTGAACGAATAGACGTCGCAACCCTGCGGATTCAATCCGGACGTGACATGCTTCACCATGCCGTCCTTGCCCGCGGCATCCATCGCCTGCAGCACCACCAGTACGGACCACCGGTCGTCGGCGTACAGTTTCGCCTGCTGTCCGGCCAACTCCTGCAGGTTCTCTTCGAGTACCTTCTCCGCCGAGTGCTTTAGCTCGGCATCGGAGAGGTCTCTCATCTCTTTGTCCCCGCGCCATCCCGGATCGATGGATTTCAGCTTGAACTTCCTGCCCGGCGCGACGCGGAATTTATCGAGGATCTCTTTATTCAGCACGACGAAGCCGAAGGTATCACACAATGAAGGAATATGCCTCCCCTGCCTCCCGCGCCAGCGGTTGCCGTTCAGGCGGCGCTGTTTGAACAGGCCCAGCAGTTGATGGAACTGGCGCCGCGGTTGGCGTTCGAAAAAGCGTCGCTCCTGCGCGAGCCCATCCTGCGCGAGCGCATGCGCCGGGATGCCTATCTGGCGCTTACGCGTTCGAATCCGAAGGCGGCCGCCGCCCTTCTGCCAGACGTGATCGGAGCCCACTGGCTGCCGTCTGTCCATTTTGCACAGGCGCTCGATGTTGCCTGGCACACCGTAGCCACGCAGCCCGCGCTGTCGAAACAACTCCTCGTCGCCACCGCCACGCGCCATCCCGCAGCCGCGCTTCGCGAAGTGCGCCAATACATTGAGCTCCCCTATGGCCCCGCCATTCGTGACGCGGCCCGGCGCGCCGCCGAAGTGCCCCCGGCCGATCTCCTTCTGCTCCAGCTCAGACAGAATCCAGCCCAAACGGTGAGCCCCGCCGAAGCGCTGCGCCTGGCCGCTAGCGCGCAGACGGAGGACGAACGCGAAACCGCCCTGCGCCTGCTGCGACAGCACCCGTGGGACACCAGTGCCGACGTCCCCTCGCTCCGCGGCGCCCTTGCGCTTCTGGCCGAATCCAGCAGCCCCCTCCCGGTGCCCACTCCCGTAATCCTCCGCGCACTCACGGGTATCGACGACGCCGAGGACCCTCTCGCCGAAGCCGTTAAAGCCGCCGTGATCCTGGCCGCCTCCCCTACCGACGTTGATGCCGCCCTTCCGTCGACACCCCTCGGCCGCGTCCTTAAATCTCTCCGCCAAACCGCCAGCCCCACCCTCCACATTCCCGATCTCTTCCCCAACGGCCTCTGCGTGCAACGCTACGTCTTCCACGACGACGACGACGGCGTCGAGTCCTTCACCAGCTTCCTCGCCGCCTACGCCAACGCCCCCAATTGGACCCTCCAGCGCACCGCCGATCGCGTCCTCCTCTCCAGTCGCGGCGCTCAGCAACGCCGCATCGAAATCCACGCCAACGTCCCCAGTTCGAAGGCCGCGATCACCGCCCCTCGCCCCACCATGCTGGTCCACCGAGGCCACGATCACCACTTCGACGCCACGCGCAAATTCCTCACCCACGATGCCCGCCTCGTCTTCCTCGGCAGCTGCCGAGGCATGGCCAACGTTGAGGACGTCGTCACCCGTTGCCGCCGCGCGCAGATGATCGCCACCCGCGGCATCGGCACCACCAGCGTCAACGACGCCTTCCTCCGCGCCCTCAATAATCGCCTGCTCGAACCCGGTGACACGCTGGATTGGAACCAGTTCTGGGCCACGCTGCAACCGGCGCTCGGCGCCAGTCAACACTTCCGCGACTACGTCCAACCGCACAAGAATCCCGCCGCGCGCTTCCTCGCCGCCTGGTATCGCGAAGCGCTATCCGCGCCATAATGGCGCCATGGCCTACGCAAAACCAATTGAATATGAAGACGCCTCGCCCGAAGTGAAAGCCCTGTTCGACGAGATCAAGACGCTGCGCAAAGTGGACGACGTGAACAACTTCTGGAAGTTCCTCGCCAACGATCCCGCCACGCTCCGCCGCACCTGGGAAAGCATCAAGGACATCATGGCCCCCGGCGCGCTCGACCCCGTGATGAAGGAGCTCATCTACATCGCCGTCAGCGTCACCAACGGCTGCGAATACTGCATCGCCTCCCACACCGCCGCGGCCGAAAAGAAGGGGATGACTCCGGCCATGTTCAACGAGATGATGGCCATCGTCGGCATGGCCAACGAAACCAATCGCCTCGTCACCGGCTACCGCGTCGAACTCGACGAGTCTTTGCGGTAACGGAACTTTTCCGCGGCGTTGCTCGTAAGCATGAGTATGAACACCCAGCCCACCACCATCGACCGCAGCCTGGTCGGCCCCATGATGACGATCCTGGTCGGGACCCTTTTCCTGATCAGTAACTTCGTTCCGGACCTGGGTTTCGACAAGCTCTGGCCTTTGCTGCTGATCGGCGGCGGCGCAGCCGCGCTATTGACCCGCCGCTAGCATACACTGTGATCCATGGATCGCAGAACGTTTCTCTCCACAACTGGCGCCAGCCTTTTCGCGCAAGGCGGCGCCAAGCCCAAGCGTGTTGGGCTGATCGGTTCAGGCTGGTATGGCAAGTCGGACCTCCTCCGGCTCATCCAGGTCGCGCCCGTGGAAGTGGTCTCGCTCTGCGACGTCGATAAGAACATGGTGGCCGCGGCGGCCGATCTCGTTTCCCAGCGCCAGGCGTCGAAAAAGAAGCCGCGAACCTACAGCGATTACCGCGAGATGTTGAAGGAGAAAGACCTCGACATCTGCCTGATCGCCACCCCCGATCACTGGCACGCGCTTGCCATGATTGAAGCCGCCAAGGCCGGCTGCGACATGTATGTGCAGAAGCCGATCAGCGTCGATATCGTCGAAGGCCAGGCCATGGTGGCCGCCGCCCGCAAGTATGGCCGGGTCGTGCAGATCGGCACGCAGCGCCGCTCCACTCCGCACTTGATGGAAGCCAAACAGCGGTTCATCGATAGCGGCGCGCTGGGCAAAATCGCATACGTGGAAACGTACTGCTACTACCACATGCGCGCAAAGGACAATCCGCCTGACGCACAACCGCCTGCCAATCTCGACTACGAAATGTGGACCGGCCCCGCGCCCATGCGGCCTTATAATTCGCTCGTCCATCCGCGCCGCTGGCGGGCGTTCATGGAGTACGGCAACGGCATCGTAGGCGACATGTGCGTGCATATGCTCGATATGGTGCGCTGGATGATGAACCTCGGCTGGCCTCTTTCGGTCTCGTCATCGGGCGGCATTCTGGTCGACAAAGCCAGCAAGGCCAACATCACCGACACCCAGGAAGCGACCTTCGATTTCGGCGACGTGAAAGTCGTCTGGACCCACCGCAGTTGGGGCACCGCACCCGACGCGAAGTACCCGTGGGGCGCCACCTTCTACGGCGAAAAAGGAACGCTGAAGGCCAGCGTCATGAGCTACGATTTCATTCCCGTCGGTAAAGGCGAAACGATTCACAAGGACGTGAAATACGAGTTCGACGAATACCCCGAAGACAAGACCGAAGCCGAACTCGAAAAGCACGTCGCCCCCGCCATTCGCGGCCACATGCGCGATCTGCTTGCCGCCATCGAGAAGCGATCCAAACCCGTCGCCGACATCGAACAGGGCCACATTTCCACGGCGTCCTGCATCCTCGCCAACATGTCGCAGAAGCTGGGCCGCAGCCTGAAATGGGACTCCGCCACCCAGCGCGTCATCGGGGACGACGAAGCCAATCGCCTCCTCGCCCGCCCCTATCGCGCGCCGTGGAAGCATCCGGACCCGAAGAAGGTTTAGCTACCCCAAATATCGCCGAATCCTCCGCGCTACCACCGGGTTGTCGGAGGCGGCCATCTCCTGCAGCACTTCATCCAGCACGCCCCGCGCTGAGTTGTCCTCTGTCGCCGTCTCAATCGCCAACGCAGTGCGCCCCATCCGCAGTATTTCGCGAATGGCGTCCGCATCTCGACAGAAATACTCGTGTGCGTAGAATTCGAGCGTCTGAATTCCCGGCAAGTCAACATTCCCACCCACTCGCAAACAGTCAAGAAACCACTGCCGCATATAGTTGTGATCGATGTCGGATACTGGCCTGTCGTGGGGCCAGCTTGCGCCACAAAGGAACGATCCCGCCACCCCCGGACTGCTGCTTTCCAGATTTCGAATCCAATCGAGCAACTGCGTCGTGCTCTCCGTTCCCACGTGCGTATGCAACAATCCGATCGCCCGCGCGGCCCACATTCGGACTACGTAGCTCTCGTGCGCGATGGCCTTGAAGTACGGTACCGAATCTCGCTCCCACGCCGCCCATTCCCACCGGTCGGACGGCCAGCGCGTCATCGCTTCCACGTCCGCAGCCAGCGCATGGGCCAGGCGCAAGAACGGCCACGAGAAATCTCCACTTAGACGATCCATTTCGCGCAGCTTCCGCATCAGAAAGTCACAGCGCGAATTCTTCATCTCCTTCCAGCAAAACGACAAGACTTCCCGGTCGCCCTGCCTGGCCAGCCACTCCGTGAACGCTCCCAGCGCCCGTTCCAACTCGCGCGGCTTCACGCCGCTCGGGGGCCACCGCGCATTGAGCAACTCGTGAATGGCACCGATGGCGGTGTGCTTCGTCCAATCGCGCTCCCCGCTCGTCATCCAATCCAACTCGTGTGTCGCCACCAGCGAGATATCCCACACAACATCTGCCCACGGCGCCTGCGTCAGGCGGTCTTCAAGGGCCCCGGTAAGTAGGCCGCGATCCGCCATCTCCTCCAACAGACGCCCAATCAACATGCCCCCAGCCCCCGCGCCCAGATCGCCCGCCGCTCCAAAAGTTCAATCATGTTCTCATATCGTAATGGACCACTCGCTCCCCCGTCGCGCTTTCCTCCTCACCCCCGCCCTCGCCGCCGCGCAAACAAACCAACCCGTCAACGCCCAAGTCCGCCCCTGGCACAACAAGCCCACTCTCTACATCCGCAACCAGCCCACCTACGCCTCCTTCTACGCCCTCACCGATTGCATCGGCGGGCGCTTCTCCTTCGAAGAAGGCCCCCGCCAAAGCATCCGCCAGTTCGTCGACGCCGGCTTCAAACTCTTCCAACTCGATCTGTTCCTCGCCGACTACATCCTCGATCCCACCCTCGCCCGCCGCCAAATCAAAGGCATCACCGACCTCTGTCCCGATGCCGCCGTCGTCCTCCGCTGGCACTTGAACGTCCCCGAATCGTGGAAGCAACAGAACTCCGACGAACTCACCCGCTACGCCAACGGCGACTTCGAAAACCTCCCCAAAACAGTCCCCGTCCGCTACATCCAGGACGACCTCCGTCGCACGCCCCGCGCCAGCCTCGCTTCGGAAAAGTGGATGCAGCTAGCCCGCGAAAAAACCGTCGAACTCCTGAAAACTCTCGCCAAAACGCCCGAAGCAAAAGCCCTCGCCGGCATCCACGTAGCCTGCGGCGTCTATGGCGAATGGCACTACTGGGGCTTCATGCGCAACGAGCCAGACGTCAGCCGCCCCATGCAGCAGCGCTTCGACGCCTACCGCAAAGCGAAGAACGAACCGGTCGCCAAAATCCCGACACTCGAAGAACGGAAGGCCCTAGACGATGGCATCTTCCGTGACCCGCAAAAACGCGAAGCCGTCATCGACTACTACCGCTGCCAGCAGGAACTCGTCGCCGAACGCATCATCGAACTCTGCCGCCTCGTCAAGCAAAACTGGCGCGCGCCCATCCTCACCGGCACCTTCTACGGCTACTTCTTTTCCATGTTCAATCGCCAGGTCACCGGCGGCCACCTGGAGCTCCACAAAATCCTCCAATCCCCCCATGTCGATTACCTCAGCGCTCCCCAGGCCTACGGCACGCTTTACCGCGATATGGGCGGCAGCGGCATCACCCGCGCCCTCATCGAGACCATCCGTTTGAACGGCAAACTCTTCCTCGACGAGATGGACGAAACACCGTCCTGGAAGTGGCAGAACAACGTCGACACCGCCTTCCAACTCACCGACGTCCCCGCCGACATCGCCCTCATCCGCCGCAACGTGCTCGAAAGTTTCACCCGTGGCGCCGGCCTCTGGTACTACGATTTCGGCCCCGGCAACCAGTCCGGCTGGTGGGCCGACACGCGCCTGATCGCCGAGATCAAACGTCTCAAAGAACTCCTCGAAAAGTACCACCAACGCGACTACGCCCCCGCAGGTGACGTCCTCTTCGTCTTCGATACTGAGGTCTACTACTACACCGGCTCCACCGAAGGCGCCGACTCGATCACCGACCCGCTCGCCGTCAACCGCACCATGGGCGAAGCCTGGCGCACCGGCGCGGCCATCGAAACCATCCACCTCAAAGACCTCGAGAAGATCGACCTCTCCCGCTTCAAAGTCGTCGTCTTCGCCAACACCTGGCTCATGTCCGCCGCCCAGCGCAAGTTCGTCCGCGAGAAGGTCCACAGTCCCAACCGCCGACTCGTCTTCCAAGGCTTCCCCGCCTACACCGACGGCCGAACGCTCAACGCCGAATTCACCCGCGAAGTCACCGCCGGCGCCATCATCGCCAAGCCGCCCATCACCACCGAAGAGTGGCGCAAAATCTTCACCGAAGCCGGCGCCCATCTCTATCTCGATCACGGCGAAATCATCCACGCCGGTGGCGGGCTTATCCTCATTCACACCAAGGCCGGTGGCCGCCGCCGCCTCACCTTCCGCGCGAATAAAACCATCGAACTCGACCTGCCCCCCAAATCCTCCTGGCTCTTCGACGCCGCTACAGGCGAGCGGTTGCTCTAAATGAAAAAAGGCCCGCGCGGAACGCGGGCCCTTGCGAACAAACGACTAGAAGACGATGCGAACCGCCATCTGAATGTTCCGGGGATTTCCACCCGAAACAATCTGGCCGAACAGCGGGCTGGAGACGTCGGTCGTCGCCCCGCGCGCATCCAACGCCGGCGTATTGGCGATGTTGAAGAACTCCGCCCGGAACTGTACGTTGTACCGCTCCTTGAACGTGGTGTTCTTCAGCAACGACATGTCGAAGTTGGTGCGGCCCGGCCCGCGCAACCGCGGCTGGCTGACGCTATCGGTAGGCAGCGTAAACGGAGCAGCCCGCTCAAACGCCGTCGTATCGAACCAGCGTGTCAGCGACTGCTGATCGCCGTCCAGCACCGGATCCTTCAGCCGGTTCGAACGGCCGTTGGTGGAGCTGAAGTTCAGCAGGTTGGTCACGTCCGGAGCAGTGATCAGCACTGGCCGGCCGGACTGCAGCACCGTGATGCTGGAGAACTGCCAACCGCCAAAGGCCTTCTGCAGCGCCGGATGGGCGTCGTTCAAAAGCTTCCGGCCCTTGCCGATGGGCAGATCGTACACGTAGCTGAACACCAGCCGGCGTGGCAGGTCGTTGGCCTCGATGCCTTTGTTGTAGCGCATGTTGTAAAGGCTGTTCGACGGCCCCACCACCCACGTGTTGGACTGCATCGTATTCGCGATCGTCTTCGATCCGGTGAACGACGCCGACAGCGTCATGCCGTTCGAATACTGCTTCTCCAGCCGCGCGTACCAGCTCTGGTAACTCATGTCGCCGTACGGATCACGGTGGATCAGGAGGTCCAGAAACTGCGGATACGGCCGCAACGCTTGACGCGCCTGGATCGTCGGTAGGCTCAACGCGCCCGAGGCGATCTTGCCGAAGAACGGATTCGGGACCGGAGCCAGCAGGCCGGAGCCCAGGCTCATCAGTGCCGGGTCATTCTGGTTCCGCTGCCGGTTCCAGTAGAGGTGCGTGGTCTTGGAGCCGACATAGGCTACTTCCAACATCGTCGTCGAATTCAGCATGCGTTGAATCGACAGCGTCCAGTTCCCCATATACGCGTTCGGCCGGTGTCGCGTGTCGCCGCGGACGTTTTGGCCCGCGAAGTTGGTGGTCCGGTCCGGGACGATGATGCCGCCCGCGAACGGATTGCTCCACGATCCGCCCACCGGCGGCGTGTTCACCAGCGGGTTCGGCGCGCCCAGGAACAGCGCGTTTGAAAGGAAGCTCCCGTTGCCGAAATCGGTCGCGGCCGCATTCACGCCCATGAAGGTGGCGTAGAAGATGGCGGCGCCGGTCCGGATCACCGTCTTCGGCGTGGCCTGATAGGCCAGCCCGATGCGGGGTGAGAAGTTCTTCTTGTTGGGATCGCTGGTGTAGCCTCCCGGCTCAATCAGCTTGAACGTTCCTTTCACGCCGGCCACTGGATCGGTCGCGTTGAAATCGATGTAGCCGATGTTGCCGAACTTCTCGGAGTACGGCGTCGTGTACTCCCAACGCAGACCCATGTTCAGAGTCAGCTTGTTTGTCACGCGGTAGTCGTCCTGGATGTAGGTGCCGTAGTAGCGCTGGTGGAGCGACAGCGGCCGCGTGATGGTAATGGCGCCCGCCTGCGGCACACCCAGCAGGAAGCTGGCAAAACCGTTGCCGGAGTTCAGTGCCGTTACCGTCGGGTCCGGGCCCTGCGTAAAGACGCGGTCGAAGATGTACTGCCCCGCCGACTGCTGCGAGTTGAACACGTTCAACTTGATGAGCTGCGTTTCGAAGCCCGCCTTGATCTTGTGGCGCGTCTTGATGAGCGTCACGTGATATTGGGCCTGATAGGAGTCCTGCGGCGCCAGCGAACGGCCCACGCCGCCCAGCTGGTCGAACTCATTCGGCGCCGCGCCTGTCACCGCCAGGCCCGCGCCCTGTGCATAGGTCTGCACAGAAATCTGCGGGAACTGTTGGAACAGAATGTTCCGCGTCACCGCCGGAGAGAACCCCAGCGAGGCCACGTCGAAGCCTTCGCTCAACGGCTTGGAATCGAACTGCAGACGCGTGAAACTGATGCGCCCTTCGCCAATCATGCTCGGCGAAAACGTCGAGGTCAGGCTGACCAGCGCACTGTTAGCGGGGTTCGAGCTGAGTGAACGCGGCGGGAACGCCGGGTTCAATGCAACCTGTGTCGAATTCTTCTGTTCGCGCCCGCCGTAACGGCCGTAGATACGGTGCTTGTCGCTGATGATGTGGTCGATCCGGCCAAACCAGCTGTCCTGTTGGGTGATCGCTTTTCCGACACGGAAATAGTTGTTGACGAGTGCTGCGCCTTCCCCGGGCCGGTTCGATTCGCCCCAGAACGGTACCACTCTCGTCGAAATCGGATGCACGCGCCCAGAGGGAATCCGGTTCCCGGGGAACGGGTCGCGGATCAATGTACCTGGCGCCGCGGGGTTCGCTCGCGTCGTCGAGTAGTCGTAAATCGTGTTCAGTCTGCCCAACCGGTCCAAAGTCTGAGAGAAGTCGCCCTGCCGTTGCAGCGCCGTCGGCACCGTGGCCAGCGCCTGGTCCGGGCTGCCCTGCCGGATGCCTTCGTAGATCACGTAGTAGAAAGTGCGGTCCTTGATCAGTTTGCCGCCGACGCCGGCGCCAAACTCGTTGCGTTGGAACAGACCCTTGGGAACGCGGTTCCGGTTGTTCTGCCAGCTGTTCGCGTTCAAATGGTCGTTGCGCAGAAACTCAAACGCCACGCCGTGCAGTTGGTTCGTCCCGGACTTGGTGGCGACGTTGACGATACCGCCCGCCGCCCGTCCGAACTCCGCGGAGTAGCTGGAGGTCTCCACCTTGAACTCGCCCACAGCCTCGATCGGCACCGTGTAGGCGTTGCCCGATTCGGTCGTGCCGCGCGATTCACCGCCGTCGATCAGGACGCCGTTCTGCTGCGCCAAGCCGCCGTTGATCTGCGCTGTAGTGGAAACGCCGATGATGTCCTGTCCCGTGCCGCGTTGGCCGCTGGTCGGGATCACACCCGGCGCCGTTGCGGCCAGCGCCAATGGGTTGCGGCCCAGCAGTGGCAGTTCCACCACTCGCCGCTGTTCCACCACTTTGCCCAGGCCCGAGGTCTGCGCTTCCAATTGCACGGCCGTCGCCGTCACCTCCACGGCATCGGTCACCGTGCCCACTTCCAGGCTTACATTCACGGTGGCCGTCAGTCCGACCGTCAGCCGCAAATCGGTTAGCCGGTTCGCACGGAACCCTTGCTTGTTCGTCGTGACCTCATATAAGCCTGGCGATAGCGCCGGTGCGTAGAACAGACCGGCGGAGTTCGTCGTTGTGCGTGTTGTCACATTGGTTTCTGTGTTTCGAATTGCCACGGCCGCATCCGGGATGATCGCACCCGTTGAATCAGTGACCGTGCCTGTTACCGTTGCGCGCTCGCCCTGGGCGAATACTGAAGGTGCGAGCAGAATGATAAGTGTGAGGAAAACTCTTTGTATGGTTCGCATTGTTGCTACCCGCGGTGAGATATATCACAAGCTGTCACCGCCTGCGCAACCACCGTTCAAGATATCTGAATGAGAACTTTCGCCCGTCGAATGCGCTCATTCGAATGAGAACGAAACTCGATATGAAAAAGTCACTGGCAGTGTTGGCATTGGGCGTCATTGGGCCGTTGGCGGCGCAGCCCTCTTCGCTGGCGATCTCCGGCAAGCAAGGCGAAGAAGCCGTGGTCATCCACAACGTCTCCTACGAACTCGCCGGCAAGACGGTACTGCGCAAGACGGAGCACACCCGGCAGGTCCTCGGCGACAAGGGTATTGACGCGTCCACGCGCATCGAAGCCTGGCCGCTCGCCGGTGACCGGAAGCAGCCGCCGAAATACGCGATCCAGGTGGAAGGCGTTGATGCCCGCGCCATCGATAACGAACTGCTCATCGTCACCCGCGGTCTTGTGGACGAAACGTGGTGGACGGTCTACCGTCTCGCCGATGGCAAGCCGCTGTTCAATACCTTCGTCCAGCCTGTCCGCATTCCGGACTCGAATCTCTACGCCGGCTACGACGTCCCCGAAGATGGCGATCCGCGCCTGAAGAACCCGAAGCTCATCGGCGTCATCCACCTCGCCGGCCCCGAAGGCTCTCCCCGCCGCATCGAGCTCCATGCCAACGACGCCACCCGCGCCCGCACCCTCCGCTCCTTCGCCGACGTGACCCCATCCATGGAATTCGACTACGCCAAAAAGATCCTTATCCTAACCATCCGCAACGCCGAACCCGACGCCCGCATCGAGATCCCTCTCAACGCCCCCGGCGTCATCCGTTGCTGTGATATCGTGGCGCGGTGATCAGTAAGCTCTCCCTTGTAACCCTCTTCGCCGCGGCCGCGCTAACGGCCCAGCAGGCACCCGTCAATACAGACATTCACTACAAACTGGGCCCCGATTCCCTCGCCCAGGAAGGCGTGCCCAAGGGTGTCATCAAAGGCCCGTTCCAGATTCCCAGCGAAGCCTACCCGGGTACCTCCCACACCTACTCCGTCTATGTGCCCGCCCAGTACGATCCGGCCAAACCAACGGCGCTCATGGTCTGGCAGGACGGCCCCGCCATGATGGCACCCGAAGGCGACGCCCGTGTCCAGAACGTTCTCGACAACCTCATCTACCGCCGTGAAATCCCGGTCATGATCGCCGTCTTCATCAGCCCCGGCCGCCGCCCCGATCAGGCCGAATCCACGCCCAAGGAATGGGGCGACCGCGTCAACAACCGGCCCACCGAATACAACACCATCGACGACAAATATCCGCGCGTCATCGTCGACGAACTCCTGCCCGTGCTCAACAAGGAGTACAACATCTCCAAGGACCCCGAACAGCGCGGCCTGGCCGGCGCCAGCTCTGGCGCCATCGCGGCCTTCACCGTCGCCTGGTACCGGCCCGATCAGTTCCGCAAAGTACTCAGCATTGTCGGTAGCTTCGTCGATCTCCGCGGCGGTCACAAGTATCCGGACCTTATCGCCGCCGCCGAAAAGAAGCCTCTCCGCGTCTTCCTGGTCGACGGCCGCAACGACAACCGCGGCCAGCGCCCCGGCGGCGCCTACAACCAGAACCGCGACTGGTTCTACCAGAATGTGCGCATGATGAAAGCTCTCACCGCGAAAGGCTATGACGTCAACTATACCTGGGGCATCGGTCGCCATGGCCAAAAGCAGGGCGGCGCGCAGATCCCGGAAATGATGCGCTGGCTTTGGCGGGACCACGCCGTTTCCACCGACGTCAACGACATGGTGGAACGCTCCTTCCAGGAGCCCGCAAAACCGAAACAATAGCGAGGAGAATCCAGATGGCGGAGAACAAAACCAAGGCGACCGAAGTCAGCGTCACCGCCTACATCGATGCAATCGAGAGCGAGACCCGGCGCGAAGAGGCCAAGGTGCTCGTCAAGTTGATGCGGAAGGTGTCCGGAGATAAGCCCGCCATGTGGGGCCCCTCCATCATCGGCTTCGGCAGCCACCACTACAAGTACAACTCCGGTCGCGAAGGCGATTCCCCCAACATCGCCTTCTCCCCGCGCAAAGCCGCCCATTCGCTCTACGGCTTCACTGGCACCGATGGCGCCGATGCGCTGCTCGCCAAACTCGGCAAGCACACCACCGGCAAAGGCTGCCTGTACATCAAGAAGCTCAAGGATGTTGACCTGACGGTGCTGGAAGCCTTGGCCGCCAACGCCGTGGCGGCCAAGAAAGCCAACTAGCAGCCAAACCGAAAGTGTTGCTAGCTCTTCCGCCGTCGCACGGCGGCGATGCCCGCCAGGCCCATTCCCAGCAGTGTCCAGGTCCCCGGCTCCGGCACTCCGCTAGGTGCCGCCGCAGCGTACTGGAAATTCAATGGGTTCCCTGTCAGGTCCGAGTACTGCCAGGTCACGCCGTTCGGAACGAGGATCCGGCTTACGTAGGCGGTGTTGAAACCGTCCACTGTTCCGTTAATCGATAGCGCTTGCAAGAGGAACGCCAAACTGTTCACTGGTCCGTTCTGCAGGGATACCGGGATAACAACGGCGGCGCTCAAAACACCGGCGTGGCCTCCCGCGCAATCGACGGTACCGTAGTTGGCCCCGGCATTTTCCGGACAAGAATCCGTATACAGGCCCGGATAATCGCTCACACTGACTTGTGCGATTGGGCTGCAGTTCGCGCACGGGAGAATCTGAACCCCCGCTCCCGCGTTCACCGTCGTGAAATGATAGGCAAGGTCCACCAGCAGCGTAACGTCCCCGGTGCCGGGATTGAAGACCTGAAAGTCCACTCCCAATTTTGCGTCGGCGGATGCGCTCGCGGCGTTGGCAGGTCCGCCGGAAAACGCCTGGGTGTAAACCCGCAATGCGCCGTAGTCAGACTGCGCCCTGGCGATGGACGTTCCAAAGGTGTCGGCACAGACGACGCCGGTCGCACAGAATGTCAGCGGGTGGATCACATTGTTGTAGGTGGTCGAGATATAGGAGAAGGCGAAACTGGCGGCGGACGCCGATGCCGCCGTCGCCAGGCCCATTGCGAAAATCGGCCCCAGTCTGGAAATAGTTCTCAAGAAAGTCACAGAGTCCCTCCGAAAGGATTGAAGGCCGGAAACACTGGCTTACTGCATGCTTCCTGGCTCAAATGAGACGGCGCGAAATCCGCAAGGAATGTTCAGACTTTTCGGAATAGACTGCTGCCACCGCCCGGAATTCTGACAATGATACGATTTGAACACCCATGGCCAGCGGCGATATCACTCAACTGTTGGAGCAGTGGCGCGAAGGCGATGGTGCCGCTTTCGATCAACTCGCGCCGGCCGTATACGATCATTTGCGTAGAGTGGCGGCGGGATACTTGAACCGGGAGCGTCCCGGCGGCACCCTGCAGGCTACCTCTCTGGTCCACGAAGTTTTCCTCCGGCTGATGCACAATCAGAACGTCAGCTATACCAGCCGGGAACACTTCTTCACCTTCGCCGCCACTCTAATGCGCCGCATCCTCGTTGACCATGCGCGCCAGTTCCTTGCCGTCAAACGGGGGGAAGGCACACTGCCCATTGCTCTCGCACCCGAATTAGCCTGGGTGGATGCGAACTCCCCCGAATTTCTGGATCTCGATATAGCGTTGTCAGAATTGGCAAAGATCGATCCGGAAAAGGTGCGCACCATCGAGATTCGCTTTTTCCTGGGAGCCACCGCCGTGGAAACGGCGGAGTTGCTTGAAAAGTCTCGCTCGGCGGTGGATCGCGATGTTCGTTTTGCCCTCTCCTGGCTGCATCAGCGGCTCCGTGGCGATGGTGTGACGCAAAAGAGCCCCGTTTAGCGCCGTCTCAAATTGTATGCTCTCCGTGGAACGCCACCGTCTGGTTGAGGAGTTATTTCATACCGCGATCGATCGCGGGCCCAAGTACCTGGACGTCGCCTGCGCGGGCGATCCTGTTCTGCGTGCCGAACTGGATGCGCTGCTGGCCAGTTACCACGTCTGGTCCGCCGAACTGCCGCCCGCCCCCCAACCGGTCCTCCCTCGATTCGGACCCTATGTGTGCGATTTCGTTCTGGGCACGGGCGGCATGGGTACCGTCTATCGCGCCCATCGCGATGACGGACAGTTCCAACAAAACGTCGCCGTCAAAGTCTTGCGCGGGTCGTTGCGCGGGGAGTGGCATCGCCAGCGGTTTCTCGCCGAGCGCCAGATCCTCGCCCGCCTGAATCATCCGCATATCGCAAAGTTGCTCGACGGCGGAATGACGTCCGATGGCGAACCATTTCTGGTGATGGAACTGGTCGACGGAGAACCCATCGACTCCTACTGCGATCGCCTCCAACTCAGTCTGGAAGCCCGTGTCGCCCTCTTCCAGCAGGTGCTGAGCGCTGTCGAGTTCGCCCAGCACAATCTGGTTGTTCATCGCGATTTGAAACCGTCCAATGTCTTGGTCACTGCCGAAGGCGAAGTGAAATTGCTCGATTTCGGGACGTCGAGGCTAACCGGGGAGGATGCGGGCACAACGCTCCATCGCGCCCTCACTCCTCGCTACGCAAGTCCCGAACAATTGCGCGGAGAGCCCCTCACCACAACCACCGATATCTTTTCCTTGGGCGTAATGCTCTATGAGTTGGTTTCCGGCAAGTGGCCCTTTGGCGATCCGGAGTCCGGCAAAGACGCCTGGCGGCGCCTATCACAGGAACCCGAACCGAATCCGGTGGATTGGTCAAATCTCACCGGCGCTGTCGGCGCTCTGCCCGGCGACCTGACCGCCATTCTTCACAAGGCGCTCGAAACGAAGCCGGACAATCGTTACCGGACCGCCGACGAGTTTTCGCAGGACCTGCGGCGATCGCTTACCGGCCAGCCCGTGCTGGCGCGCCGTCAGACCTTCCCCTATCGGGCCTCCAAGTATATTCGCCGCAACCGTCTGGCCCTCCTGGCGGCGGCCCTGCTCACAGTCGCTGTCGGAGCGGGCCTCGTGTCGACGCTCTGGCAGGCGCGCCGCGCCGAGCGCCGCTTCGCCGACACCCGCAGCCTCGCCAATTTCGTGGTCTTCGATATCAACGATGGGCTCCAGAGCCTGCCCGGCACCACCGCGCTACAACGCAAAACCGTCGAGAGGTCGCTCTCCTATCTCGATTACTTACTGCGGGACGCCGGCGACGATCAGGCGCTACGGCTGGAAATCGCCCGCGCTTACCGCAGGCTGGGCGATGTGCTCGGCAGTCCGTTTCAGCCCAGTATCGGCGACCGCAAAGCCGCTGGTTCCGCCTACGCGAAAGGGATCGCAGCACTCGCGCCGCTGGCGATGTCGCCCCCTGTTCGTCTTGTCGACGCTGACCTCCGGCTCCAACAGGGCGGCGTTCGTACCTTTGGCGCCACAGATAGTGCCGGTTTGGACCAGATGCGCCAGTCGATCGACGTGCTCCGCCTTGCCGTTGTCGCCAGCCCTGGTGACGTCAGCCTGCGCGTTGCCCTCGCCCAGGGGCTCACGTTCCTTGGTGGACGCTCAGTGGGCGGTGGCGGCGTAGTTGAAACTCTCACCTACGCCGACGTCCCGCCTCTTCTGAAGGAAGCGGAGTCGCAACTCACCGAAGCCATTCGCTTGGACTCGACCAACCTGGCGGCTTTGCGCTCGCTCGCCCAGTGGGAATCAACCGCAGGTGTCCTGTTTGGTTCGTCGCAACCAGCGCTGGCAATCGCCCACTATCGAAAGTCGCTCGATTGGCTGGATCAAATACCGCCCACGGATCGCGATCGGTTCGACGTCCGCCGCCTTCGCGCCAGCGTTCTGGGGAACATTGGCTGGGCCGAGGGACAGTCGGGTGACCGCGATCAAGCCGTCCGCCACCTCACCGAGACCACGGAGATCCTCCAGGCTTGGGCAGACATGGACCCCGCCGATATGACCGCCACCTACCAGCTCTCCGGCGCACTCCGGTCGCGCGGCATCGTTCTCAGCTACCAAAAGAAAATCGCCCCGGCGCTGCATGATTTTCTCGCCGCCGCTGAATTGCATCGCCGGTTAAGCCAGCGGGATCCGGCGAACGTCATTTACAAGTTTTTGCGCGGCGAACTGCTGGTCCGTAGCGGAAATCTAATGATGCTGGCCGGGCGGGCGCCAGAAGCCCTCCAACCGGCGGAGGAGGGTCTCCGGATCCTTTCTGCCCTCGCCGATTCCCCGAAAGCCACACTCAGCCACATCTTCGGCGCTTGCCGTTGGTTGACAGAAACAGAGGTGGTCGTGCTCCGCCAGCCCTTGCGCGCCGCCGGCTATTGCCGACTCGCCGCGCAACGTACGGACCAAAAGGACCCGGATGCCTTCGAAGGTCTGGCCACGGCGCTGGACCAACTGGGCGACGCCGCCGGAGCCGTGGCTGCCGCGCAAAAGGCCGTTGCCCTTCTGCCGCTGGCGGCGCCGGGCAAGCCCCGTAGCCAGCAACGGATCAACATGGAGGCTGCCCTACGGCGCTACCTCGCGAAGGCGCGGCAGTAGTCTCTAATCCCGCAGTCCAAACGTGTACAGCGTGTGACCCACCGCAATGGTCACACGCTGTTTCCCGTTCACCAGATAGGTCATCGGCGAAGCCACCGTCTGCCCGCCTAGATACAGCGTCCACAGCAGCTTTCCGTTCGTCGCATCCAGCGCGAACACATTGCCCTCGCGGTTCCCCGTGAACAGCAAGTTACTCGCCGTGGTCACAATGCCGCCATCGCTCACGTCGCTGGTCTTGTACTCCCACACCTTCGCGCCTGTCGACGGGTTCAACGCGCGCACCGCGCCGTAACCTGACTTCGGATCCCGCCGCGCCAGCCGGTCCCGCCGCGTCGATTGTACCTCCGCCTTGATCCCGCCACCGGCATACCACTTGCCCAGTTCATACTCCTGGTCCCATGCAAAGTAGATGCTCGAATAGTCGTCCCAAACGTTCAAATAGAACAGGTCCGTTTTCGGGCTGTACGATGGCGCGAACCAGTTCGTCCCTCCCTGCACGCCCGGGAAAATCACCGTCCCCTGCGGGCTCGGCACTTTGCCCGGCACGCGCATCGGCCGGCCCTTATCGTCCAACCCGCTGGCCCAGTCCAGCTTCACAAACGGCGTCCCCTGCAGGAACTCGCCCGTCACGCGGTCGATCAAATAGAAGAACCCGTTCCGGTTCGCCCACAGCATCAACTTGCGCGGCTTCCCACGCCATTCGCGATCCACCAGCACCGGCGTCTGCACCGCGTCCCAGTCCCATTCGTCGTGCGGCGTGAACTGGAAGTGCCACTTCAGCTTGCCCGTGTCTGCGTCCAGCGCGATCACGGAACTCGTGTAGAGGTTGTCCCCCGGGCGCACCTTGGCGTTCCAATCTGGCCCCGCATTTCCAATGCCCCAATACGTCAGGTTCAGCGCCGGGTCATACGAACCGGTCAGCCAAATCGGCCCGCCGCCATGCTTCCAGGAATCGCCGCCCCACGTCTCGTGGCCGGGCTCTCCGGGCTCGGGAATCGTCTTGAACTTCCAAAGCTCTTTGCCCGTCTTCGCGTCATAGGCCGCCAGAAATCCGCGAATGCCCAGTTCGCCGCCCGCCGTGCCCATCAGCACCTTGTCCTTAATGATCAACGGCGCGTGCGTCAGCGCGTAGCCCTGCTTGTAGTCGACGACAACTTTCTCCCACCGCAGTTGTCCCGTGATCGCATCGACAGCCACCAGCTTCCCGTCCAGCGTGCCCATGTAGAGCGTGTTGTTATGCAGCGCCAGTCCGCGGTTGATCTTCCCGCAGCAAGGATAGGTGACGTCCGGATTCTTGTGTTCGTAAATCCAGAACTCCCGCCCCGTCGCCGCGTCCAACGCGATGATCGTGTTCGGCGCCTCAGTAAGGTACATCACGCCATCCACCACCAGCGGAGTCGCCTCGAACTTCTCCAGCGACTGCGCCTGGAACGTCCACTTCAGTTCCAGATTCCTCGCGTTCGCCGGCGTAATCTGCGTCAGCGTGCTGTGATGCGTGCTCGAATAGTTGCCGTGATAGGTGGTCCAATTCGCATCCTGCGCCAGCAGTCCCACGCCCATCAGAATCGTTAGTAACTTCATTTCGCCGCTCCCTGCAACGTCGCCAGATACGCCACCAGATCGTCCACCTGCGGCGCTGTCAATTTGTCCTTGAACGACGGCATCGCCGATCGCCGCTCCAGCGTCTGCTCCTGCAAGTCCGCCTTCAACACGGACCGCAGTTTTCCCGTCGAGTCCAAGACCTGCAGCGAGAACGTATCTTCGTTCAAACGCGATCCACGCATCTTTTGCCCGTTCTTCATCGTCGCCGTCCAGATCCAGTATTCCGGCGCCACTTCCGCGCTCGGCTCCACCAGCGCCTGCGCCAGTTCCGCCGCCGATAGCCGCGTGCCAATGGCCGATAGATCCAGTCCCCGAGCCGCGCCGCCGCCGTTCAGCCAATGACAGCTGATGCACTTGTTGGCGGCGAACAACTGCTCCCCCGCCGCCGCGTTGCCCTGCGCCGCGCCGGCCCGGCTCGCGCTCAACCCGCGAATGAAACCAACGATCTGCCAGATCTCGCGGCCGTTCATCGAGAACCCCGGCATCGACGTTCCCGCCACGCCTTTCGTGATCACACGGAACAGCCCCTCGTCGTTCGACGCATGGCGAAAGTTCCCACTGGCCAGGCTTGGACCGCTGGCTCCGCCCTTCCCATCCACGCCGTGGCAACTGGCGCACTGCGACCGGTAGAACGTTCCGCCGCGGGCTCGGTCGTCCGGAGATTGGAACGGATTCTTCAGCGCCGTGTCGCTGTGTTGCGCGGCCAACGTGGCCGCCGGGATCAACAGTACGAGGAATCGAAAGAACATTCGAAGCGAGTATAACTTGTTATAGAATGCCCCAAGTTGAAGTACGTGACAGGGGTGCAAAATGAAGCTGCTATTCCTGATGGCCGCGGCCGTCAGCGCGATGTATGCGCAAACCATTTCCGGCTCCATCGTGGGCACGGTTCTCGATTCCAGTGGTAATTCCATCGCCGGCGCCAGCGTCAAACTCATCAGTGAGCGCACCGGCGAAGAGCGCTCCGCTCCCACCAATGACGCAGGCGATTTTCTCTTTCCAGCCCTCCAGCCCGGTGCCTACACCATCGCCGTCGAGCAGCCCGGCTTTCGCCCCTTCCGCAAAACCGGCAACCAGTTGAGCGCCGCCGAACGTCTCTCCGTCGGCACCCTCTCCCTGCAAGTGGGCAGTGTCAACGAGTCCATCACCGTCGCCGCGCAAGGCGTTTCCGTACAAACATCGAGCTCCGAAAACTCCGCCCTCATCAGCTCCAAACAACTCGAGCAGATCTCCATCCGCGGCCGCGACGTCGTCTCCATGCTCCGCATCCTGCCCGGCGTCTCGCAGACCGTCGATACAGAATTCCTCGGCGGCAGTTTCGGCACCGGCACCCCCAACATGGGCGGCGCGCGCAGCAACTGGAACAGCCTGCAGGTCGACTGACTCACCGGCAACGACCTCGGCAGCCCCAATACCTTCTCCAGCCCCATCAACATGGACGCCATCGGCGAAGTGAAGGTGTTGCTCAATAAGTACCAGGCCGAGTACGGCCGCAACGGCGCGTCGTTCATCAACATCGTCACCAAGTCCGGCGGCCAGCAGTATCACGGCTCCGCCTACTGGTACAAACGCCACGAATCGTGGAACGCCAATAACTTCTTCAACAACCGGAACGGCGTCCCCCTTCCCATCTACCGCTACTCCACTCTCGGCGCCACCCTCGGCGGCCCGGCCCCGCTGGAGAAGGTGTGGAAGGGCAGCAAGGACAAAGTG
>JBIKOG010000457.1:0-2960 GCA_044358225.1 Bryobacteraceae bacterium | reverse complement strand
CGATTCCCACATTCCCACAGCCTCGACGACGATCCCTTCGTCGCACTACACACAATCAACGAAAGGAGCCCCAGTCACCATCTCATTCCTTTAGGCTCATCCTTCGATGAGAAAATGCTTAGACAGAGGTCTTGTCCTGGGAGTTGATCTGGGAGCGAACTCCATTGGAACCGCGCTTATCGATTGGACGAAGCAGGAGATCCTATTTACCGGCGTTCGGATATTTAAGGCCGGTGTGGACAACTTAGACGAGGCGAAGGAGGAGTCGCGGGCGGTAGCGAGGCGTGGGAGCCGGTTAACGCGCCGCCAGACAGACCGGCGGCGGCGGCGGCAAGCGAAGATATACGGGTTACTGCAGCGAGGGGGATTGTTGCCGGAAGGGGAACGCGGCGGTTCTGAGTTCCAGGCGCTCGACCGGAGTCTTGTGACCAAGTATGGACACGCGGAGAAGATGCCGTACCAGTTACGTGCGATCGCGCTGGAACAGAAGCTGGAGCCGATGGAGGTTGGCCGCGCGCTGTATCATTTGGCGCAGCGGAGGGGCTTTCTGAGTAACCGGAAAGCGGGCGGGAAGGCGGACGAGGAGAAGGGGAAGGTAAAGGGGGGCATCAGCGAGTTAGAAGGAAGGATGAGTGCGGCTGGTGCGCGGACAGTGGGCGAGTATTTCGGATTGCATGTGGACCCGAAGGAGGAACGGATCCGGTCCCGGTATACGCATCGTTCGATGTACCAGACGGAGTTTGACGCTATCTGGGCGGCGCAGCATCCGCATTTGCCTTTGCTCCTGAATGAAAAACTTAGGGCGGAGTTACGGGTGGCGTTTTTCCATCAGAGGCCATTGAAGGATCAATCGGATAAGGTGGGGCGGTGCGACTTGGAGCAGGAGTCGAAGCGGGCGCCGATGGGTTCCCTGGTCGTTCAGCGGTTTCGATTCTTTTCGGCTTCCAACAACCTTCGGCTAATCGACACGAATGGAGTGGAACGCGGGTTGACCGTTGAAGAGCGGAGCACGTTGTATGAGCTGAGCCTGACGGGCGACAAGTTGAAGTTGAGTGCGATCAAGAAGAAGTTGAAGCTGGCGGCGGGTACTGCGTTCACGATGGAGCGGGGCGGGGAGGAGAACCTGCCGGGTAACCCTACGGCGGCCCGCATGCGGAAGGCGATGGGACGGGAGTGGGACGATCGGGATGGCGCGACGCAGGCTGCCATTGTGGATCTATTATTGGCTGAAGACGGAACCGAGGAAGAGGCGGCGGCATCGCTACGGCAACGATTCGGGTTGGACGAGGCGACGGCGATGGCGGCAGCGGCGGTGAATTTCCCTGAAGGTTATTATTCGATTTCGCGGGCCGCGATCGAGAAGTTGATGCCTTTGTTGGAGCAGGGCGTGACGTATGCCGAGGCGCGGGACCAGGTGTACGGGACGGTGAAGCGGAGTGAGCCAGTTCATCTGTTGCCGGGGTTGTGTGACGAGCGGGTAAAGCGGATTGTTGGGGACATTCGGAACCCGGTGGTGTTGCGTGCGTTGTCTGAGTTCCGGAAGACGGTGAATGCGATTGTTCGCAAGTATGGCCGGCCGGATTTCATTCATTTGGAGTTGGCTCGGGACCTTAAAAAAGGGGCCGAAGAGCGGTCGCGATTGAGTGCGAAGAACCGGGAACGGGAGAAGGAGCGGGCGGAGGCGGCGACGGCGTTGGCGGCCCACCAGGGCCGGCCTGAGATGAGTATTTCGCGGCGGGATATTGAGAAGTATCTGTTGTGGAAGGAGTGCAGGCACCACTGCCCCTATTCCGGGTTCCCGATTTCGCTTGACGGACTCTTCGGGCAAAACGCCGTGTTTCATGTTGAACATATCGTGCCGTTTTCGGTATCGCTCGATGATTCGTTCGACAACAAGACACTGTGTTATCACGAGTTAAACGCGGTGAAGCGGGACCGGACGCCGTGGGAGGCGTTTGGCGGCGCTGATGATTGGGAACGAATGGTAGCGCGCGTGAAGGGGTGGGAGAATCCGAGGAAGTTGCGCCGATTCACGATAAACGAGACGGAGAAGGCGAAGTTGCTGGAGGAGTTCAGCACCAAGCAGTTGAACGATACGCGGTACGCTTCGCGGCTGGCGGCGCAGTATGCGGGGATGCTATACGGCGGGACGATTGACGAAGGGGGGACGCGGCGCGTTCAGACGTGTTCGGGGCCGGTCACGGCGTATTTGCGCGGCGAATGGGATTTGAACCGGATATTGAATCCAAATGCGCCGGGGAAGAGCCGGGACGATCATCGGCATCATGCGGTGGACGCGGTTGCGATTGCGATGTGCAGCCAGAGAATGGTGCAGAGGTTGAGTGCGGCGGCTTCGGCGGCAATGTCTGTTGGGCGGCGGCGATTCGGGGTATTGGAGCAGCCGTGGCTGGGGTTTCGGGATCAGGTGGCGGAGAAGGTGTGGGCAACTGTCGTTTCGCTGAAGCCAGAGTACAAGTTGCAGGGTGCGATGCACGATGAGAAGTTGTATGGGCGTCGGCGCGAAGACGGAAATGGCAGGGTATTCGCGCATCTACGCAGACCTGTGATTGAGGTTAAGCCAGAGGAAATTGTTGACTTGCGCGTGCGGGAGGCCGTGATTGCGAAGGTGGCCGAGGTGGGGTCTGTGAAAAAGTTGGAAGGTAACTGGCCCGTCTTAGTGCAAAAGGGAGGACGGCACGTGCCGATTAAGCGCGTGCGAGTTCGGATGCGGGTGACGCCGGAGCGATTGTCGAAAGGGGCAAAGGAGCGTTGGGTGCTGCCGAAGTCGACTCACCATGTAGAGATTGTGCGAAATGAGTCGGGACGGAGATTGAGGTTCGACCACTATCCGGTGACGACTATTGAGGCGCTGCGGCGGAAGAAGGAAGGGGCGGAAGTTGTGCGGCGGGATTTTGGTGAGCGGTCGGCGCTGATCTGCACGTTGCGTGCGGGGGATGTTT
>JBIKOG010000377.1:0-5335 GCA_044358225.1 Bryobacteraceae bacterium | reverse complement strand
TTATGCCAGATTTAACGGCTTTTTGCCATTACTTTGTGAGAAATGCGGGCTAGGGACACCACCTAAAAGTCCTATTCCATAGAATTAGGAAGGGGGAGTAAGGGCCCTAGACGGTTCGGCAAAAACAGAAGGTCCCGCTCCGATCTGCTTCGGAGCGGGACCGTTTGTTTTTTGTTCTGATTCGTTAAGGAATCAGGTTGACGCGCCACGCGCCGCGGCCATGGGTGAAGGCGTAGAGGCGGCGAGTGCCGGATGCGTTGATTTCCAGCCATTCCACAGGGGCGTTGGCGAAACCGGTGACTTCCTTGTACCAGTTCGTTCCGCCATCGATGGTGGTGAAGACGCCGATATCGGTTCCGACGTAGATGCGATTGGAGTTAGTGGGATCCACGACGACGGCGGTGGCGGGGACCGCCGGCAGAGTGTTGGCGCCGGTACCTGGCACGGCTGTCCAACTGGCGCCGGAGTTGGTGGACTTGTAGACGGAGTTTCCGGAGAAGGTACCATATGTGGCCCAGACGGTGGAGGAGTCTTGCGGGTCGTAGGCGAGCGCGGTGACGGCGTCGGGCAGCGGGCGCGAGTTGGCCCAACTCGTGGAGGTGGTCCCGGAGAGGGCGGCGGTGTTGAACCCAATGTAGCCGTCCGCCATGCCGAAGACGGCTTTGTTGGTATCGAGGTTGGAGGAGGCGATGGCGGAAACGTTGAAATCCCCAGGGGTTAGGTTACTGGCCCGCGACCATGAGATGGCCTGATTCGTGGTGCGCCAGATATACCATCCGCCGGCCCACAGGTGCTGCCGGTTACCGGGGTTCATTTGGAACGGGGCAATGAACGCGAATCCGTTATCGCTGATGCCGGTGATGGCGTCGCTCCAGTTGGTGCCATTGTCGGGGGATTTCTGGATGGAGAGACCCGTGTATTCGGCGAACAACGTGATGCCATCGATGGCGTTGTAGCCACCATCTCCGCCGAGGAGGTTGGTCCAGTTGGTGTTGCCGGCGGTGCCGCGCCAGGTACCGTTGTCCTGCATGCCGCCATGGAAGGTGGTGCCATCGAGGCTGGTGGCGCCGTGGTAGAACTGCGTGGTGGCGTAGTTGGTATTGAGTTCGGTCCAGGTGACGGCGCCGGCGACTGCGGTTCCGCAGACGTTGGAAACCGTGGTGCCGGTGTTGGCGCGGGCATCGTCGGTGCGGAAGATGCCGCCATCGCTGGCGACGTACATGGTTTTGTTGCTGGTGCCGTTGTAGCCAGGGTGGAAGGTGATGACGTGGTTATCGGCGTGGGCGTAGTTGGCAGTCCCTTGCCCTTTCCACCAGTAGCTGGCGATGCCGAAGTTGGCGCCGCCGTCGTCGGATCGGAAGAGGTCAATACCGCCGGCCCAGAGGCGGTTGGGGTCGACGGGATCGACCGCGAGAACGGAATCGTACCAGCCCTGATTGAACAAGCCGCGGGAGGACCCGACGCAGGAGTTGTAGGCGTAGAGGGGGTTGGTGAGGAGGAGATTCTTCAACGGGACGGGGTCCGTTGTGGAGAGGCTATTGGACATCTGGGTGGTCCAGGAGCCGGGGTTGCCGTTGGCGGTGGAGCGGTAGACGCCCAGAACCGCTTCGTTGTATTGGCCCGAACCACCGTAGGAGGCCATGGCGTAAATGATGCTTTCGTTGGAGGGGGCGATGGCGAGGACGGTGCGGCTCATGTTGTTGGTGGTGAAGGCCGAGGTCATGCTGGTGCCGAAATTGGAGTCGAGAATGCGTTTGACGTCACCGATTTGGGTGAACATCCCGCAGCTGGCGAAGAGGTAGCCGCTGGTGCGGTTCGTCTGGAGAGCCAGATCGCCGCAGCCGTTGGGGCCGGTGCCAAGAAACGTAAACGAGGCACCGCCATTAATCGAGCGAAAGACGCCGGTGCGGGTGGCAACGTAGAGGCGCTGCTTGTTGCGGGGGCTGACGACGATGTCGTTGACGTATTGGAAGTCGGTGCTATTCGTGCCGGCGAGTTGGGACCAGGAGGCGCCGGCGTCGGTGGTAACGAAGATTCCAGCGCCCCGAATGGCGTCGAAGTTGTAAAAGCCTTCGCCGGTTCCGGCGTAGATTTTGTTGTAATTGCCGGGTTCAAAGGCGAGGGAAGTGACGGCGAGATTGGGCATCGTCAGATCGGTGAGCGGTACCCAGGATGCGCCGGCGTTGGTGGACTTCCAAACACCACCGGAGACGGCGGCGGCGTACATGATATTGGGGTTGGTGGGGTTGACGAGGAGTTGGCGGGTGCGACCGCCCTGATTGTTGGGGCCGAGGGCTTCCCAGGAGCCGAGGGTACCGCCAGCCGGGGCGTTGAGCTCGGATGACGACGCGGGGGCGAGAACTGTACCGGTAGCGGTGGAGTACCGCTGCATGCCGCGAGCCTGCTGTAGGGCGGCAACGTAGAGTTTGCTATCGAGCGGAGTGCCGATCGCTTTCGGATCGTAACCGCGAGCGCCCTGGCGAACCCAGCCGCCGGTGCGGCGGTTGACGTAAAAGGCCATGGCGGCATCGGGCTGGTCAGTGCGTTGCTCCAATTGTTTCTTCACTTTGGCGCGGCGGCGTTCGACCACCTGGCGGATTCTATCGTTGGCGAATCCATCTCCGCTGGATTGGCGGAGATAGAGGAACCCGGCGCCAATAGTGGCGGCGCCGAGGAGTAAAAATGCAAAAAGGCGGTTCGATTTCATTGCAAGCTCATTTTAAAGATTCTAGGGGTGAAGCACAGGGGCGGCCCTGCACAAAAACAATGTTTCGCCCAGTGTACAGTCATTGGCTTTCTGGCTGGGAATTCGAGCGGGTAACGTGAAAAAATGAAGGTACCCCATCCCAAGAAGCTCTGTCAATGAGAGGTTTTACGCAACGGGACCTAGATGGACTAAGGTCCGCTACTGCTTTTGGGCGACTGTCTTGAGCTGGCTAAGGCCCTTTTCGAAATCGGGGCCGACGGCCTTATCCATCCCGCCCATGGCGAGCATGAAGGCTTTGGAAACGAAGTCGTTTTCACCGGTCATGGTCCAGGTGACGGTGGCACCGCCGGCGGCGGGTTGGATGGTGAATTCGGTGAGAGAGAGGCCGGCGAAGGGTTTGATGAACTCGAGTTTGATATCGACGCGTTCGCCGGGGACAGATTTCAGGATGGTCATGCGGCCTTCGCCGACATTATCCATGGGGCTCGTCCAATGGTAGCTGGCGCCTTCGCCGGAGGTGGGGCCGGAGAAGGTGGTTTTCATGTTGGGGTCGAGCTTGGCCCAGGGCGACCAGGCGTCCCAGTTGTGGAAATCGTTGATTTGGGCGTGGATGGCGGCCGGGGGAGCGGCGATTTGGGTGGACCGGGTGACTTTGTAGTCACTGGGAGAAAGCGCGACGATGCCAAGGAAGGCGACGACGATGGCGAGGACGACGATCCCAATCATTTTCAACATATTGATCCCCCATTCTAGAAGTAAAGCTTGAGCCCGAGCTGCATGACACGGGCCGGGGCGGTATTGGAGATGACACCGGCGAGGGCATTGCCGATGGAGGAGTTGGGCGTGGTGAAGTTGGCGCGATTGAAGGCGTTGAACATCTCCCAGCGGAACTGGACGCGCTTGGCGTCACCGAAGGGGAATTCGCGTTGGAGACCGAAGTCGGTGTTGACGCTGCCGGGGCCGACGAGGATGCCGCGGCCGGCGTTGCCGTAGGTGAACTGGGCTGGACTGGCCCAGGCGGTGAGGTCGAACCAGCGATCGATGGTGCGTTCGGAGACGGGGAGGTTGCCGTTTTTGAGACGGTTGGGACGGTCGCCGCCGCCACCGGCGGAGTTGGAGACGCCGGCGGCCGCAGTCGCGGTGAACTTTTCGCCGGTGGACATGGTCCAGATGCCGGTAACGTTCCAGTTGCCGATGATGTAGCTCATTGGCCCTGCGGTAACGAACTTGCGGCCTTTGCCGAAGGGGAGTTCCCAGTTGTGGTTCACGACGACGATGTGGTTCCTGTCCTCAGGCATGGGGCCCCACTCGCAGCGGTAGCACCGGTTGTCCTGCGGGGCACCGTTGCCACCACCGTTGATGTTGGTGCCATTGGCCATGTATTTGGAGTAGGTATAGGCAAGAGAAGCAGTGAAACCTTTGCTGTAACGTTTCTCCACGCGGGTTTGCAAAGAATGGTACTTAGCAGCTCCGTAATTGGTCCGGTAGGTGAGATTGACGATATTGGGGTTGATGGCGAAGAAGGGGCGGCGGGGGTTTTGGGCACCGGCGCCTGGGACGGACTGATTGATATTGACGTTGGAGACGAGCCCGATGGTGCGGGTGCCGACGTAGGCAACATCGAGGAGGGTTTGGGGGAGGATTTCCCGTTGGACGCCGAGGCTCCATTGCATGACTTTGGTGGATTGGAGGTTGTAGTCCCAGACGTTGGGGCTGCCGGAGGAGAGCTGAGTGGTGTCTTTGGGATCGAGAGCGACGGCAGGGGGAATACCTTCGGAGAGGCGGCGGGGCGGGGCGGCGTTCTGGTCGGTGGCGATGACCTGCGAGAAGAAGAAGGGGAGGTTTTTATAGAGCTGGCCGCCTCCCTGCCCTGCTTCGACGAAGGAGATGCCGAATCCGGAGCGGAGGACGGTTTTGCGGTCCTTGGTCAACATATAGGTGAGGCCGGTGCGGGGGGCGTAGTTGTTCAAGTCGAGATTGCGGAGGCGACGTTGGGCGCCGGAGCCGGTGGCGATTTCCAGTTTGGCGGTGTCGAGATTGAAGTTGGACCAGCGGTTGTGGACTTCGTAGGGCGGGGCCTGGATGTCGTAGCGGAGGCCGGCGTTGATGGTGAGGCGGCTATTGACGCGCCAGGTGTCATCGACGAAGGCGCCCATATTCCAGAAGCGCATGCCGAAGGTGCCGACGAGGATATTGCGGTTGATTGCGCTGGTGGCGCCGAGGGCAAAATCGGAGAGGGCGGTGGCGGTGGTGGTGGTGTTCAACTGGCGGGTGAACTGGCCGTTGAAGGAGAAGTCGCCGCGGGTGGGGAAGGCGGAAAAGCCGTTGAAACGGTGCCGGACGTAAACGCCGCCGACTTTCAACGTGTGGGCGCCACGGGTCCAGGTCATGACGTTTTCGTACTGAAAGCTGGTGGTGCGGCTGATTTCGGGGTACGTGGAGTTGTCACCGAGGCCGGAAAAGCCGGTGATGGTGAAGGAGGGGAGACCGCCGGACTTGTCATTGATATTAACGCCGGGGATGCCGAGGGCGGCGGCGGTGTTGAAGGCGTTCCCGAGCGGTTCGATGTTCTGGTTCCAGCGGACGACGCCGAGGCGGGTTTCGTTGATGAGGGACGGGGTGAAGACT
>JBIKOG010000022.1:0-60135 GCA_044358225.1 Bryobacteraceae bacterium | reverse complement strand
GTTCGCCGGTGGCGAGGCGCACGGTCGTGACGACGCGGCGGTACCCGGGGCCTTCGAACTCGTCGAGACGGGCCCAATTGGCGGGCAGGTCGAACGATTCGAGTAGATAGACCGTCACGAGGGGGCCGGAGGGATCGAGGATCAGCCCGGGGAAGCCGAGAGCGGCGCCCCAGCCCACTTCGAAGCGATGGCCGTTCACGGTTCCCTGAAGCCATTCGCCTTTGAGGTCGGCTACCTCGTGATGGTTTACCTGACCGGGAGCGAGGGTTCCGTAGACGGCGAGGCGCGTTTCGGCGGTATTCATCCGGCGCACGCGTAGAGGCGGTTGGCGGCGGGCAGGCTCTCCAGGCGGGAGTAGTGGTGGACGCGGGCGTCGCCGGGGATGGTGGTGGGGGACTCGATGACGAAATCGGCCGAGCCGGGGGCGTTGAAGGCAACGAAGGCCAGGCTGAGAGATTCGGCCGGGCGGGGATGGCGTTTGGAGAGATCGGGGAAGGCGACGGGGCCGGAATCGACCTGGTATTGATCGCGGGTGTCGTGGATGTTCATCGTTTTGACGGGATATTCGATGATGGCGCGGAGGCCGGTGCGGGGATCGGTGATTTCGGTTTGGGCCACGATGGGGATTCCCGCGTGGGTGGCTTCACGGATTTCGCGGTTGGAGCGGAGCAGGCGGGCTTTGCGGGACAGGACCAGTTTGTAGGTCTGGCCTTCCCACATTTCGGCCGATTTGCGGACCTGGCGGTAGTCGGCATTGAGCCACGCTTTGCGGCGGAAGATGACGCCGTCCTCGGGGCCGAAGATGGGGAGAAAGTCGTAGTTGTCCTTGTGGAAGAGATCCTTGGGGGCAAAGGTGTTCTCGCTTTTGCAGGAAGCGCACTGGTAGTAGTCGATGGGGGTGGGGCGTTCGGGATCGAGGATGCGGGTGCGGGATTCGATCCAGAAGCGGACGCGGTTTTCGGCCCACTTTCCTTGGAGGAAGGAGCGGCCGTAGTCGAGGGGTTGGAGGGTGGCGGGGGCGGCTTGGGCGAGGAGGGCGGCTTGGAGGAGATGGCGACGGTTCATTTCGGGGCTCCGGTGAATTGGAAGGAGTAGAGGTCGGCGTCCTTCAGGGCAAATCGGATTTTGATTGGGGTATTGGCTAGTTTGCTGACGTCGGCGGCGCCTTTCCAGGTGACGGTGCGGTGGACGGTGTCGCCGAAGATTTCGTCGCAATCGGTGGCGGTGAAGCCGGGGATTGCGCGACCGTCGGGGCTTTGGAGTTCGACGCGGACGGCACCGGCGGCGGAGGTGGCGACGTTGAGATTTAGATTTCCGCCGGAGAAGCGGAGGGGGCGGGTGAGGAGTTCGCCGCCGTTGTAGCCGGCGTTGGCGGAGACGAAGCCATCGAGGCGGAGGCTGTAGCGGCGGACTTCGCTGCTGTCGCCGGTCCAGTAGCTTTCGCTTGCGTAGAGGGAGAGTTCGTTGGGTGCGCCGGGGAGGGCCGATTTGGTTTCGACGAGATGCCAACCGATGTACTGGTGGCCGTAGTTCCAGGTGCCGGGGCGTTCGGCGCCGGGGCGGAGGAAGGCTTCGTTCCAGCGATGGAAGAGCACGCCGTCGCGGCTGGCCATGAGGAGAGCTTCGGTGATGGCGGTGCCATAGCGGCGGCTGGCGTTGGAGCGTTGCTGGCGGTGATCGGGTTCGGGAAGTGCGCGGAGGGACGGCGACCATTCGCGTTCGAGGTAGCGGGTGGGGAAGCCGATTAACAGGTGGGGGGCGCGATGGTAGGGCTTGACCTGGTTGGTGTAGAGCTGTTCGGCGGGGGAGTCGACGTAGCGGAGGTCGTCGGATTGGGTCCAGTGGAGGAAGTCTGGCGAGGTGCCGGTGCGGATGGCGCGGAGGCCTTCGGGTTTCCAGGTTTCGCCGTTGGTGACGCCGCCGGTGAAGGCACGCCAGTAGGCGCGGTATTGATTGGTGACGGGGTCCCAGAAGGCGAGGTTCTGGGAGTCGAAGGCGCCGTTGGTGATGACGGGCGCTTCGCTCATGGGGGACCAGCGGAAGCCGTCGGGGGACTGGAGGGCGATGAGGCCGTGAGCCTTTTTGTCGGCCGAGCGGACGGTGGCTTTGTAGCGGGCGTGGGCGGGCGCGGCGGGATTGGCGTCTTTGAAGACGGCCGGGTGGGCGGCGTCGAGATCGGCTTTGCCCATGGGGCCGGAGGCGATGACGATGTTGTTGGCTTTGTTGCCGCGGAACTCGTGGAGGTTGAGGTTGGGTTTGCGCCAGTGGATGCCGTCGTCACTTTCGGCGTAGCAGGTGAAGCCGGGGTGGGAATCGGCGCGCATTTTTCCGGAGGAGATATCGATGTGGTAGGCCTTGTAGTACATGCGATAGAGGCCACCGTCCTGGAAGATGCTGTGGTAGCCGGAGCCGGTGCCTTCCCAGGGGGCGTCGTGGATGAGGGCGATTTCGCGGGGTTGGGGGTGGTGGAGGCGGAGGGTGGCGGAGCCGGAGAGGCGGTCGATCAGGTGGCGGTCGACGAAGAGTTCGCGGCGTTGGGCGATGTCGATGGGTTGGGGGTTCGTTTGGGCGAGGGCCGCGGCGGCGGCGGGGAGTTGGGCGAATTGGCGCCGGGTCATGCATGACATGATATGCCGGGTTGGGGGGGTGTCGATGTTGCCCGGCGCTCGCTTGCTGCTTTTGGCTGGAGTTGCGGGCGAGTACCGCGCTTGTGGACACACGGCCTACGGTCGCTGCGCTCCCTCCGGCACGTATGTCCCCGGAGAGGGGTCTTGCTGCGCGGGTACGTTTGCTCGTAGCGTGTTGGTCCCGTGGGCGCCGGTGGGGCGCCCACGGAGGGTTGGGGTTACTGGATGTTGAGGGTGACGGTGTTGGCCACTTCGCCATCAATGGTGAGGACGAGGGGGACTTCGCCGCGGCCGCGGACGCTCGCCGGGACTTCGATGTTGATTTGATCGAGGCCGATGACGCCTTGGGCTCCGACGAACGCTACCGGCGCCGAAACGCCGCCGATGGTGCAGGTGACGTTATCGAGCGAGGTGCGCTTGCGGGCACCGGTGCCGTAGAGCTCAATGAAGATACGGTCCGCGCCCATGGCGATGGGGGCTGGCGTGCAGACGCCGGCGGCGTTGCACTGGAACACGTTCACCGGGGATTGGGCGCCGGCCGGGGTGACGCGAAGGCCGAGGGCGGCTGGCACGCCGGAGCCGTTCCCGTTGGCGGTAAAGATGCCGGGAGAGGCATTCCTGATGGCGACGGTGGCGGTGGAAACCAGGCCGCTGCCGGCGAAGGCGGTGACGGTTGCGTCGCCCACGGCAGTGGCGGCGGGCACTTCAAAGTTCACCTGACCCGGGGAGACGAAGTACAGACGGCCGAGGCGATTGACGCCGGCGGAGTCCTGCACGGTGAGCGTGGTGCCGCCCAAGGTTTGGGAGAGCGTGGCGGAGGTGTTCACGACGACACCGGCGGCCAGTTTGGCGCCGAAGGTCGCCGCGATGCTCTCCGGGGCGACCGAGGTGCCGGCGTAGCTGGCGGCGGAGATTGTCTTTAGCGCTCCGGGGGCGGGTGGCTGGATTGGCACCGTTGTCCCATCGATGGAAAGCAGGAACTTGATGAGCTGGGCGCGCTGGGCGGCGCTTTGGAGGCCATCGACACCGCCGTTGCCATCGCTGCGGTGGGCTACGTTTTCCATGACGGCTTCGAGCGAATTGACCGAGCCGTTGTGGAAGAACGTTTGCGGGAAAGCATGGAGGCCGAGGAGCGTGGGCGGGTTGTAGCCGCCAGCGCCCAGGGGTGCCGCGGCGTTGGCGCGGACTTCATTGAACGCGTTGGCGTTGAAGGTATTTGTGGGCCGGAGTTCGGTGAGGAGTTGGCCGGCGGCAAGGAGGCTGGCGTCGGGCGGGGAGGCCTGGCGCACACGGGCACTGGTCCACTGGGATCCGCCGTGGCAGTTCTGGCAGCCGTTCTGGATAAACAGGGCGCGGCCGGCGATGACATCAGGGTCAGTCTTCGACACAGGCGAGATGGGCGTGCGGATACCCTTGGCGATGTACTCTTTGATGGCGTCCCAGGCGTTCTGGCCGCGCACTTTGAGCTGCCTGCGGCCGCCGTTAGCGGGGGTGAAGGCGGCTAGGGTGGGATCCGGGGTGACTCCGTCGGCACCGACGAGGAGGCCAAGGCCACCGGAAACGCCGCGGATGTTGAGTTCGAAATCCTCTTGCTCGTCAAAGATGGCGGACCAGTTGAGGGCGCGGAGAATCTTGGCGTCGCCGGGGGCGAAATCGGCGTGCTGGGGAATCGTCCGGCGGGGGCCGGCGCCGAAGATCCAAACGACGTTATCGGTCAAGCCGAACGGATGGCACGAGGCGCAGGAGCCCCAGCCGTTGTTGGACATGCGGCCGGTGATGGCGGGTCCGCCGGTGGCGGCGGGATCGAAATCACCGATTGACGTGTGATAGAGCTCCTTGCCGATGTGGAGGAGATCTTCGGCGGTGCCGGCGGCGGGGACGGGGGCGGAGGACATGGTGGCGATGACGCGCTCGGCGGCGCCGGTGAGATCAATGACCGTGACGTCGCGGGAGACGTAGTTCATGACGTAGGCGGCGGTATCCGCTGCATTGACGACGATGCCACGGGGCTGTTTGCCGGTGGGGATTTGGAGAACGCGGGTGGCGTCCGTCGGGATGTTCTGGACGGTGGGAGCGCCTGTGGCCGGATCGATCTTCACTTTGACGGCGACGTTGGACGCGGTGCTGATGACGTAGCCTTCGTCGGATTTGGTTTTGAAGGCCATGGCCCAGGGTTGGGTGACGAAGCGCCGGGGGAGACCGGTCTGCTTGATGACGGCGGAGTGCAGGTTGATGGTGCGATTGGCGTCGGCACGGGCGGAGAGGTTGATGACGCTTAAGAGCGCCTGGGTGTTAACGTCGAAGCGGGTGGGGCCGTTGGGGGAGGCGCCGGTATTGGGGACGAAGGCGAAGCGGCCGCGGATGGCGATGTTGTTGAGCTGATTGGGGTAAGCGCCGGTGACGAATTTGAAATCGGCGGCGACGGGGGCGGCGGGCGGGGCGATGCGTTTCAGAGCGTCGCCGGCGGCTTCGAAGCCGGTATCGGCGACAGGGTTCAGGACGATTTCGCCCGTGACGGTATCGGAGGCAACCGAAATGGCGGTGACGCGGCCGTTTTTGGCGTCGTCGGAGCCATCGATTTTGTCCGGAGCGGAAGGCAGAGCGAGGAACTGGGTGACGTAGACGGTTTCAACGCTATCGTTGCCGGTGCCGCCGTTGGTGATGGCGATGCCACGGGGTTCGAAGCCGACATTGGTGATCGTTTTGGTGACCCGGAGATTGGCGGTATCGATGACGGAGACGCTGTTGGAGCGGGCGTTGGCGACGTAGAGTTTGGTGGCGGCGGGGGTGAGAGCGAGGCCGTAGGGTTCAGTGCCGACGGGGATGGTGGCGAGGATGGAGTAGTCCTGGGTGGTGCGGTCGATCTTTACGACGCTGACGGTACCGCTGACGGTATTGGCGACGTAGGCACGGGTGCCGTCGAGGTTGAGGGCAACGGAGTTGGGCTCGGTGCCGACCTGGACGACGGCGAAGCGCTGGTTGGTGCCTGGACGGGTGTCGAAGAGGCTGATGGAGTTGTTGTCCGGATTCACCGACGCCAGGACGCTGCCATCGGCATTGAGGGCGAGGGTTTGGGAACTGGTGGGGCCGGCGAAGCGGGTTTCCCCGGCGGCGCGGACAGTGGCGGGATTCCGGTGGATATAGGTGACTACGGCGAGGAGCGGTAAAGATAGGATCGTTAGATATTTTTTGAGCATGGGGGCTCTCCTGTAGGGGTTCATCGACTTATCCAATGTAAGGGGACTTTGGCTGAAAAGTTCTCAGCGATTGGTAAGCATTTGGTAAGCACGTGTTTTGCCTATCGGAGCTATAGGTGAGAAGTTGTAGAGGTTCGGTCTGGATTTGCATCAGTGTATTCATGAAGAGAATCCTTCAATCGTTTTTCCCCGCGATGGCGGTGGGCATGCTGGCAACGGCGCAGGCGCCGAAGCCGAATCAGTTCTGGTGGCCGGAGAAGCTGGATTTGTCGCCGTTGCGGCAGAATTCGGCGGAGTCGAACCCGTATGGGAAAGACTTCAACTACGCCAAGGCGTTTGCGACGCTGGATTTGAAGGCCGTGAAGCAGGACATCAACAAGACCTTGACGACGTCTCAGGCGTGGTGGCCGGCCGACTATGGCAACTACGGGCCGTTCTTCATCCGCATGGCGTGGCATAGCGCGGGGACATATCGTACTTTGGATGGGCGCGGCGGCGCCGACGGCGGGCAGCAGCGGTTCGACCCGCTGAACAGCTGGCCGGACAACGGCAACCTGGACAAGGCGCGGCGCCTGCTTTGGCCTGTGAAGCAAAAGTACGGACAGAAGCTGAGCTGGGGCGACTTGATGGTGCTGGCCGGGAACGTGGCGATGGAGAACATGGGCTTCAAGACCTTCGGCTTTGCCGGGGGCCGCGCCGATGACTGGGAACCGGAGTTGGTGTACTGGGGACCGGAAAAGAAGTTCATGGGCGACGAGCGCTACACCGGGGACCGGAAGCTGCAGAAGCCGCTGGCGGCGGTGCAGATGGGACTGATCTATGTGAATCCGGAGGGTCCGAACGGGAACCCGGATCCGCTGGCGGCGGCGAAGGACATTCGCGAAACGTTTGGCCGGATGGCGATGAATGACGAAGAGACGCTGGCGCTGATTGCCGGTGGGCACACGTTTGGCAAGGCTCACGGGGCGCATGCGCCGGACAAGTGCGTCGGTGCGGAACCGGCCGCGGCAGGCGTGGAAAAGCAGGGGATGGGCTGGGAGAACAAGTGCGGAAAAGGGAACGGCGTCGACACGGTGACCAGCGGCCTGGAAGGCGCATGGACGTCCACGCCGGCGAAGTTCTCCTCGCAGTATCTGGAGAACCTGTTTGCTTACGAGTGGGTGAAGACGAAGAGCCCGGCGGGCGCGACGCAGTGGATTCCGGCGAACAACGCGGCGGCCAATCTGGTGCCGGATGCGCACGACGCTTCGAAGCGGCACGCGCCGATCATGTTCACCACCGATCTGGCGTTGAAGATGGACCCGAGTTATAAAGCCATTGCGATGCGGTTCCGGGAGCATCCGGAGCAGTTCCAGTTGGCGTTTGCCAAGGCGTGGTTCAAACTGACGCATCGCGACATGGGTCCGCGGGCGCGCTACATTGGCGCCGATGTGCCGAAGGAAGATCTGATCTGGCAGGATCCGTTGCCGAAGGCTACTTTCAAACCATTGGACGCCAAGGACGTGGCGACGTTGAAGGCGAAGATTCTGGCGTCGGGCCTGACGGTGCCGGAGTTGGTACGGACGGCGTGGGCGTCGGCGGCTTCGTTCCGCGGGACGGATATGCGCGGCGGAGCCAACGGGGCCCGCGTGCGATTGGCTCCGCAGAAGGATTGGGCAGTGAACAATCCGGCTGAGGTGGCGAAAGTGGTGGCCAAGTTGGAGACGATCCAGCAGGAGTTCAAGCGGGTTTCGCTGGCGGACCTGATTGTGCTGGGCGGCACGGCGGCGGTTGAGCAGGCGGCGAAGGCGGCGGGGACTCCCGTGCAGGTTCCGTTTGCGGCGGGCCGGGTGGACGCGACGCAGGCGCAGACGGATGCTTCGACGTTCGCGGTACTGGAACCGGTGGCGGATGGGTTCCGGAATTACTATAACGCCGGGGCTGCGCAGGCACCGGCGGAGATGTTGGTGGACCGGGCGAAGCTGTTGACGCTGACGGTGCCGGAGATGACGGCGCTGGTGGGCGGCATGCGGGTATTGAACGCCAATACGGGTGCAGCGGCACACGGGGTGTTCACTGATAAGGCCGGTGTTTTGAAGAACGACTTCTTTGTAAACCTGCTGGACATGTCGACGAAGTGGGAGAAGGCGGGTACGGAAGGGATTTACGAGGGCAAGGACCGGGCGACGGGCAAGGTGAAGTGGACGGCGACGCCGGTGGATCTGGTGTTCGGCTCCAATTCGGAACTGCGCGCCATTTCCGAGGTGTATGCCTCGGCCGACGGGCAGGAAAAGTTCGTTCGGGACTTTGCCAAAGCCTGGGCTAAGGTGATGAATCTGGACCGGTTCGACCTGCGCTAACCGGGACGAGCGGCCGTTGGCTGGGTTAACGCCAATCCCACGGGCGGCCGCACATTTCCACGAGTTCGCGATAGGTTTTTGCGCCGCCGATGGCCTCATCGGCGGCGCTTTTATTTTGAACTTGATCGTAGCCGAGGGTGGTGGCTTTGAGTGTGGCTTTGGCTTTGTCGAGGCTGGGGGTGCCTTTGGATTTCAGTTGCAGGAAGATGCGGTAGGACTTGGTACCCATGTTGAGGAAACCGGATTGGTTGTCGAAATCGGTGACTTTGAGGATGGCGTATTGGACACCGGCGGAATCGAGGATGGTGTAGAGAGTGTAGGCGATTCCGGTGGCGGCTCTGGTGGTGGTGAGGGCTGATTCGTCTTTGTAGACTTTCAGCTTGTCTTCGGTAAAAAGGAGGACGGGGTAGACCAGGGGGGCGGAGGTGCCAGGAGCCGCGGGAGGTTTGGGAGCGCAGCCGGTTAACAGAGAAAAAAGGAGCCCGAGTTTCACGATGGTGAGGCCGAAGCGCAGCGTGCCGGACATGGGGCAAGTGTAGCGCGGGGGAGCGGCGGTGTTGCATCCGACAGGATCTTTATTGATCCCATCGTTCCATGCGATTTTGCCAGCGCGGGTTCCTCATGGATATGCGTGAGGGCCAGTGTCGGTTCGATGGGCGTATCGGGAGACGGTCCCGCACCGAATAGAGCACTTAGGAGTTTCTCACTGCGTACTTTCTCCCAACAATTTCCTGGGGATATTGCATTCGGTCACGCCGCAGTTTGCAGGCTCGTTTTCACAGAACGGAGTGATCGGAATTCCCGCGGGCGTGCCGGCGCAAATGATCAGCAGCCTGACGGCCATGGCGAACGTATTGATTTTCGGGGTGGCAAACTTCACGAACCAGATTATGGATATCAGTGGCTCGCAAAACTTGATTTCGCTTCCGGTCGGGACGCTGACGCTGGTGTACGCCTACACGAAGACGCCGGAGACGGGGACGGTCGGCGTGGCGATGGCCGGGCTGGCGTACCGGCGCCGGAAGCGGTAAGTCGGTCGATTCGTTGCACCTCAGCCAGGGCCGGCCGCATCGGACACGATATGAAACCAGTATTCGGATTCGTGATGTTGGCCGGCCTGTTGCTTTTCGGAGCGGACGGCGCGACGGATGCCGCCAAGAAGAAGATGGCGGCGGGGAAGTATGAAGAGGCCGTTACCGATCTGGATGCGGCGTACCAGAAGAACCCGAAGTCGGCGGAGCTGAAGAAGGCGCTGGCGGGGGCGCATTTCGCGCAAGGCGAGGCAACGATGAAGAATGAGCAGTTGCCGCCGATGCGTAAGTACCCGGCGGCGCTGCGGGCGTTCCGGAAGACGGTTGCGCTGGATCCGGCGCACGCAGGGGCGAAGGACAACATCAAGGCGATCGAGGACGTGTACAAATCGATGGGGCGCCCGGTCCCGCAGTAACACGATTTTCACCGTTCTTGACGGACGAAACGGTCCGGATGTATCCTTGCGCATGCGAATTTGGCCGAATGTCGCGGTGCTTGCTGGATTGATCGGCTGTTTGGGGTGGGGCCAACCGGCTCCGATTGTCCAGCCGGGGGCACCGGGGAAACCTGGAACTTCCGTTTCGGCGGCCGCGGCGGATAGGTTGGGCGTCCGTACGCCAGTAGCGGCGGACGTGGAGTTCATGCAGGGCATGATCCACCATCACGCGCAGGCGGTGGAGATGGTGGATCTCCTGCGTACACGCGGGTTGCGGAAGGACCTGCTCGCGTTTGGCGAGCGGATCACCATTTCGCAGAGCGACGAGATTCTGTTCATGAAGCAGTGGTTAACGGAACGTGGGAAGCCGGTGGCTCCGGCGCACGACCACTCCCAGCATGGGGCGGGCATGCCGATGATGCCGGGCATGTTGACGGCGGAGCAGATGGCGACATTGGCAAAAGCGAAGGGGTCCGAGTTCGACCAACTTTTCCTGACGGGGATGATTCAACACCACATCGGCGCGCTGGTGATGGTGGAGGAACTGTTTGATACCCCGGGTGCCGGGCAGGAACCGGTACTGTATGACTTCGCGACAGATATCGATAATACGCAGCGGGCGGAGATCGGGATCATGCGCGGCATGTTGAAGGAGAAACGGTGAGAACAAAACGGACTTTCGGACTGTCGACCGCGATTGGGTTGACGCTTTTGGCTGGTGGCGCTTCCGCGCAGGAGACGGGGAAGGCGCCGTCGGTGTATTCGAACCCGCGGGCCGGGGCCGGGGATCCGCGGATTGGGTTGAAGGGCGGATTGCACGATGCCGCCGAGGCGGCGAACGGGGTGGTGCGGATTGCGACGTTGCCGAAGCCGCCGGGGTTTGCACCGGGTGATCCGAATACGGGTCCGGCCGAGCCGCCAACGGAAGAGCAGGGCGTGGCAGGCGGGGGAGGCGGGCGACGGCCGAACATCCAGTACGGTTCGACCAACTCTGATCTCGCGTTCAGCGGCAATCACCTGTTTGTCGGAAACTACAACGGCATCAACTTTTACGACATCGACGACCCGGGCAAAGTGAAGCTGCGAACGTCACTGCTGTGCCCCGGCGGGCAGGGTGATGTTTCGGTGTACGGGAATCTGCTGTTCATGTCGGCCGAGGCGATGAATGGCCGGATTGACTGCGGATCGCAAGGGATTCCGCTGCCGGCAGGGTACAAGGCGCCGCCGCCGGAGCCACCGGCACCGAACGCTCCGGCGGGCACGCGGGCGCGGCGTCCACCACCGCCGCCGAGCCCGGACCGCTTCCGGGGCGTGCGTATTTTCGATATCTCCGATCTGGCGCATCCGAAGCAGGTGGCGACCGTGCAGAGCTGCCGCGGGTCGCACACGCATACGCTGGTGATCGATCCGAAGGACAAAGAGAACGTCTACATCTACATTTCCGGCACGGGGCCGGTGCGGCAGGCGGATGAGCTGGCGGCATGTTCTGGCGGGGATCCGGAGAAGAATCCGGAGACGGCGTTGTTCCGGATCGACATTATCAAGGTGCCGCTGGCGCATCCGGAACAAGCGAAGATTGTGAACAGCCCGCGGATTTTCTCCGATGAAAAGACGGGGGCATTGAATGGTTTATGGAAGGGCGGGACGCACGGAGAGGGCACGCAGACAACATCGGTGACCGATAAGTGCCACGACATTACGGTGTATTCCGCGCTGGGTCTGGCGGCTGGGGCGTGTTCCGGGAACGGCATTTTGCTGGACATTCGCGACCCGAAGAACCCGAAGCGGCTGGACGCGGTGAGCGATCCGAACTACGCCTTTTGGCATTCGGCGAATTTCAGCAATGACGGGAAGAAGGTGCTGTTTACCGACGAGTGGGGCGGTGGTTCGCAGCCGCGGTGCCGCGAGACGGACCCGATGCACTGGGGGGCGGACGCGATCTTCACTTTGGACAAGGGGAAATTGACGCTGGCCTCCTATTACAAAATGCCGGCGGCGCAGACGGAGACCGAGAATTGCGTGGCGCATAACGGGTCGCTAGTGCCGATTCCGGGGCGCGATGTGCTGGTGCAGGCGTGGTATCAGGGCGGGATTTCGTTGGTCGATTTCACCGATCCGGCGCACCCGTTTGAGGTGGCCTATTTTGACCGGGGCCCGACGGACAGCACGAAAAAAGGGATGGGCGGGCAGTGGTCGACCTATTGGTACAACGGCTACATTTACGGCGCGGAAATTGCGCGCGGAGTGGATGTTTTCAAGCTGGTGCCGAATCAGTTCCTGACGCAGGGGGAAATTGACGCGGCCAATCAGGTGCATTTCAACGAGTTGAACGTGCAGAACCAGCCGAAGATTACGTGGCCGTCGAACTTCATTGTGGCGCGGGCGTATGTGGACCAGTTGGAGCGGAGCGGGGCGTTGCCGGCGGCGCGGATTTCGGCAGTGACGGCGGCGATGGAGAAGGGGAACCGGGGCCAGTTACAGAGCTTGGCGAAGGGGTTAGAGAAGGACTCGGCCGGGGCAAAGACGGCGGCGGACCGGGAGCGGATGCGCGCGTTGGCAGGTATTTTGAAGGCGGCACGCCGGTAATTGGACCGTCATAAATGTAGCAGAGAGCGAAGGACGAGGGACTGCCGGCGCGATAGCGCAACGGATTTCCCGTTGCGCAACAAGGCAGTCAGTCCACCAGAGACTCCAAGTGATGTTTTTTCGATCTGATTCAAGTTCACGATTTGCTTGCGGTTTGCCCGGAAGAAGACAGCGGGGTCAAGCTGCCGTTCCAGAGTATTCAGAGAACGCCGGATGAGTGGCCGTTCCTTGGCAAAATGCAGGCGCGCGTAGTTTCCCTCCGACTCCAGCAGGAAGATGTCACAGGCGCGAACAATCCAGCAGCGGTCTCCGTCCCTTACGAATAAGCGATTCAGGGCCACCTTCGGTTTGCAAGCCTGGGTCCTCTCTAGAGCAGCGGCAAGACGCGCGGGGGCGATAGGCTTGAGCAGATAATCCAGCGCGTTGACCTCAAACGCTTTGATCGCATACTGATCAAACGCAGTCGTGAAGATGACCTGTGGAACTTGGTCTTCGAGCTGATCGAGGAGTTCGAAGCCGTTCATTTCAGGCATCTCAACATCCAGGAACAGCAGGTCGGGGGAGGTCTGCCCGATGAGGCGCAGCGCCTCGGCCCCATTGCGTGCCTCCCCAACAACTTCCACCTCAGAGTGCGCCTGCAGAAGGCGCCGCAGTTCGAGGCGGGCAAGGCGTTCATCATCGACGATCAGAGCCTTCATCGCAGTCAGGAGGCCGGGATCAGGACCGTCGCATTGACGACCCCATCGCCATCGTCCAGAATCAGACTGGCCGAGTCGCCGTAGAGCAGACTAAGGCGCTCCCGCGCGTTTGCGAGCCCCAGCTGAGACTGGGATCGCGGCGAGCCGATCAGGCTCCCGGTATTCGTGACAACGAGGCGAACAAATCCATTCTGAAGGCAGGCGCGAATAGTGAGCTGGCCACCACCGGTTGCCTGGCTGACCCCATGTTTAATGGCGTTCTCGACGAGAGTTTGGAGAAGCATGGGTGGAACCAGACACTGCGCGGCTTCCGAGTCTACGACAATTTGTGAACGCAACCGCTCTTCGAATCGAATGGCCTCCAAGGCGAGGTAGTCTGCAATCACCTCCAGTTCCAGCGCTAACTGGACGGCATGTTGCCGGTCGTGCCGCAGACTGTTCCGCAGCACATTGGAAAGGCGGGTCATCATGTCCTGCGCACGCGGTGGATCCAGCGGGACGAGAGCGCGAATGGAGTTCAGGCAGTTAAACAAAAAGTGCGGGTTGAGCTGCGCTTCCAAGGCTCTCAGTTCGGCCTCCTTCAATGCGAGCTGGAGCTGAACTTCCCTTACGGCATACCCACGGCGCTCGGTGAACCGTACATAGAGAATGGTCCAGACACCCGATGCCAGGAACATACCCCACCAAAGCGCAACGATCGCGATGACAGACCACTCGCCGCCGGACAGCACCAGGTTCGTCCCAATCACGACCGAAGTCTGGACGAGACTGATGACGGCTACGCCCGCCGCCAAAAACGGCCACATTGGGCCCGTTTCCCCGGATGCCTGACGCCGCCGCCGGATGAAGCTGCGGAACGTATGGGTCAGCCCGATACTGGCCAATATGAGAAGGGCGTGACCGCACAGCAACGGCAGGAGCTGCACTCCACCGATCAAGTTAATCGTGATTCCGACCGCCGAGTAGGCGAGCCAGCCAAGTACCTGGAACGTCCAATACCGCTGCATACAACAAGCTTGCCGCAACTTTCGGCGGGGCGGAAATCTTTGGGACAAGCGGACAGGAGCAGGGACAAGCGGCGCTATTCCACGGTCACAATGCACCTCGTTTCAGGGCAAGGCGTAATAACGGTAAGTGGTGGTCCAGGTGAAGGTTTGGCCGGGGGCCACCGAGATGGCGATGAAGGGCTCCATGGAGATGTTGCTGCGGATGGACCAGAGATTGATGCTCTGGAGCGGGCGGTCGCCGTTTAAGGTCATGCCGGCTTTGCGGGCGCTGTTTTCAATCTTGATTTCGTGGTCGGCAGGGTTGACGGAGAAGCCTTCGATGGGCGCGGAGACGGTGTCGCGGCCGGTGAGGGTCTTCTTGTAGACGACGCGGTTGCCGCTGATCTCGGCGAGTTCGGGGTTAGGCGGGCGGTTGGAACGGATGGCGAAGGGGACGGTGATGACCGCGCCGGGGCCGGGGGGCGTGCCGTCGAGGACGAGGAAGTTGTGGTTGTAGACGGTCGTTTCGATGGGTTGTTTGCTCGAGTTTTTCAGGGTGTGGCGCATGACCATTTCAGCCTTGCCTTTGGTGAGGGAGATGGATTTGCGGTAGACATAGGCGCCGTTGAGGGTGTGGGTGAATTCGATGGCTGCGGGGTGGCGCTTGACTGCCCACTTGCCGGGGTCGGCGATTTCGTAGAGGCGGTAGCCGGTGTAGGGGGAGGCGTCGGGCCTGCGCAGGGCGCCGACGCCGATTTTGATAAAGGTTTGGCCGGGTTGGGCGGTGTCGTAGCCGAGGGGGCGGAATTCGTCGGCGGGGCCGGCAGTGGCGCTGCAAGGGCCGGCGATGATGTCATCGCCTTCGTATATGAAGTCGCGGACATTGGGGCTGCGCTTGGTGAACCAGGGGGCGTAGAAGGTGTGGCCGGCGGATTCGAGGTGGTAGATTACGCCGGACCAATCGAAGCGCGTGCCGCGGTAGAAGCCGTTTTCGGCGTCGGGGAGATAGAGGCGGGCGCGGATGTGGGAGTTGGCGATTTCGGCGGAGGGAGAGTCGGCGGGGAAGAGAGGGAGGGCGAGGAGGAGGCAGAGGAGAAGACGCATTGGTAGGAATTATATGCGATGGATTACTTCCGTGTTACGGAAAAAAATGAATTGCCTGACACGGGTTTCTTACGGATGTAGGACGGAGAGGAGGAAGGCTTCGGCTTTTTGGAGCGTGTCTGCGAAGGCGGGCGGCTTGTTGAAGAAGCCGTGTTTTTCGCCTTCGTAACCGATGAGGTCGCAGCGGGCGCCGGCTTGTTTCATTTTGGCGGCGAAGGATTCGACGGTGGCGTAGGGGACGGTGGTGTCGGCTTTGCCGTGGAGGATGAGAGTGGGCGGGGAGTTCCTGGAGATGTGGTGCCAGGGGGAGATGCTGGCGCCGTCGACCCCGCCGAAGATGGGGCGCGTGATGCGGCTGGCGGCCCAGGCGGTGAGGGCTTCATCGCCGGGGATTGGGCCCAGAACGAGAGCCGGGTTGAACAGGACCAAGGCGGCGGTTGGCGTTTGGGGGATCGTGGCGGCTACGGCGGCGAGCATACCGCCGGCGGAGCCGCCGCCAGCGGCGATACGGGATGGGTCGATGCCGAGGCGGGCGGCGTTGGCGCGGACGAAGCGCATCGCGGCGCGGGCGTCGCTGATACTGTCGGGAACGGTAGATCTGTGGCGGGTTTCGACGCGGTAGTCGGCGGTAATGGCGACGATGCCGAGTGAGGCCAGGCGGCGGCAGTGCTGTTCGAATTGGACGGGGGAGCCGTGGGTCCAGCCGCCGCCGAAGAAGAAGACGACGGCGGGGCGGGGGGTGGACTTCTGCGGGGGATCGAAGATGTAGAGGTTCAGTTTTGCCGTTCCGGCGGTCGTGTAGGTTTCGACCTTGGCGCCGGGCATTTGGGGGGGATAAGGGAGGCTGGCGTCCTGGGCAAGGGCGACGGCGGCAGTGAGGAGGAGGAGAGTCTTCATACGCGGCAGGCGGCGCGGACGGCGCCGATCATCCGCTTCTGGGCGGCTTCGACGGTGGACATGATTGTACGGACTTTGGCGGCGGCTTGCTTTGGGTTTTTGTGGATGGCTTCGAGGCGGCTCCAGAGCTCGGCGCCGCTGGTTTCGTCGACCTCGAAGAACCAGTCGTTGGAGCCGAAATCGCGGTACATCTGGCCTTTGCAGGTGTCGGTGGGCTGACGGACGTAGAAGGCCGGGGTGCCGTTGCGGAGGGCGATCAGCGGGGAATGGCATTCGACGCTGACGACAGCCTGCGCCTGCGCGTAGACGCTGGCGGCTTCGTCGGGGAGCCAATAGGTATCACGCCAGACGACGTTTTTGCGAACGTCTTCGGGAAGCGGGTCGACCAGGACTTCTTTCGCCATTTCGACCTGGTAGGTCATTTCGGCACAGGCGAGGACACGGTTGCCGGTCTTGCGGACGTAGGCGATGATCATGTCGCGGAGCTTGGCGTGGTCGGTGTTGGTGGTGCGGTTGTTGATGGCGTCGCGGATATCGTCGGCGGGGACGCGGGCTTCGTTGCGGATCTTGTAGTAGGGCGTGTAGCGGAGGCGGGGGATGACGCAGATGAACTTGCCACGTTGGAGGTTGTGGGCCTGTAGGTAGGCGGCGGCTTTGGCGTCGTCGCGGAGGTGCATGCCGAGCTGGGCGTCGGGGCCGAATTCGAGGATGGGGGTCTTCAGGTTCTGTGTCCTGAGGTAGTCGCGGGAGATGGTGTCGCGGCAGAAGAAGAAGGCGGCGCGGTCGATGACGTAGCGGAGGTCGGCGGGGAGATGAGTCGGCGGGAGTTTGACGGCTTTGGCGTGGAGTTGGGCGAGCGTGCCGCCTTCGGGCTCGCGGTCGCCACCGATGCCGGAGATAGGATCGGTACTGACGCCGAGAACGCCAACGGGTTTGCCGGTGGCTTTGGCGAAGGCGACGGCGTGGTTGGAAGCGGGGAAACCGGAGCCGGAACCGGAGAGGTAGAGATCGGCTTCGGCCCAGGCCTGGGCGAGGGCGGGGGTGGTGGGTTTATTGTCCTTGCCGAGAGTGCCTTCGGCGATGCGGAGGCGGGGGTAGCCCTTGGTGAGGAGGTCGCGGGAGCCGTGGCCAAGGTTGCCGGGCCAGAGGGTGATTTCGGCTTCGGGGAAGAATTTGTTGAGCAGGGTGAGGGCACCAGGGGTGTGGCCGATGTCGCCGATGTTGACCGACTGCCAGGAGCTGCGGAGGAGGATGCGGGGCGGGCGGGTGGCGGCTGTTAAGGGGATGGCGGCCAGGAGTTGGCGGCGAGAGAGGCGCATGGAGGTATTGTATGGGGTTTTGGCCCCGTGTACTGGCGCCCAACGCAGTACTTTATATGAGACTTCTTGCTCTTTTTTACATGCTGCCGGCGATTTTGTTTGGTGGCACGGTGTACACGTGGACCGATATGGGGACCTACGGGGGTGCGAGCACGACCGCGAATGGGTTGAATAACAAGGGGGAGGTGGTTGGCGGCTACTTCGTTAGCGGTGGCTTTCATGCGTGGCGATATAGCGGCGGGGTGTTCACAGATCTGGGGACCATGGGCGGAGTGATCAGTGAGGCGAACGCAATTAACGATAGCGGGCAGATTACGGGCCGGTCTCAGATTGCGAATGGGAATGAGGTGGCGTTTCTGTATCAGGGGGGCCTGTTCACGAACATCGGGTCGCTGGGGGGGCCGAGCACGATCGGACAGGGAATCAATGAAAATGGGTGGGTGACGGGGTATGCGGATACGGCGAGCAGTGGGGACTACCAGACATTTTTGTATGACGGAGCGAATTTTGTGTTGCTGGGCACGCTCGGCGGAGGCGCGAGCCAAGGGTTTGATGTGAATGCGAGCGGGCAGGTGACCGGGGGGTCCTATACAACGGGTGGCCAATTCCATGCTTTCCTATGGGACGGCGTGACGATGGTGGACCTGGGGACAATGGGCGGCACGTATAGTTTTGGCCGGGCGATTAACGATGCCGGTCAGATTGCGGGTTACTTGATCGATAGCTCCAACAACTTCCGGGGGTTTCTCTATACACCCGGGGTGGGAATGGCCGATGTAGGTTCGCTGGGCGGGCCCTTCACGTTTGCGCGCGGGATCAATTCGGCCGGGTGGGTGACGGGAAATTCGACGAACGCGAGCTTTCAAAACCGGGCGTTTGTCTACGACGGAGCGACGATGCGGGATCTCAATCTGTTATCGTTCGTCACGCCGTTACCGACGGTGCTGACTGTTTCCCATGGGATCAATGACGTGGGCCAGATTATCGCCAACGGAGAGGATGGAAGGGCGTTCCTGCTGACGCCGGTAAGCGGGGGCGAGGTGCCGGAGCCGGGTACGTGGGCACTGATAGTGATTGGACTGGCGGGGATCGGGTGGCGATATCGGGTACGCTGAGAGGCGGACCTCCATGTTGAATCGACGCCAGTTTCTTGCTGCCTCCGCGGTTGCGGCGGCTCCGGCCAAACGCCGGAATGTGATCTTCATTTTGAGTGACGATCACCGCTACGACGCCATGGGATTTCTGAAGGCGCAGCCGTGGTTGCGGACGCCGCAAATGGACCGGATGGCCAGCGAGGGCGTGCACTTCAAAAACGCCTTTGTGACGACGGCGCTATGCAGCCCGAGCCGGGCGTCGGTGCTGACGGGCGTGTACGCGCACCGGCATCGGATTGTGGACAACAATACGCCGATTCCCGCGGGAACAACGTTCTTTCCAACGTATTTGCAGAAGGCAGGCTACAAGACCGGGTTCTTCGGCAAGTGGCATATGGGCGCGGAGACGGACGTTCCCAAACCGGGGTTCGACCAGTGGGTGAGTTTCCGCGGACAGGGGACGTATCTACCGAGTCCGAACGGGCTGAACGTGAACGGAAAAAAGGTGCAGCAGAAGGGGTACATCACCGATGAGCTGACCGATTATGCCGTGGAGTGGATGCGAGCGTTGCCGAAGGGGCAGCCGTATTTCTTGTACCTTTCGCACAAGGCGGTGCACGCGGAGTTCCAGCCGGCCAAGCGGCATGAGGGCATGTATAAAGACACCAAGTTCGTCTATCCGCCGACGATGGCGGCGGATGGGGAGATGGCGCAGAACCGGCCAACTTGGGTGAAGAATCAGCGGAATTCGTGGCACGGGGTGGATTATCCGTATCACTCGACGCTGGATATTGCGGACTACTACAAGCGCTACGCCGAGACGCTGATGGCGGTGGATGAGAGTATCGGGCGGGTATTCGATGCACTGAAGGAGCGCGGGGAACTGGACTCGACGCTGGTGATCTACATGGGCGATAACGGGTTCGCCTTCGGGGAGCACGGGCTGATTGATAAGCGGACGGCGTATGAGGAGTCGATGCGCGTGCCGTTGTTGGCGCGGTGTCCGGAGTTGTTTGGGGGCGGGAAGACGGTGAAGGAGGTGGTGGCGGGGATCGATATCATGCCGACAGTGCTGGCGGCTGCGGGAGCGGCGGGGCCGAAGGGGTTGGACGGGATGAACTGGCTACCGTTGGTGCAAGGGCAGGCAGCGCCTTGGCGGAAAGAGCTGTTGTACGAGTATTACTGGGAGCGGAATTTCCCACAGACGCCGACGATGCATGCGTTGCGTGGGGAACGGTACAAGTTCATCCGATATCAGGGAATTTGGGATACCGATGAGCTGTACGACATGCAGGAGGATCCGTTGGAGAGCCGAAACTTGATTGCAGATCCGCGGCTGGCCGATGTCGTGAAACAGATGCGGGAGCGGTTGTTTGACGTGTTGGAGAAGACGGACGGGATGAACATTCCGCTGCAACGGGACCGGGGCGGCGTCAACAACAAACGAAATGAGGGGAAGGGAAAAGCCGCCGATTTTCCGGCGGAGATTTACAAGGCGCCGGGAGGACCGGCGCGGCACAACTGAGGTCATCTCCGGCGAAGCAGCCGTTTGGTATACTCATCGCTGCATTGAGCCGCGCCGGCGGCCGGTACGGGACGGGTTATGGATGGAGTGGATTGTATTGCCGCGTTGAAAGCACTGGGGGAGGAGACGCGGCTGCGTATTCTGCGGCTGTTGTTTGATGACCAGTTGAGCGTCAACCAGATTTCCGAGAAGCTGCACGTTTCGCAGTACAACGTGTCCAAGCACCTTCGGATCATGCGGGAAGCGGGACTGCTAGAGACGGAGAAGAACGCGCAGCAGCGGTTGTACACGGTGGCGAAGCACTTGAAATCGCAGGTGGCGGCCAATCCGAGCACGCTGGACCTGGGATGCTGCACGTTCCGGCTGGACAAACTGGCGGAGTAGGAGGAGGCCGTTCTATAATGTGCCAATGTGGGCATATACGCACGTAAACGGAAATCGACCGGTTTGCGGCGCCCGCGATGCCCGATATCCTGCAGCGGAGGCCTCTTGTTTCAGAACGGATTTGCGTTTGTTTTTGCAGTGCTTGGGCTAGTCCTGGCAACGATTCCAGCGACCGCACAGATGGTTCGAGGGGCGATCCTGGGGCGAGTGAGCGGCGGGGGCGGTCCGCTGGCGGGAGCGGTGCTAAAGGTTGTAGAAACGGAGACGAACCGGGAGCGGAGTGCGGTGAGCGACGCGACGGGGGAGTTTCTGGTGGCGCAGGTGGCGGCGGGGGTGTACCGGGTGGAGGTGACGGCGAGCGGGTACCGGAAGGCGTCACGCACCGTGGTGCTGCAGGTGAACCAGGAGATCCATATCGATTTTCCGCTGACGGGCGCGGAGGCGGGGGAGCGGATTGAAGTGAAGGGGGAGGCGGGGCTATTGCAGACGGAAACGGCCGCGCTACGGACGGCGGTGGAGAACCGGGAGATTCGCATATTGCCCTTGGATGGGCGGAATTTCTACGAGCTGACGCTGTTGGCGCCGGGGGCGGCACCGGCGGTGGAGGGAGCGGCGGGCGGCGCGCGGGGGGACTTTAGCTTTCACGTGAACGGCGCGCGGGAGGATTCCAACAGTTTCCTGTTGGACGGCGTCTTCAATGGCGACCCGAAGCTGAATGGATTCGCGATTGCGCCACCGGTGGACGCGGTGCGTGAGTATGAGGTGCTGACGAACGGGTATGACGCGTCGTTTGGACGGAATACGGGCGGACAGGTAAATGTTGTGGTGAAGTCGGGGACGAATCAGGTGCACGGAACGGCGTTCGCGTTTCTACGGAACGCGGTGCTAGACGGGACGAACTACTTTGCACCGAAGGACGCGGCACCGAAGAACATCCGGAATCAATTCGGCGGCTCGGTGGGTGGAGCTTTGCGGAAGGACCGTACGTTTTACTTTGCCGACTACGAGGGACGGCGGATCCGGGAAGGGATTACGCGAACAGCGAACGTACCGACGGCATTGGAGCGGACGGGGGACTTTTCGCGAAGCGGGCGACTGGTACCGATTGACGTTTTCACGCAGCAGCCGTTTCAGAATCTGGTGATTCCACGGAACCGGATGAGCCCGGTGGGGCTGGCAATTGCGGCTTTGTATCCGCTGCCAAACCGCGCAGAGGCGGGACAGAACTACGTGGCGTCGCCGGTCCAGAGAGACCGGGACGACCGGTTCGACGTGCGGCTGGACCACCGGTTGGGAACGGCGGCAGAGTTGGGATTCCGGTATAGCTTTGGCGACCGCGATTTCCATGAACCGTTCGCGGCCGGGAACGGCGCGGCGGCGGTGCCGGGATATGGGAACAACATTCCACGGCGGGCGCAGAATGCGATGTTGAGCGAGACGCAGATACTGACTCCGCGACTGGTGAACGAAATGCGGCTCGGATTCAACCGGGTGAGCCTGGCGGTGAACCAGGAGAATCAGGGGAACAACTTGAACCGGGCGGTGGGATTGCCGGTGGTCTCGCCGCTGGCGCGGGACACGGGATTAATGCGAATTGGGGTGGCGGGATTTTCGACGTTGGGAGATGAGTTGAACAACCCACAGGGGCAGGCGGCGACGAGTTACGAATGGAACGATAACGCGACGTGGGCGCGGGGGCGGCACCTGGTGCGGTTCGGTGCGGGAATCCGGCACCAGCGGACGGATGCGTTTGCCGATGTCCTTTCGCGGGGCCTGATTCAGTTCACGGGATTCACCGGGAATGCGCTGGCGGAGATGCTGCAGAGCCTGCCGAGCTATTCGACGGTGGCGCGGATGGACAATCCGCAGCGACTGCGAACGCAAAGTTACGGGTCGTACGTGCAGGATGGGATACGGCTACGGCCCAACCTGACGTTGACGTTGGGCATGCGGTACGAGTACCATACGCCGCCGGTGGACCCGCAGGACCGGGCCGCGGTGTTCGATGTGGCGACGGGCCGGCTGGCTCCGGTGGGGAAGAACGGTGTGCCGCGGGCCGGCTACACCTCCGACCGGAACAATGTGGCGCCGCGTGTCGGCCTGGCCTGGACGCCCGACGGGGCACGGCGGTGGACGGTACGCACGGGGTATGGCGTGTACTATGAACAGACGGCGCTTGCGCCGAGCCAGGGCCTGTTCTTCAGCCCGCCGTATTATCAATCGCAGTTCTTCATTCAATCGCAGCAGGCGCCGATTTTCCTGGAGAATCCATTTCCGGCGAACTACCCGCTGTTCATTCCGAATTCGGCGTTCGCCTTCCAGCGAGACCTGCGAACACCGTATACGCAGCAGTGGAGTTTCGGCATTCAGCGGCAGGCGGGAGAGGCTGGCGTGGTGGAGGTTTCCTATGTGGGAACGAAGGGGACCAAGCTGATTAACAACCGGGACATCAATCAGGCGCGACCCAGCACGCGGCAGCCGAATTTGCGGCCGCTGCCGCAGTACTCCGACATCGACATTTACGAGGCCAGGGGCAACTCGGCCTATCACGGGTTGCAGGCGAAGTATTCGCGGCGGCTTTCCAAGGGGCTATCGGCGCTGGCGGGATACACTTTTGCTAAATCGATTGACGATGCGTCGGCGTTCTTTTCGAGTACGGGCGATCCAAATTTTCCGCAAGATAGCAACAACGTTCGCGGCGACCGGGGACTGTCGAGCTTTGACGTGCGGCAACGGCTGACGTTTAGCTACAGCTACGACGTGCCGGGCGGGAAGCACCCGCTGCTACGCGGATGGCAGACGAGCGGCGTTTGGACGTTCCAAACGGGGCGTCCATTCACGGTGACGCTGCTGCCCGGGGTGGACAACAGCAACACGGGAATTCCGAGCATCGGCTTCGGGGTGGTGAACCGTCCGAACCTGACCGGCGATCCGGGGATGGGCGGCGGCGTACCGGAGCGATGGTTCAACACAGGCGCGTTTGGGATGCCGGCGTTCGGGAGCTTTGGCAACGCGGGCCGGAACATTCTGGCCGGGCCAGGAGTAGCGACTGTGAATGTTTCGGCAATCAAGAACCTGGCCCTTGGAGAGATCGTGACCGCACAACTTCGCGCGGAGATTTTTAACCTGTTCGACCGGGCGAATTTCGAGTTGCCGAACGCCTACTTTGGCTCGCCCAGTTTCGGGCGAGTGCTGGCGGCGGGCGCGCCGCGGCGCGTGCAGATCGGGCTGAAGTTCATCTTTTGAGCAAAGGGACCGGCGGCTACGGCCAGTGGGAGGCTTCGCCGGTCTCGAGTTCCAGCCAGTTGTGTTGCGGGAGAGCTTCGACAGGCAGGTTGTCGAGCCAGATGGAAAGTTGAAATGGGATCGTTTCGCCGGCCTGGTAGCCGAGTTCTTTAATTGGAACGGCGGCTTCCACGATGCGGCCGGTGGCGAAGTCGGCGGGGGTGAGCGTGACCTCTTCGCGCTGCGTTTTGAGGCGGATCTGCAGGTGCGTCTGGGCGGGCATGGGGTCGAAGTCGCAGCGCAGATAGAACGTGTCGCCGTTGGTGCCGTAGTAGAACATCGCCAGTCCGCTGCGGCCGCCATGCATGGCGCCTTGCTTCTGGTCCACCTTGTATTCGCCGGCGCCCATCCATTCGAAGTACGAGGTGACTTCGCCGTCGATGACCGGCTGGATCTGCGAGGCCGGGCGGATGTTGTGCTCGGCACTGGAGATGCGTAGGATGGGGCGGCCGAGTTCTTCGGGCGCGGGCTGGCCCAGCAGGCGGTAGACGTTCGAGAGATGATCCCGGAAGAGCTGATCGAACTCGGCGCGGTTGGCCGATTCGTGATGGGGGCCGTACCACCAGCACCAGTCGGAGCCCTCGGCAATGAGGATCTCTTCGAAGGCCATTTCGCGATCCGCGGCTGGCGCGGTGGCGGCGTATTTATCGTACGCTTGGCGGGCCTTAAGGAGATGCTCCCAGGCGCGGTTGTCCTCGTCGAAACCGATCCAGACGTCGAAGTTGGCGCTGATCCAGGAGCCGGGAAAGATGCCGGTGAGCGGCTGGGGCGTATGGCGTTCGAGCGCCTCGCTCACGGTGAGAGCATTGAGGCCAGGCGTGGATTCCAGACGCTGGTAGAGTTCGCGAAGGAACTCGCGGCCGCTTTCGGGGAAGTACTCCCAGGCGTTTTCGCCGTCGAGGATAACGGGGACCAGAGAATCGCGGCCGGCGGCGTTTTCGACGATGCGGGAGACGAGGTGATCGGCGGCTTCGGCGGGGCCCATTTTCGAATACGTGAAGCCGACGAGATCGCTCAAATAATGGTCGCGGAAGAGGCCGTGGAGTTGTTTGCCATTCTGTTGCCAGAGGTAGGGACGATAGGTTTCAACCACACCGGCGTCACGGCCGAGCGTGCGGCTGAGAACACCGTTATCGGTGGCAAACCATTTGAAGCCGCACTCGGCCGCGAGGGTGAGAGCCTCGTCGGAAACGGAGCCTTCGCTGGGCCAGAGGCCCGTTGGCGCCACGCCGGTTTGCTGTTCCATGTAGGCGCGGGCGCGGCGCAGCTGTTCGCGCGCATCTTCGGGATAGCGGTAGCGGGTGGGAAGCGGAACGCCAGGGTTGGAGATGCCGGCGATGTTGGAATCGCAAACCAAGGGAAGAATGGGGTGGTAGAACGGCGTGGTGGAAATTTCGATCTGCCCGGTGGCGGCGAACTTCTTGTAGACCGGGATGACGTGGCCCATCACCTCGGTTTGCTTGCGGCCGAGGAGAGTCTGTTCTTCCACCGAATAGTCGCGGCCCTTACGAACGAGGGCGGCGATTTCGGGATCGCGAGTGAGGAAGAATTCGTCGAACCAGGCGAGCTGCGAGAGAACCTGCAAGTCGCGGTAGTCCTGCACGGAATAGGGGCGCGTGCGGCTCATGTACAGCTCCGCGTAGCGCGGGTAGCGGTAGATGAGATTGTCGACGTTGGCCTGGAAGAAGTAGCTGAGCAGGAACTGCTTTTCGTGGTCCGTAAGCGTTTCGGCGGGCTTCAGCGCGAGGCGGAGAAAGGGATCTTCGGCCTTGCCGGAGGCGTACTCTTCCACCTGCACGAGCATGGACGGGACAAGGTTGAAGGTCTGGCGCACCTTGGGGAATTCGCCCAGGATTTCGACCATGCCGTAGTAGTCCTTGAGCCCGTGGAGGCGGGTCCAGGGGAGCTTGTATTCTCCGCTCACCAGATCCTTGTAGAAGGGCTGGTGCATGTGCCAGACAAAGCAAACGTCAATCTGCGGCATTATTTTCCGAAGTAGCTCCGAACGGGAATGGGGGGCTGGGTGCCGCGAACGGCGAGCCAGATGATGTCGTTCATTTCGTCGTCGTCGATCTCGTCGGCCTCGGTGAAATCGAAGCGGGCGGAGCGGCGGGCGAGCGCGGTTTGGGCGGGGTTGCGATCGTCGAGCGAGACGTTGGGTTTTTCAGCGGAGTAGGGCTTCAAGTCCGCTGTGTTCTGGAACGCGCCGAGCATGGGGCGGGCGCCGGCGTCGTGCATGGTCATGGGGTTCAGGCCCAGAATCAGCTCCATGGTGCGCAGGATGGAGGTGGTGTTGTAGAAGCTGGAATCGATGGCGCCGCGCTTGGAGTAGGGCGAGATGACGAAGGCCGGGGAGCGGTGAGAGTCAACGTGATCGGGACCGTTCTGCGCGTCGTCCTCAAGGACGAAGATCGCCATTTTGGGCCAGAAACTGGAGCGGGACAGTGCTTCGACGATCATTCCTAAAGCCGCGTCGTTATCGGCCATTTGGGCGACTGGCGTACGTTTACCGGCGCTGGCGCCGGAGGTATGATCGTTGCCGAGGCGGATGACGGTGAAGTGGGGGAAGCGCTTTTCGCCTTCCTGCCGGCCGAGGTCGGCGATGAAGACTTTGGCACGATCGACGTCGAGGTAATCGAGATCGAAGGCGCGGTAGGCCTTGTTGGTGTGCGGGGCGAGGGCGGGATCGCGGACGAGGGCGATATGGTTGTTGTCGCTGACTTCGGCGAGGGGCCGGTTGGTGGCGTGGTAGCCGTAGTTACGGAGGCGGAGGCCCTTGGCGAGGACGTTATTCCATATATAGCCGGCGGGCGGCGTGGCGGCCGGTTCGCCGCCTTCGTAGTCGTACGTCTTGCGGCGGCCGGCATAGCTGTTGGGCCACAGGCGTTGGACGTAATCGGGGGCGATGGCGGCGGTGGACCAGTTGTGGCCGTCGGCGCTAACGTCGGCGTTGACGTAGAAGTTGTCGAGCAGGACGAACTCGTTGGCAAGCTTGTGGTGGTTGGGCGAGATCTTCTGGCCGAACACCGTTAGCGACGGATCGCTGTTGCCTTTGCCGATGTCGCCGAGCACCTGGTCGTAGGTCCGGTTTTCCTTGACGATGTAGACGACGTGTTCGATGGGGGACCGATCGGAGGAGTGGGCGGGGATGACAGTAGCATCGCCTCGATGGCCGAGATGGCGTTTTTCTTCGGTGTAGGGCGTATTGCGGCGGACTTGATCGGTCCAGGCGAGGAGGTCGGCCGGGTCGACGGTGCTGATGATGGAGGCCGAGCCCTGCTGCATGCGGCCGACGTATTGGGGGCTGGTACTGCCGAGATGTTCATTGGCCGGGAGGCGAACGGGGCTGGGGCCTTTGGGGTTGGCGAAGCTGCGGTTGCCGCGGCCGTTGAGGACGATCAAGCGCTTGTCATCAAGGGCGCGCGCGGCGGTGGGATACCAACCGGAGGGAATGAAGCCAAGGACGCGGGAGCGGCCACCGGCGACGTTGACGGCGGCGACGGCGTTGGCGTCCGAGCAGACGACATAGAGCGAGTCCTGATCGGGGCTGAGGGCCAGCGCGGATGGCGTCATGCCGGCAGGAGAATCAGGGTAGAGCGAGACGTTGATGGCTTCGATGGCGCGGAGTTCCTTCGATTCGGTGACGCCGATGACACGGACGGTATTGGTGTTGCCGAGGGTGACGAAGAGGCGGCCGGGAAACTCGTTGGATTCGCCCTCTTCGTCGCCGGCTTTCTTGGCGCGCCAGAGCATATCGGTGGCATGCGGGCCGGCGTACACGCGATTGACGACGGTGCCGTTTTGCGAGTCGTGCTGGGTGACGGAGCCATCGGCCCAGCTGGAGACGAAGAATGATTTTCCATCGGGGTGGAAGAGGACTTTGTAGGGCCGGCGGCCGGTTTTCCAGTTCTCGATGACGCGGCCGGATTGGGGGTTGATGACCTTGATGGAGTCGTTGTACAGGTCGGCCAGGAAGATGAGGCGGCCATCGGGAGAGAGGGCAAGATCGCCAAGGAAATCGGTGGGTTTGCGCTGGGCGGCGGGCGTGACTTCGAAGACGCGAGACGGAGCGAGTTTGCCTTCGTCGGAGAGCGTGAGTTCGTGGACGTTGTGGCGGGAGGCGCCGCCGACGTAGACGGTGTGGGAGTTGGGAGAGACGGCGAGGCCGAGCCAGGCGTCATCGAAGGAGACGCGAGAAAGCTCGGTCATGGTGGCGGGGTCGAAGACGGCAACGGAGGGTTTATTGAAGCCGCCGTGGAGGACGAGCAGATGGCGCTTATTGGGCGTGAAAATGGCCGCCATCGGGAACGTGTCGAGCGGCATCTGGCGGCCGGCGGGCTGGACAATCTGGCCCGTGGGAACGAGGAAGCGGCCGCCTGAGAGGGCGCCGACACGTTCACGGATCTCGGGCTGGGAGAGGAGGACGGCGGCGGCAGTAAGCACGAGGCCGGCGGCGAGCAGGATTTTTTTCATTCGCGATACCGTTGGGCGATTGGATAGCGGCGGCCCATGCCGAAGGCCTTGGAGGTGACCTTGATTCCGGGCGCCGCTTGCTGGCGTTTATATTCGTTTCGATCGACTTTATTGGTCACGTCGCGGACGGTTTCGATGGCGACGTTCAGACGTGTGGCGATGGCGGCGGGAGGAAGGAAGTCTTCGACGTAGGCTTTGAGAATGGGGTCGAGGACATCGTATTCGGGAAGCGAGTCGGAGTCCTTCTGATCGGGGCGGAGTTCGGCCGAAGGCGGCTTGGTGAAGACCGATTCGGGGATGGCGCCATTGAGCCGTTTATTGGCGACGCGGCACAGGTCGTAGACGATGGTTTTGGGAACGTCGGAGATGACGGCGAGGCCGCCGCACATATCGCCATAGAGGGTGCAGTAGCCGACGGCGATTTCGCTCTTGTTGCCGGTGGTGAGAACGAGGGTATTGAACTTGTTCGAAAAGGCCATCAGAGTGAGGCCGCGCAGGCGGGACTGGATGTTCTCTTCGGCGACGCCGGGTTGGGTGTCTTTGAAGAGCGGGTCGAGCGCGGCGATGGCGGCTTGGTAGCCGGGGTTGATGGAGATGAGGTGGAAGGAAATGGCCAGCTTTTCGGCCATTTCGCGGGCATCGGTGACGGAGTGGTCCGACGAATAGGGACCGGGCATGCCGATGCCGGTGACGTTGTCACGGCCAAGCGCTTCCACGGCAATACAGGCAACAAGCGAGGAATCGATGCCGCCGGAGAGGCCGATGACGGCTTTGGAAAAACCGCATTTCCGGAGGTAGTCTTTCGTACCCAGGACGAGTGCTTCATAGATCGCCTCGTTTTCTTCGCCGTGGGTGTCGTGGTGATCGCCTTTGCCGGTGTTGATGTCGGCGATGACGAGGTCTTCGGCGAAGCTGGCGGCCTGGGCGATGACCTTGCCGGTGGGGTCCATGGCGAAGGAGGAACCATCGAAGACGAGCTGATCGTTTCCGCCTACCTGATTGACGTAGACGACGGGAATGCCGTGGTGGCGGGCGATGTTGGAGAAGATCTGGCGGCGGAGGTCGCGTTTGCCCATCTGGTACGGCGAGGCGTTGATGGAGATGAGAACCTTGGCACCTTCGTTGACGAGTTCGTCAACCGGATCGCGATCATAGAGGCGCTTTTCCCAGAAACGCTTGTCGTTCCAGGCGTCTTCGCAAATGGTGAGGGCCACAGGGGTGGCGCCGAGCTGGAGAAGCGTCTGGTCATCGGCGGACCGGAAGTAGCGCTGCTCGTCGAAGACGTCGTAGTTCGGCAGCAGCATCTTGCGCTGGCGGAACTGAATCTGACCGCGCTGGAGGACAACGGCGGTGTTCCAGATGCGCTTGCCTTCGGGCGAGTCGACGGGTTCCACGGTGCCGCAGATGATGGGGATTCTGAGGGGCGCGGCGGCTGTGGCCAGCTTTTCAATTTCGAGCTGCGCTTGTTCGAGGAGCGCGGGGCGATCAAGCAGATCCTGTGGCGGGTAGCCGATGAGAGAGAGTTCGGGGAAAACGACCACATCGGCACCGGCTTCGGCGGCACGCCGGGCGGTGCGGAGCATGAGGGCGGCGTTACCGGGAAGATCACCAACCGTGGTGTTGATCTGGCCGAGGGCGATGCGCATGTTCTATTTTAGCTGGCGGCGCGGAATTTCGTATTTCCTACAAACCAATGCTGTAAAGATGCGAGTCCGTTCGGTAGATGAGTTGGGTACCGGCGATGGCCGGGGAGGCGGTGATCCGCTCGCCAAGCTGGTTGGTGGCCAGGAGCTGGAACGCCGGACCGGCCTTGATGACGAAGGTGGCACCATCGTTGTTGCTGCAATAGAAGCGGCCATTGGCGGCAATGGGCGACGAGTTGCAGGCGCCGCCGAGGCGTTCGCGGTAGAGTTCGCGGCCGGTCTTGCCGTCGAGGGCGACAAGGACGCCATTGTCATTCAGGGCGTAGAGAATGCCGCGGTAATAAACCGGCGAGGGCTCCTGCGGCCCGGGCTTTTCGCTGACCCAGAGTTTTTCGGGCGGGGCGCCGTTGGGGTTCAGGCGAATGGCATGAATGGGGCTTTGGCGCCAGAGTTGGAGGTAGACGACGCCGTTGGCATGCACGGGACTGACGACGATTTCCCCATTGAACGGGCCTTCGCCTTCGCCATATTGCCAGAGTTCGGCATGGGTCTTGGCGTCGAACGCGGTGAGGCGGTTCTTGCCGGAGATAAAGATTTGCGAGTTAACGAGAAGGGGCGTGGAGTGGGAAGTGCCGATGGGGCGATCTTTTTTCCAGGCGATTTTGCCGGTCTTTTTATCGAGGCCGATGAGGTAGCACGGACCCTTGTGGTGATCCCAGGGGAGGACAACGGCGTCATCGGTGACGAGCGGGCTCACACCGTAACCCCACGCCATCTTCGGATCGCCGAAGAGGGACATGTAGCGGGTGACCCAGACGAGTTTCCCGGCGTGGGTGTAGCGGGCGATATCGGCGTTGCCGAAGGCCACGTAGACGGCGTCATCGGTAACAACGGGCGTGTTGACGGCGAGGTTCGATTTCTCATGGGCGCGTTGATCGACGCCGAGGCCGAAGTCGTGACGCCAGAGTTCCTTGCCGGTGTTCCGGTTCAGGCAGAGGGTGAGGAGGGATTTCTTGTTATCGGCCTGGGCCTGCGTGGTGATGAAGAGGCGATCTTTGTAGACCACCGGAGAACTGGTTCCCCAGCCGGGCAATTGGACGGACCAGCGGACGTTTTCGGTTTGGCTCCAGGTGTCGGGGAGAGTGGCGCCATCAGCGACGCTATCGGCCTGCGGACCACGCCAACGGGGCCAATCGGCGGCGAAAGCGCTTGTGCCAGCGAGGAGGACGGAGCGGCGCGTGGGTGTCATCGGTAGAGCCAGTTGAGGGAGATAGAGGCGATCTGCGTGCGGCTAAGATTTTTGAGTCCATCGCTTCCGCCGGAGGCGAAGCCGAGGAGGATGCGGTCCTTGACGAATTCGACGGCGGTGTAGCAGTACCAGCCCTTGGGATCGTCGAGCAGGTTGCGTTTGCGCTCCCACGTTTTCCCTTCGTCGCGCGAGATGGCAAGGGTGAGCGGGGTGCGGCGACCCTTCAATTCCGGGACGATTTGCGAGTGATCGTTCCAGACGGCGAGCAGGTCGCCGGTCTTGGGGATGCGTTCAATGGAGGCGGGGGAGACGGGGGAGATGAGTGGACCGGGGCCGGGTTCGCTCCAGGATTCGCCGCCGTCGTTCGAATAGGAGACGTATTGGGACCCGAGCGCGGTGCGGCTGAAGAGCATGAGCCGGCCGCCTTTCAGCTCAACGACGCCGGGCTCCTGGAGGCCGGTTTTATTGGCCGCGTCCGGGCATTCCAGGATCTGCGGGGAGCGGCGCCAATGTTGGCCCTCGTCATCGGACAGGTAGACACGAACGCTGCCGCGGCCCGTCCATTTGCCTTCGGGCGACGTGTGCAGGGCGACGGGAGCGACGAGCCGCCCGCGGCGGGTTTGGATCACGCGGTTGTTATTGAGGACGTGGTAGCCGGGGTTGTCGAGAATGACGGGGATGGGATCGCGCGTCCAGGTTTTGCCTTCATCGGAGGAGTAGCGGAGGAACGGGGCGCACTTGGTGTCGGAATCTTTGCGGAGGTAGAAGAAGGCGATGCGGCCGGATTTTTTAAGGCGGAGCAGGCTGACACTCATGACATTCATGCCGCCTTCGTTTTCGAGCAGCGTGACGTCGTCGGCAGTCCAGGTTTGGCCGAGGTCGGAGGAGTAGCGGGCGGCGATGTGGGCGGCGGCGTGATCGCTGGTGCCCCCGGTAAATTTGGTGTAGGCGAAGAGGATGCGGCCGTCGCGGAGTGGGAGGAAGTCGCCTTCGGTGTTGCGGGGGTTACCGGGGGTGGGGGGGAGGAGAGGGAGGATGAGGGGTTGCTGGGCGAAGGCGAGGGGAGCGGCGGCGGCGAGGAAGGCGCGGCGGGGGATCATTAGGAACAGAGTATCGTGCGCGCCCGGTGTGATGTAATCGCAGAATGACGGCTCTGGGACGTGTTGTTCTTTTTGCGGCATTGGCGTGCGGTGTGGCGCAGGGGGCGGAGGTTCGGGAGAACTACGCCAAACTGTGCGCCGGGTGCCATGGCGCCGACGCGCGCGGTTCGCAGCAGGGCCCTGGATTGTCGGGAAATTTGCGGCTGCGGAAACGCTCCGCGCAGAACCTGCGGAATGTGATTACGCGCGGGATTCCGGCGGCGGGCATGCCGGGGTTTGACCTACCGGCGGCAGAGGTCGATGGGCTGGTGCAATTGGTGGTTTCGTTGAACGCCTCGGCGGCGGAAGCAAATGTGGGAGGGGACAAGAAGGCCGGTGGCGCGTTCTTCTTCGGCAAGGGGCAATGCGCGACGTGTCATATGGTGAACGGGCAGGGCTCGGCGATTGGGCCGGACTTGTCGGCGGTAGCGAGGGAGTTGACGGTGGACCAGTTGCGGGATGCGATGTCGAAGCCGGCGGCGCGGATTGTGCCGGGGTATGAACTGGTCACTGTGGCCCTGAAGAAGGGCGGGACGGTGCGCGGGTTCGCGCGGAGCCGGACGGCGTATGAGATTGTGATCCAGGACCTGAAGGGTGGGTTCCATCCGCTGTCAATGGACCAGGTGGCGCGCGTGATGGAGGAGAAGAGTTCGTGGATGCCGGTGGTGAAGGCGTCGGCCGAAGAGGTGCAGAATTTGCTTGCGTTTTTGAGCGGGCGGAAGGGCGTAGAGGTTGGCGCCATCGTGACGGATCCGGCCGCGCGCGTGACCGCGCCGGGCGGCGTGGATTTCGCGCGGATTCAGAATCCGAAACCGGGCGATTGGGTTTCCTACAACGGCAATCTGAGCGGAAACCGCTATAGTCCGCTGGCCCAGATCAACGCAGCGAACGTGAACAAGCTCGCCCTGCAGTGGTCGTTCTCCATTCCGCTCTGGACGCAGTTCCTGCCGGACACGCCTTACTATCACGAAAACATGCGGTACTTCGGGCTGGAGACCGTGCCGCTGGTGGCCGACGGCATCATGTACGCCACCGGCCCCAACCAGGTCTACGCACTCGACGCAACGACCGGGCAGCAGATCTGGCAGTACTCGCGGCCGCGCACGCCGGGGCTGGTTTCCGACCCGTCGCTGGGCACGAACCGCGGCGTGGCGATTCTGGGCGACAACCTGTTCTTCGTCACGGACAATGCGCACCTGCTGGCGCTCAACCGCGTAACGGGACGTCTGGTGTGGGAGACGGTGATGTGGGATGAGCCGCAGAAGTATGGCGGCACGATCGCGCCGTTGATCGTGAAGGATATGGTGGTGGCCGGCGTGGCTGGAGGAGACTGGGGCATCCGCGGATTTGTGGCGGCGTACAAAGCCTCGTCGGGCGAGCGCGTGTGGCGCACCTGGACGGTGCCGGCGGCGGGAGAACCGGGGATCGAAACGTGGAAGGGCAACGGGTACAAGTTGGGGGGTGGGTCGACGTGGTTGACGGGTTCGTACGACCCCGCGACCGACATGCTCTACTGGGCCACAGGGAACCCCTGGCCGAATTCCGACGACCGCGACCGCGGCGGCGACAACCTGTTCACCGATAGCGTGCTGGCGCTGGATCCAGCCACGGGGAAGATGAAGTGGTACTACCAGTTCACGCCTCACGACACGCATGACTGGGACGCGACCGAGCCGAACGTTCTGGTGGACACCACCTACCAGGGCAAGCCCCGGAAGCTGATGCTGCATGCGGACCGCAACGGATTCTTCTACGTCTTCGACCGGACCGACGGCAAGCTACTGCTGGCGAAATCGTTCATGCACAAACTAACCTGGGCGAGCGGCATCGGCGCCGATGGACGGCCAATCAAGTTGCCGCCCGGCGAGCTGAGTTGCCCCGATCACGCGACCAACTGGAACGGCACGGCGTACAGCCCGGCGACGAAGCTCTACTATGTGATTGCGATCGAGAAGTGCGTCGTGAACCTGCTGCCGGGGAGTTGGAAGACGGCCCGGCCGCCGGAGGATCCGGGGAAAAAGTACCTGCGCGCTTTGAACATCGAGACGGGGCAAACGGCGTGGGAGGTGCCGCTGACTGGGCCGATTGACGGCAAGCGCGTGGCGGGCATCCTGGGCACCGCGGGAGGCATTCTGTTCTACGGCGACCCCAGCGGCTATCTGGTGGCGGCGAGTGAGCGTGACGGCAAGACGCTGTGGCGGATTCCGCTAAACGCGACCATCAAGACGTCCCCGATGACTTATACCGTCGCCGGGCGGCAATACATCACCCTCGCTGCGGGCTCCAACATTTTGACCTTCGCGCTGCCGCAGTAGTTCATTACAATGGCTGCGTGAATCTACGCGTCCTGTTTCTTCTTTCGTCTTTCACTTTGCAGGCGGCCCTGGTCCGCGTCGAGATTTCGGAGCGTTCCGCGATCCTGGATGGCAAGGCGTTCGGACAGGCCGGCGCGTATGAACGGATGGTGGGGAAGGCCTATTTCGCGGTCGACCCCGTGGCGGCGGCCAACCGCGATGTGGTGAATCTGACGCTCGCCCCGCGGAATGCAAAAGGCCAGGTGGAGTTCTACGCCGACTTCGTCATCTTCGCCCCCGTGGACCCGCGGAAGAGCAACGGCACGGTGTTCTTTGAAGTTTCCAACCGCGGGCGAAAGGGGCTATTGGCGACGTTCAACAGCGCCAGCGGATCGAACGACCCGCGCACCGCAGCCGAGTTTGGCGATGGCCTGCTACTGGAACAGGGCTTCACGCTGGCCTGGCTGGGCTGGCAGTTCGATGTGCCGCGCGAAGCGCCGCTGATGAGCGTCACGGTACCCGTGGCGAAGAAGGCGGACGGGAGCCCGATTCGAGGCGTGGTGCGAAGCGATTTCGTGCCGGACGGCGCGATCACCTCCTTCTCCCTGGGCGACCGCCTTTTCTTCCCCTACCGGGCCGTGGAAGGCGCGCCAGCGACGTTGACCGAGCGGAGCCTCGCGAACGGGCCCCGGCGCGTGATCCCCAAGGAACAATGGAGTTTTTCGGACGACCGAGGAGCGGTGCGGAAGACGTCCGGATTCGAGTCAGGAAAGATCTACGAGGTGGTCTACGAGTCCCAGGACCCGCCGGTAGTGGGGCTGGGGATGACTGGAATTCGGGACTTTATCGCCGCCCTGAAGAGTGGCGCGGCGCCCACGCCCTTGGCCGCATTAGCGCCGGCCTCAAAGCGGGCACTGGCGTTTGGCAGCTCGCAGAGCGGCCGGTTCTTGCGAACGTTTTTGTATCAGGGATTCAATCGCGACGAGCAGGGAAAGCGCGTCTTTGACGGGGTATGGGCCAACGTCGCCGGCGGAGGGCGCGGGAACTTCAATCATCAATTCGCCCAGCCATCGCGCGACGCGCGGCCGTTTTTCAACTTCTACTTCGCCACCGATATCTTCCCCTTCACCGACCTGCGGCAGACCGATCCGCTGACGGGCCTGGATGACGGGATCCTGGTGCGCGCCCAGCGCGACAACGTCGTGCCGAAGATCTTCTACACGAACTCCGCCTATGAATACTACGGCCGCGCGGCGTCGCTGATGCACACGACGGTGGACGGTCTGCGCGACGCCCCGCTCGCGCCCAATACCCGCCTCTACGTGATGGCGGGCGGGAACCACGGCCCGGGCACCATGCCGCCGCCGGCCAACCCGAACACGCGCTATACGAACAACGGGAACGACTATCAGTGGATCATGCGCGGATTGGTGCCGGCGATGCAGCGGTGGATCGCCGACGACGTCGCGCCGCCGCCTTCGGTGTATCCACGCGTGGATCGCGGCGAGCTGGCGCCGATCTCGAAAATCCGTTTCCCAAAACTCCCCGGAGTCATCGCACCGACGCGTGTCCACGACGTCTTCCGCCTGGACTTCGGGCCCGAGTTCCGGACGCGCGGGATTGTCGCGTTTGAACCGCCGAAGATGAGTGCGCCGTTCCCCATTCTGGTGCCGCAAGTGGATGCCGATGGCAATGACATCGGCGGGCTGAAAACGCCCCAAGTGGCCGTGCCGCTGGCAGCTCACACCGGGTGGAATTTGCGCAATCCGGCGATCGGTTCGCCGGAGGAACTATTCAGCATGGTGGGTTCGTATTTCCCGTTTTCGAAGGAGGTGGTGCGGACCCGTTACGGCGGCCAGCCAGAGCATGTGCAGAAGGTGCGAGGCGCGGCACGAAAGCTGATCGAGGGGCGGTACTTACTGGAGCGGGACTTGGCGAAGATCGAAGAGTTGGCGGGGCGGGAGTGGGATTTCGTAATGAAATAGACTCCCGCCGCCCCGCAATTAGGCGATGACGTCGTGGAGAACGTTACCGTGGACGTCGGTCAAACGGAAGTCACGGCCGCTGTAGCGGTAGGTGAGCTTCAGGTGATCGATACCCAGCAGGTGCAGAATGGTCGCGTGAATGTCGTGGACATGCACGGGCTTTTCCACGGCCTTGAAGCCGAACTCATCCGTGGCGCCGTAGATGGTGCCGCCCTTGACGGCTCCGCCAGCCAGCCACATCGTGAAGCCGAACGGATTGTGATCGCGGCCCTTCTTGGCCTGGCCGCCACCGCCGCCCACTTCGCGCACCGGCGTACGGCCGAACTCGGAACCGCAAACCACCAGCGTGTCTTTCCATAACCCGCGCTGCTTCAAATCCTTGATCACCGCGGCGAACGCCTGATCGGAATTCTTCGCGTTGGTCTTGTGACCCATGATGTCGGCGTGAGCATCCCACGGATCGCCGCTGGCGTAATAGACCTGCACCATCCGGACGCCCTTTTCAACGAGCCGCACGGCCTGCAACGCGCCGCGCGCCGTGGTGCCTTCGCCGTACATATCGAGCGTGACCTGCGACTCCTTGCGCACGTCGAAAACCTCCGGCGCCTCGGTCTGCATGCGGTAAGCCACTTCCATCGACTTCATCACCGCTTCCACCTGCTGATCGTCACCGGCATCCTTCTTGCGAATGCCTTCCAGCTTCTGCAGCAGCTCCATTTCGCGCTTCTGCTCGGTGAGTTCGAACTTCGGATTGTTGACGTAGCTGACCAGCTTCTTCGGATCGAAGGCGGTTTCCACCTTCACGGGCTTTTTCTTGTCCTTGTCCTTCTCATCCATCGCCGGAGCCATCGGCTCCTCTTCCATCGGCGAACCATCGGGATTGGTGCGCTGTTGAATCCGCGACGAGATGTAGCTGCCCTGGTGAATGCCAGGCAGGAAGCCGTTGCTCCACAGCGGCGAGCCAACCGTCGTCGGCACCGTCGGGCAAAGGACGACGAAGCCCGGCAGGCTCTTGTTTTCCGAGCCCAGGCCATAGGTAATCCACGCGCCCATCGACGGCCGGCCCGCCTGATTGGCGCCGGTGTTCATCATCAGGCAAGCGGGTTCGTGATTCGGAATCTCCGTATAAACAGAGCGAATCCAGCAGATGTCGTCGGCCACCGTGCCCAGGTTCGGCCACAGTTCGCTCAACTCCATGCCGCACTGGCCGTACTTCTTGAACGTGAACGGCGACTTCATCAACTCGCCGGTACGGCGTTCCGTTTTGATCCCGCCGCCGGGCATCGGTTGGCCATCGTACTTCTCGAGCGCCGGCTTGGGATCGAAGCTATCGACCGCCGAACAGCCCCCATTCATGAAGAGGAAGATGACGCGTTTGACCTTCGCCGGGTGATCCAGCTTCGACATCGCCGTATGGCCGTCGGGCGTAGTGACGCCGCCGGCGCGGGCGATCGATTCGCTGACCATGCTGGCGAAAGCCATCATGCCGAAACCGTTTCCGACCTTGCGGAGCGCCTCGCGGCGCGTGGTGGGGTTCTTGGGTTTGTGACTCATCGTGGCAGTCCTCTAGTTGATGAACAGAAATTCGCTGGAGCTCAGCAGCACTTTGGCATAACGGCCCCAGGCAGTTGCTTCGTATTTCACTTCGGGAGCGGCGGACGGGCCACCGCGACGGCCACCGGGACCGCCGGCGCCGAAGCCACCCATACCGCCCATCATGCCCATGCCCATGGCGCCACCGGCACCCGCGCCGGCGCCGCCTTCGGCGACGACTGGCATGTCGGCCGGCATCTCCGCGGCCGGTTCCGGCTTAGCGGCGACGTCGCCTTTGATCGGGCCATCGGGCTTGCCGGGGCCGTCTGCTTTGCTGATCACGGCCTCGTCACCGGCAGGCGCACCGGGGCGTCCACGGCGCATGCCGGGCCCCCGTTCGGGCTTCTTGTTCTTCCGCTCTTCGTATTCCAACAGCGGCTCCGCCTTCAGATACGAAGTGCCCAGTGCGATTTCCTCTTCGCTGGCATCCCGGCCGAACACAATGCGATAGGCCTTGCGGATGCGTTCCCGCGTGTTCGCCTCCGGCGCCACGCGCTTGGCCAATTCTTCCGCTTCCACCTGCATGAAATCGGAATTCATCAGGAACAGGCGCTGCGAAGGAACGGTGGTGATAAACCGCTTTTCCGCGCTGATCAGCGGGCTCGGGAAATCAAACAGCTGCAAGTATTCATCGGGCTTGTAGCGGCTCACCTTACCGTACACCGTGCGGCGAAGCATGGCTGGCGTGAGGTCGGCCGAAGGGCCGCCGATCGCCGTATCCAGGTTGCCGGACACATACATGATCGAGTCGCGAATCTGCTCGGCGTCCATGCGTTTCCGGTTGGCGCGCCAGTACAGGCGATTGCCGGAATCCTTCGCGAAGGCAACCTCGTCGTTATCGGCGGAGAGCTGATAGACGGAGCTGAGCATGATGTCGCGGTGCAGCTTCTTCATCGACATCCCGTTCTTGGCGAAGCTCGCCGAGAGGTATTCCAGCAACTCGGGGTTCGTCGGGCGCTCGCCGGACATACCGAAGTTAGAGGGCGTATCGACGATACCCGTGCCGAAGTGCGCCTTCCAGATCCGGTTCACCATAACGCGCGTGGTGATGGGCTGACTGACAACCGCTTCGGCCAGTTCCAGACGGCCGGAACCCTTGCTGAACGGCTTGCCGTTTTCCGGAGAAAGAACGCTCAGGAAGTGCCGCGGGACGTCCGGGCCAACCCAGTTGGCCGGGTCACCACGGAAGTGGAGTTTGATCTCCGAAATCGTCTCGGCATCTTTCACGCCGTGGATGAAGGGGAACTTCGTTTCAAGCTTCTTGCGCAGTGCGTCAATGCCGCTCTGAATGGACTTGATGCGGGTCTGCGCTTCCGATCCCAGGCGTGACTCCAACGCCCAACCGCGGAACAGCAGCACGCCGGGCGTACCCTGGCGCATCATGCCGCCCATCATCATGGCGTTCGGATCGTCGGCCTCCGGCAGTTCGCGCTGGAAGATCTCCGTCCAGAAGTTATTCTCTTCTTCCGGCAGGGTCTTCAGCCGCAGCCAGGAGCCCGGATTGAAGTCCTTGAAAGAAGTGAAGTTGCTCGGCTTGTCGGTGCGCTTCTTCGGCTTGGTGCCGTCCAGATCCTTGGCCGCGATCACCTTGTTTTCCGCGTCAATCTCGTTGCGTTCCAGCATGACGGCGATGATCTCTTCCTGGAACTTATCGGCCAGTTTCTTGGCCTCGGGCATCGTGCTCATCGGCTTCTTCAACAACGCCTGCAGAGCCTCTTTGTTCTTGTACTTCTTGGTGGGCTTGGCGATGTATTTGATCCACCGGTCCGTCAGCTCGTAGTCGAGCTTGCGCGCCTCCACCACGGCATCAATTTTCTTCTTCTGCGGCCCGCTGATTTCCCAGACAGCCTGGATATAGTTCGAAGCCTGGAAGGCGAGCGAACGAGACAGGTCCGTCGACAGGCCCTGATTGGCTTCCTGCAGAATTTTCTGTTCCCGGTCGAGCGCTTCTTCCAACTTCTCGTACTCGGCGACCACGGTCTTCGGCGCGGTCGGATACTCTTCGTACGTCGTGTTGTAGAAGACGCCGGCCAGCGCGTAGTAATCGGTCTGCGGAACCGGATCGTACTTGTGATCGTGGCAGCGGGCGCAACCTACGGTAATGCCCATGAAGCCGCGCGTGATAACGTCGACGCGGTCGTGCCGTTCGTCGGCGCGAGTGACCTCAAAAGCACCGTTGTCGTAGTACCACGGCCCAAGGCCGAGAAAGCCGGTGGCCGGCAGTGTTTTGTGCCGATTCTTGGCGTCCATCAAATCGCCGGCGAGTTGGGCCTTCACAAACTGGTCGTACGGCAGATCGTCGTTGATCGCGTTGATCACCCAATCGCGGTACGCGTAGGCGTTCGGATACGGGCGATACCCGCGCGGAAAGGGATTCAGCGAACGGTAGTCGTCCTCGCCATACCGGGCAACGTCGAGCCACACACGGCCCCAGCGTTCGCCGTATTGCGGCGACGCCATCAACCGGTCGATGACCTTGGCGAATGCATCCGGGCTCGCGTCTTTTTCAAACGCGGCAATCTCTTCAAAGGTCGGCGGCAGGCCAGTCAGGTCGAGCGAGGCCCGGCGAATCAGATCGCGCTTGGAGGCCTGTTTCACGGGCTTCAGGCCCTCGCGCTCAAGCTTGGCCAGCACAAATTTATCAATGACCGTCCGCGCCCACTTGCTATCTTTCACAGCCGGGACAGCCGGCTCCTGCAACGGCAGGAACGACCAGAATTTGCGGGCTTCAGGACGAATGACATACTTCCCGTCGGCGCTCTTGGCGGCGGTGGTGGCAACTGCTTTCGGCCACTTCGCTCCCGCCTTCACCCAGGCTTCCAGGTCGGCGATTTGCGCGTCCTTCAGCTTGTTGCCCATCGGCATTTTCAAGTTAGGATCGGAGTGCTTAATGGCCGTAATGAGCAGGCTCTTCTCCGGCGCACCAGGAGTGAGCGCGGCACCGCGCTTCCCGCCTTTGGCCAGTGCTTCCGCGCTATCCAGTCGCAATCCGCCCATCGCAGATTCCGTGTGGCAGCCGAAGCAGCTGGTGGCCAACACCGGGCGCACTTTACTCTCGAAGAAGTCCGGCGAATCCGCCGTCACGCCTTGCGCGAAAACGCTAGCGCCGAATACCGCGGCCAGGACGAGTGGACGTCCAACAATCCCATGCATACAGTTCCTTTTCGCACGCACAAAAATGGAAAACTTCGCGTCTCTCCGACGCGATTAACGATTGCAAGGGTGGAACAGGGACCCTGATTGCAGGCAGCGAAGCCTGAGTTTGCCACGTGGGTATCACCAGTATAGCCGAGACAACTGGGTCCCGGCGTACCTGGGTTCTTAGAATTCGTAACGCAGCGCGAACTGGATCACACGCGCTTCGGCGGCAGCGGTAATCTGGCCGAAGGTGGTGGGGTTGGCAAGCGTGAGCGAGGACGGGTTGTCCCAGTTCACGTTGTTGAAGGCGTTAAACGCCTCGGCGCGGACCTGAATCGTGTGCCCTTCAAACGGCAGCATGAAGCGCTTACCAAGCGAAAGATCGGTGTTCAACTGCTTCGGTCCACGGATGAGGTTCCGCGCACCGACCGTCCCCGGATACTGCCCGTAGAAGTTCTTCACCACACTGGTCTGCGGGAAGACGCCCGGAACGCCGATTTCGTTGAACCCAACCTGCGTCTGCGGCAGCGTAGCGCCAGGTTTCAGGATGGCGAGCGACGAGCTCAGATAGTTCGTCGGGTAGACGCCACCGGTGGAAATGGTGAGCGGGAGACCGGATCGGAACTTGGTGAGTGCCGAAATCTGCCAGCCGCCAACGAACTGCTGTGCCCAGCCAGGCGCGCTGTTCATGAACATCTTGCCCTTGCCGAAAGGAAGCTCCATGACGGTGTTCGCCGTGATGTTGTGGCGGATATCGAAGTCCGAAACAGACCGCGAGGCATTCGGATTGAACGTGTCCTGAATCGTGGAGGTACCGCCAGATTCGGAACCGGAGGCGATGTCCATCGACTTCGAGAACGTGTAGTTGAAGTCGAAGCCCCAGCCCTTGGTAACCGGCCGGCGGAGAACGAGTTCGCCGCCGTGGAAGGCAGGATTGGAGGCGTTCACCCACGCCAGCATGCCGGCGTTCTGGCGGGCAAAGAAGGTATTGCAGCCATACACGCTGAAGCAGGTGCCATTGGACTGCCGCACGCGATCGAAATCGTGAAGGGCATCCAGATCGCTACCGGCGTAGGTGCCGTAGACGCTGTAGAAGTAGTTGGCGGTCGGGCTGGCTCCCGCAACACGTGTCCCGGTGACAGTGCCCGCCGCGGAGGGAAAGAGGTTTTCAAAGAACGGAACCACCGGCAGGATGGACGGATTCGCACGCACCTGCGCGGGGGTGATGCCGCTTTCAAAATAGTCGCGCAGTTTGCCCGAAGCCTGCGCCCACGTCTGGCCGGATTTCGAGTCGCGGAACTGCGTCAACGGCTGGAAGTAGTCCTGCCGCAGAATGCCCTTGCGCGACAGACGCCCAACGTAGCCAACTTCGATCGTCATCTTGCCGGGCAGCGGCCGGGCGTAGTTCAGATTCAGGAGCATCGAATACGGCGCCACCAGATTCGGGTTCACGGCCGAGTAAGATCCAAACCCGCCGGCAACCGCCGGAGGCGTGAACGGGAAGCCGCCCTGCGGTGCGGCCGGCAGGGCCGGGAGTGCGCCGCCCGTGTAGCGGAACGAATCGGTGAAATCGGTGTTCGAAGGCTGCGTCACCGACGTGGCCAGACCGGGCGAACCGGAGGCCGCGAAGCTGGTCGCCATGGAGCTGCCATAACGGTCATAGACCATGGCGCCACCCAGGCGAATTACGCTCCCCTTGCCGAGAACCTTCGTGCTGAACCCGTCGCCGCCCGGCGCCCAGGCAAGAGAAAGGCGCGGCGCGAAGTTGTTCTTATCGCGATTGTAGAAACCCTCACCACCGCGAGTAGGACCAGCCAATGCGTAGGTCAGAAACGCGTTCGGCATGGCGTTGCCGGCAATACCGGCGGCCGAAGCAGCGATGCGTTCCGCGAAGAACTGGTCCACGCCAACGGTCGTCGCAACCTGCACGCCATTCTTCTCGTAGGGCACCTGATAGATGCCGTAGCGAACGCCGGCAGTGATGGTCAGATCCTTGCGAGCCTTCCAGGAATCCTGCACATACATCTCGTATTCCTGGTTCCCGAAAACGCGGACAACGGACTGGCCAAAGGGAACCGTGGTGCCGTCCACCTTGTACTGATAGGTGCCGCTGTAGGAGTTCAGGACGCCGAACGCAGTGCCAAACGCATTAGTCACCAGCGTCGCTTCGGACAACGCCAGGTTCGCAACGCCCGTCCGCTGACGGAGGAAGGCAATCGCCGAATCATTAATGTCCGCGCCCAGCCCCTTCAACGTGTTGCGGCCGTAGCTATAGGTGGGGTAGTTGTTGTCCTGCTGCCGGTCGTTGGTCACCAGGCGGAAGTTGATGCCGAATTGAACCGAGTGCGCGCCCTTCGTCCACGTCGTGTCGTTCACGATATTGTGCGTCGGCTGAATGCGGGTAATCGCGCGCGGAAAAGCCTGGAAGTTCGACGGCGTAAACGTAACGGACGCCCCTCTCACGCCAGACGATTGCGAACCCAACCGCGTGAGTCCGTAGTTGAAAACGTTCACCAGCGTGGGCTTGATGACGCCCGTGTAGCGGAGCGAAATGCCGCGATGATTTTCCAGAATCTTTGACGCCGCCTCCTGCCCCGGGAACTGGGCCAGGTTGCCCGTGTCGTCGCGTATGTTGTCGGTCAGCGTACCGCGAACGCTCAGCGTATGCATCGCCGCTTTGTCGAGGTTGAAGTCCATCTTCCCGACGTACGCCCGGTCGTTGCGCGTATAAGGAGCATTGAAGCGGTAGGTGGCAAAGTTCAAGCCGCGGTCGCCCCCCGTCAGCAGGTCATTCGGCAGCGGGTACTTCTTCATCAGGTCCAGCATGAACGCGTTGCCACCCTGCCGCAACGGATCGATCTGCCGGATCTCGGCAGGCGTAAGGGTCTGGATGCCGCCGGAGTTCGTACGCATCAGGATCAGCCCATTGCGATAGGTTTCGGTCGGCACCGTGCGGGTCTGCGCCGAAGAGGAACGGTCCTTCCGGTCTTCCCAGTTGAAGAAGAAGAACGCGCGGTTCTTAATCACCGGGCCGCCGAGCGAGGCACCGTACTGATTCCGGATCAGCGCTTCCCGCGCAATGCCGGCGCGGTTGGAAAACCAGTTATTGGCGGCCGTTTTCACGTTGCGGTGAAACTCATACAGCGAGCCGTGGAACGTATTGGACCCGGACTTGGTGACGACGGAAACCTGTCCGCCCGCCGAGCGCCCCTGATCGGCGCCCTGCCCGGCAACCGTGGTGCGAAACTCCTGCACAGAGTCGAGCGGAATCGGCAGCACAGCCAAAAAGCCATTCGCGCCCTGGCTGTCGTTGACGTCCACGCCGTCCAGCGTGACGTTGTTCTGATCGGCCTTCGCGCCAATCACCTGCCCCGTGGAAGTAACGCCGGGCTGCAGTGCCAGCAGCTCAACAACGTTGCGCGTCTGCAACGGCAACTGGCGCACCTGCACTTCCGTAAACGGGCTGCCGATGGTCGCGTTCTGTGTATTGATGGAGACCGCTTCTTCACTGACGTTCACCGTCTCGGTAACCTGCCCCAACTCCAGGGCGACGTTCAGCGTGGCCGGCGTGTTGATCTGCAGCCGGATCTGCGAAGAGAATTTGCGGAAGCCCGGATGCTGGACCTCGACGCGATAGTTCCCAGGCGGAACCTGGACGAATGAGTACGCACCCACGGAAGAAGCCAGCGATTTGCGCTGCGCCGTGGTATCGGTGTTGATAAGACTGACGATGGCATCGGCGATGGCCGCATTTTGGGCGTCAGTGACAGTGCCCTGCAGCGAGCTGGTCTGGGCATATAGCGGCAAGAGAGCGGCAATAGCCGCAACGAGAAGTCGATTCACGATGACAAACCCCCTGAAGTTAACGTCACGCCACAACGAGGGCGCGAGGGCTCAGACAGTGAGGGGGAAGCGCGGCAAGGCGCAATTCATTTCCTGGACGGAGGAACGGACGTATTGGCAGGATAAGAAACCGGGGCCGCGCCCGTCAATCGAAACTTCTTATGGTGGCTATTTGCCAGCCGGCACAGCGATCGTGATGTTCCGGAACTTCAGCCCGCCGGTATGATCGCCCTGAATGTAGAACGGGCCCGGCTCGGCCTCGTTGGCATCCAGCGCCCCACCGGTAATCCCTTCAATTTCCTTATTGTTGATCGTCGTGACGCCGTTGCGAACCACCGTCACGCGGCGCCCGGTGAGGGTAATGTCGAACGTTTCCCACTCGCCCGGCTGGCGCTTCAGCTCGCCCTCCGGAGCAATCCGGCCATACACGGAACCGATCCGGCGCTCCGGCGGATTCGCCGAAAGGGGCTCATATTCCAACTGCACTTCGTACCGCCCACGCAGATAAAAACCGGAGTTCGCGTGATCCGGACACAGTACTTCGAAGTGAAGCTTGAAGTCACCAAACTTGCGCGTGGAGCGAAGGTTGGCGCCATGGTCTTCATTCACCAGCAGGCTGTCCTTCACCACCCAATGCGAGTTCTTCGGGTCCCCCATCGGCTCCCACCCGGTCAGGTCACGGCCATTGAACAGCGGCTCCGGCTTGGTCCATTTCTTAGGTGCCGCGCCGTCCAGCTTCGGCGCCGGCGTACCTTCCAACGGCGTCGCCACACCCGCGCGCAGCTGCTGCCCCTTCAGCGTCTTCCCAACAACGTCCAGCTCCCACGTCACCGCCGGCCGCTTCTCATTCGCCGCCACCAAAGTCAACGAAAGATGGCTGCCGCTCTGCTTCACATCTTTGAGCTGGAAAACATTCCCACCCGTCGGCTGGTACCAAACCTCCAACGCCCCATTCTTTTCCGTAATACCCAGCCACGACGCCCGGCTATTCGGCATACTAAAATTCCACCGGCCAACAAACGGGCTAGGCGCAGCAAACATCGTCGCGGCAAACAGAAGCGAGCAGAGGATACGCATAAGGACTACGACTACTTTATCGCCTGTCCCGCCCGAATTTCGTCCGACCCCCGCTTCACCACCAAATCCCCATCTTTCAAATTCCCAAACACCTCAATCAAATCCCCCGCCGACGCACCCTTGGAAACCTGCACATGCTCCGCCGTGCCGCCGTTATTGCGAATCACAAACACCTTCTCCGTCGTCGTCACCACCGCCCCCGGCGGCACCAGGATCGACCCCTTCGCCTTCCGCACCGGCCACGTCACCTCCGCATACATCCCGGGCGCCAGCGCGCCACCGGCGTTGCTGACATCCAATTCCACCGACATCGTCCGCGTCCGTGGATCCAACGACCGCGCCAACCGCGCCACCGTCCCCGTCCCCGACAAACCGCCCTGAATCGTAAACGGCACCGCCGCCCCCCGCACAATCCCGCTCACTTCCGACTCCGGCACCGCCACCACCACACGCAGCCGCGATATCTGCTCCAACCGCAACAACGCCGGTGCCGACGGCCCCGCCAGCGCCCCCGGATGCACCTTCCGTTCCGTGATGACCCCATCAAACGGCGCCGTCACCGAAAGATACTGCAGCATCTCTTTCAACCCCGCCGCCGATGCCCGCGCCGCCGTCGCCTGCGTCTGAATGCTCCGAATCAACGCCTTCTGCGCCTCCACGGCCTTCTCGGACTGCACCACCTCATTCGCCGCAATCGCCCCCGGCGTCGTCGCCGCATCCCGCAACCGCGACAATGTACTTTCCAACGCCGCCAACCGCGCCTCCGCCTCCGCCTTCTGGCTCTCAATCGCCAGCGCCTTGGCCTCAAACTCGCTCAACTGCGCCTTCATCTCCGGCGCCGAAAGCTCCACCAACAGATCGCCCTTCTTCACCATACTGCCGCGATCCACCAGCACCTTCTCCACAAACCCCTGCACACGCGCCACCAGATCCACAGACTGATACGCCTGCACCTCCGCCGGCAATTTCAAGCGCCGGTCCAACACTTTCACGACAACCGGTGTCGTCTCCTGCGCCGCAACGGCAGCGGCAAACAGGATGGGCAGAAGAAAATTACGTGCGTTCATAGTAGCTGCTCATAGGGTCGTTCGGATCCAGCGATTTGGAAGTAGAGGTGCCGCGGGCCTGCAAAATCGCGTACAGCGCCGGCAGCAATGTCAAAGTCGTAAAGGTGGCCAGGATCAACCCGCCGATCACCGCGCGGCCCAGCGGCACCGTCTGCTCACTGCCTTCGCCCAGGCCCAGCGCAATCGGCATCATGCCGGCAATCATCGCCAGCGCCGTCATCAGCACAGCGCGCAGTCGCCCGCGCGCGCCGTCCAGCGCCGCGTTCATCGGCGTCTGTCCATGCCGGAAAGCCATGTTCGCAAACGTCACCAACAAAATGGAATTGGCCGTCGCAATGCCCGTGGCCATGATGATGCCGATGAAGCTCTGCACATTCAACGTGCCACCCGTTAGCTTCAACGCCAGCAACGACCCCGCCACCACCGCCGGCAGCGTCAGCACCACCGCCAGCGCCAAACGGAAACTCTGGAAGTTCGCCGTCAGCAACAGGAAGATCGCCGCAATCGCAATCAACAGCCCCGTCTGCAGCCCCGCCAGCGTTTCCCGCAACGGCGGAATCTGCCCGCGAATATTGACGGTAACACCCCGCGGCGGCTTGCCCGCGCGCTCAACCGCGGCCTGAATTTCCTTCTCCACATCGCCCAGCGGCTTGCCCTGAATATTGGCGGTCACGGAGATCACCCGCTGCATGTTGTACCGTTCCACCTGGCCGAACGTCTTGCCGCGTTCAATCGTCGCCAAATCGCCCAACACCGGCCGCGCCTGCCGGTTATTCATCACCGGTAAATTCGAAAGGTCGTCCGTCGACGCCATCCGGTGCTGCGGAATCTCCACCTGAATCTGGAACGCGTTCCCGCTCACCGGGTCGCGCCAATAGTTCGGATCCGTGAACCGGCTCGACGATGTCGCCGCCACCAGCGATTTCGACACATCCTGCATCGTCAACCCATACTGCCCGGCCCGTTCCCGGTCAATCTTCACATCCACCGTCGGATAATCCAGCGGCTGCGCGAACTGCAAATCCCGCAGCGATTTCACCGTCTGCAACTCTTTCATCACCTTCCGCGCGTGGTCCAGATTCGCCGCCAGCGACGGGCCCTGCATCGCCACTTCCACCGGTGTCGGCGAACCGAACGAAAACACCTCGGAAACAATATCCCCGGCCTCAAACGAAATCGTCGTGTCCTTCAACTCCCGCGCAAAATACTCGCGCAGCTTCTCTTTCAACTCTTCCCCGCGCGGCGTCGCCGACGGCTTCAGCTGCACCTGCAGCACCGCCTCATGCGGACCCGACGTCCACAAATACAGCGTGTTGATCGGATAACTCGCCGGCTGAACCCCAATAAATCCGGAGCTAATCGCGACATGCTCTTTCCCCACCAGCCGCTCCACAATCTGCAACGCCCGCAGCGCCACCATCTCGGTGCGCTCAATCCGCGTCCCCGTCGCCGCCCGAATCCGCAGCTTGAACTGCCCCGTATCCACGATCGGAAAAATCTCTTTGCCCATCGACGGCAGCAGCCAATACACCAACCCGCCCGTCACCACCAGGAACCCCGCCACCACCGCCCACCGCGCGCCCAGTACAACTTTCAAATACGCCGTATAAGCCGCCTTCAACGACGACCCTTCGTCCGCCGACGCGTTCCGCATCAGCCACGTCGCCAGTACCGGCACCAGCGTCGACGACAACAAATACGACGCCACCATCGCCAACCCAACCGCCAGCGCCAACGGCACAAACAGCTGCCGCGCCACACCCGTCATAAAGAACGAAGGCAGGAAAACCGCCAGAATCGTCAACATCGAAAGGAACCGCGCTACCGCCGTTTTCGACGCCGCATCCACCACCGCCCGTGCCCGGCTCAGCCCCTCGGCCATGTGCGAATGGATGTTCTCAATCTCAACCGTCGCCTCGTCCACCAGCACACCAACAGCAAGCGCCAGCCCGCCCAGCGTCATCATGTTCAACGTCTGTCCAAAGGCCCACAGTCCGATCACCGCCGCCAACAACGACACCGGAATCGTCGCCACCACAATCAAACTGCTCCGCCAATCGCGCAGGAAAATCAGCACCATCAGCGCCGTCAGCAACGCCCCCAGCGCGGCCTCATTCACCAGCGACCGCAAAGCCGCCGTCACAAATCGCGACTGGTCAAACTCCACCCGTACATCCACGTCTTCCGGGCAAACAGCCTTAAACGCGCCCAAATTTTCCCGCACCCGCCGGATCACATCCAGCGTCGACGCATCGGCCCGCTTGGTGATCTGCATATAAACCGTGCGCTTGCCATTCACATGCGCATACGCAGTCACAATATCGGTGCCATTCTCAATCGTCGCAATATCGCCCAAAAACGTCGGCGGCGATTCCCCCGGCCGCAGCGGCGCCCGCAACAGCTCACTCAAATTCCCACCCAGCGCCGAGTTCGATTCCACCAGATTATTGAAATCGCCAATCCGGATATTCCCCGCCGGCTGCACCGAACTCGCCTGGTTCACAACCTTGATCGCATCCTCCGGCGAAATGCGATGCGTCCGCATCTTGTCCGGATCCAACCGCACCACAATCGCCCGCTGATTCCCGCCAAACGGCGGCGGCGCCGACACGCCCGGCAGCGTCGCAAACAGCGGCCGCACGCGGTTCAACGCAATGTCCTGCATCTCCGCCGGGCTCCGCGTCGCGCTCGAAAAAATCAACTGCCCCACCGGCAAACTACCGCCATCAAAACGAGTGATAAATGGCCCCACCACCCCCGGCGGCATGAACGCCCGCGACCGGTTCACATACCCCACCACCTGCCCCATCGCCTGGTCCATATCGGTGCCCGGATGGAACACCAGCTTCATTAGCGAGGCGCCCTGAATGTTCTTCGATTCAACGTGTTCAATGCCCGCAATGTAGAGGAAGTGATACTCGTAGTAGTAGGTTAAATACCCTTCCATCTGCGCCGGATCCATGCCGCCATACGGCTGCGCCACATAAATCGTCGGCGCCCCCAGCGATGGAAAAATATCGATCGCCATCCGCGTCACTGCCAGCCCCGCCGCCATCACCACAGCCAGCACCGCCACCACAACGGTGACCGGACGGCGCAGCGCGCTGAGGATCAGCCACATCGTTAGGGAAGCCTCGCCAGAAACGGTTCCAAATCACCCTGCGCGTAGGCCATCGCCAACTCCGCGCGCCACACAGCCAACCGCGCCAGCGCGGCCTCAATCTCGGCCTGCGTCAACTGCCGCTGCGCATCGGCCACTTCGAGCAGCGTCCCCAGCCCCGCCCGGTACCGCGCCTGCGTCTGCGTCAACACCGATTGCAACGAAGCCAACTGCCGCGGCGCCAGCGTGTTGATCCGCCGCGCCCCGTCCAGCTGCACCTTCGCCTGCGCCAACCGCCCCGACAACTCCCGCTCCACCAATTCCTTCTTCGATTCCTCGCGAGTCTGCCGCTGTGCTTCCACCTCTTTGCGGATCCGCAGCTGCTTAAACTCAAGCAGGGGCAACGTCGCCGTGAACCCAACCGCCCAGTTCCCCCGGTCCGGATACAGCCCATGCGCCCCGCCCGCGAACGGGCCCGAAACGCGCGCCCCCGATCCGCGCCCAAACGCCGACGCCTGCACCGCGAACTTCGGATACCAGCCCTTATCCACGGCCTTCATCCGCGCGATGATCTCTTCAATCGAACGCTGCTGTTCCACCAACTGCGGATGCGCCGCCGTGATGCCAGCCGCGCCAGCGTCGACAGCGCCCCCCGCCTTCAAAAACGGAGCCGCGTCCAACGCCTTCACCGTCGCGCCCACATACTGTTCCAACAGCGCCTTCGCCTGCGCCACGGATTGCTCCGCCCGCACCACCTGCGTCTCCACCTGAATCGTATCGGCCTGGATCCGCGCCAAATCCGCACCCGGCCGCAGCTCCGCTTTGGTCAACGCCTCAATGATCTGTTCAAATTCCTTGTTCCGCGTGATCCCGGCCTTCGCCGCGCCCACCGCCTGCTCCGCCGCCAGCGCCGTCAAATACGCGTCCGCCGTAGCCGCCGCCACGTCCAGCTTCGTCCGCGCCACCGCGGCCTCCGCCAGGGCCTTCGCGGAGGCACTGACATCCACGTCCGCCTGACGCCGCCCGAAGTCAAACGGCTCCCACGTCACCATCAAGCCCAACGCCGCCCCAAATACGCTACGCGTCTGGTCGCCATCAATCTGCGGCCCCGAAATCGCTGGGAGTGCCGGGTTCGGAAAGAACAACCCAAAAACGTTATTCGTAGTCGCCCGGTTCACCTGCGCAATCGCATCCACCCGCGGCAAAAACGCCGTCTGCGCCAGCCTCACCGAAGCCGCCGCTTCGGCAATCTGCTCCCGCGAAACGCGAATGGACGGATACCGCTCGGAGGCCTGACGCACGGCGTCTTTCATGGTGAGCGGAGCGTCTTGCGCGAGGCTGGACAGGGCAATCGCGGCGATGGCGAAAAGTTTCATTCCGATTGATTTTTGGGGGCTTCTCGACAGATGCCGCGCTTGGAGTTTCTCACAAACTGAACCAGGTGTTCCGTCAGCGGACCGGGCAGTTCCGTCTCAATCCGCCGCAAAGCCTCCTGCAATGGTAACCCGTTCCGATACATCAGCCGGTAGGCTTTCTTCAACTGATGAATCTCCGGCGCCGAGATCCCCGCCCGCCGCAAGCCGATGAGGTTCAACCCACACGGTTCAATCTTAAATCCGGCATAGGTAAAGAACGGCGGCGCGTCCAGGCTCACCCGCGTATTCCCGCTGATAATCGCCAGCCGCCCCACCTTCCCGAACTGGTGAATCAGCGCCCCACCGGAAAGAAACGCCTGGTCTTCCACCTCCGCATACCCCGCCACCAGCGCGCAGCTCGCAATGATCGTGGCGTTCCCAATCACCGCATTATGCGCAATATGCCCCGACGTCATGATGAAGTTATCATCCCCAATCACCGTAGACGTCTCCGGCTTCGACCCCCGCGAGATCGTGTAGTGCTCGCGAATCTTGTTCCGGCTGCCAATCTTCAAATAACTCCGCTGCCCCGCAAAGCCCTTGTCCAGCGGATCGGTGCCCAGCACGGTCTGCGCCGAAATCTCGTTCTCATCCCCCAGCGTCGTCCAGCGCTTCAAAAATACATACGGCTCCAACACGTTGTTCGCGCCAACCGTGACGTCTTCTTCGATAATGCAAAACTCGCCCACCACGGTCTGCGGGCCGACATGCGCGTTCGGGTGTACCCTCGCCGTGGAGGCGATGCGGGCGGAAGGATCGATGGCCATCTGTCTTATCGTTGTAGCATGGGCCTCCGCCAAAGGGGCGACAATTAAGAGGGGCCGCAGACAGCCGCCCCCCACCTGCGGAGTATCTATGGCTCCCTACATCTACCGCACCCTGGTCGTTCTATTAGCGCTCCTGCCTGCTTCTGCGCAAAACGCCGGCAATCCCGCTGGCCAACGCCACGCCGTACGCCTCCTTGCGGATGGCACCGTCTGGACCGCCCCCAACGCCGCGAACGCCGGCTTGGCTTCGTACCGTCAGGTGCCCAGCCTGCCCGCCGTCCAGGCGATTGCCGCCGGCAGCAGTTTCACCCTCGCCCTGGATGTAGCCGGCAATGTTTGGTGGTGGAGCGGGGATCCAGCCAACGGCCTCCCCAAACAGCTCGCCGATACTCGCCGCGCCACCTGGATCACCGTGAAAGCGGATCAGCCCTTCGCCGGCAACGAGAGCGAGTCCTGGCCCCTGGCCGTGCCGCGCGCGGCGCACACACCGGCCCGCGCCGCCGTCACGCTCTCCGCCCCCGCCGTCTTCGCCCCTCCCACCTCCGGCTCCGGCACTTTCCAGATAACCGCCGATCAAGCCTGGACCGTCACCACAACCGACCCCTGGCTCACCGTCAGCCCCACCAGCGGCACCGGCACCCAAACCGTAACCTACTCCTTCGGCGCCAACCCCAACGCCAACGCCCGCCGCGCCACCATCGTCGTCTCCGGAAAAACGCTCCTCGTCACCCAGACCTCCCTCTCCGGCGCCTACAACCAATGGGGCATCTTCGGGGACAACACCGCCCGCGTCATCGCCGGCCGGTACAACTTCCCCATCGGCTCAGGCGACGGCGGCCCCGCCCTCCAGGCCACCTTCCATCCGCCAACCCAACTCGCCATCGATGGCAACGGCGCAATCTTCTTCCCCACGGACCCCTTCAATCCTGCCTCCGTCCGCCGCATCGATGGCGCCACCGGAATCATCACCAGCATCACCGGCGCGGGCGGCGGCGGAGTCGCCGTCGATCCCTCCGGCAACCTCTACGTCTCCGACACTCTCAACCACCGCATCAACAAGGTCGCCGCCGGCACCGGAACCATCGCCGCCCTCGCCGGCACCGGCGCCGCTGGCTTCTCCGGCGATGGCGGCCCAGCCACCGCCGCCCAGCTCTCCGCCCCCGGGGCCATCATTCTCGACGCCGCCGGCAACGTCTACTTCACCGACTCTTCCAACAAGCGCATCCGCCGTATCGACTCCACCACCGGCAACATCTCCACCCTCACCGGCACCGGCATCGCGGGCTTCAGCGGCGACGGCGGCCCGGCCGCCAACGCCCAGTTAACCTCGGTTCTCGCAATGGCCTTCGATAGCCTGGGGAATCTCCTCTTCACCGATGACCTCCGCATCCGCAAAATCTTCGCCGGCACAAATAGCATCGCCACCATCGCCGGCAACGGCACGCAGGGCTTCTCCCCCGATGGCGTCGACGCCGTCTCCTCCCAGTTCTATCAACCGACCGGCCTTGCCGTTGATGTAGAGAACAACGTCTACATCGCGGACAAAATGAACTGCCGCGTCCGCGTCATCTTCGCCGCCACGAACAAGCTCGGTACGGTCGCCGGGGACGGCGCCACCGCAATCCCCGGGGACGGCGCCAGCGTATCCGTCTGCCCCGTCTCGCTCGCCGCCGATGTCCTTGGCGACATCTACATCGGAGACTATTACGCCAACTCCGTCGGCCGCATCTTTTTCCTCGATCGCAGCACCCCCACCATCACGTTAGGCGCCGCCGGAAACTTCCACGCCACCACCGCCACCGCCGGTTCGGTCACCGTCACTGCCACCCCCGCGGGAGCGCCCTGGTTCGCCGCCGCCAGTGACACTTGGCTCACCCTCTCCGCCCCCGGCGGCACCGGGTCCGGGACGCTCACCTATACCTTCACCCAGAATCTCTCCCCCACTCCCCGCTCAACCACCATTCGAATCGGCTCGCAGACCTTCCTCGTTCGCCAATCCGGAGCGGCCATCACGCTTGCTCCCGCCGCCCTCACTCTCGGCCCCGCCGCGTCGTCCGGGACCGTCAATCTTACGACCACTCCCGCCGTCCCCTGGACGGCCCAAAGCAGTGACACATGGCTCACCATCTCGTCCGCCACTGGCACCGGCAACCAGACACTCACCTACACCGTCACCACCAACCCCGGCACAACGGCCCGCACCGCCACGCTCCTCATCGCCGGCAAAGTCGTCCCCGTCGTCCAAGCCGCCTCGAACGGTTCCTACAGCCCCTGGGGCCCCTCTTCCACCGGAACCATTCGCACTATCTCCGGCATTGGCGCCGTAGGCTTCTCTAACGACAACATCCCCGCCACAAGCGCCGCGAACAACGGCCCCCAGGGCATCGCCGTCAACGCCAATGGCACTGTGTTCTTCGCCGACTTTACAAACTCACAACTCGCCATAGTACAACCACGCCTCCGCAAAGTCACGCCTGCCACCGGCATCATCACCACCGCTTCCGGCAAGGGCTTCGCCGGCTTCTCCGGCGATAACGGCCCGGCCACCAGTGCCCAGATCTCCGGTGTCGTCGGTGTCGCCGTCGACAAGCAGGGCAACATCTACTTCGCCGATAGTTACTACAACTACCGCATCCGCAAAATCGATGCCATCTCGGGGACCATCACCACCGTCGCCGGCAACGGCACACGTGGCTTTGGCGGAGACGGCGGAGTAGCCACCGCGGCAGCCCTCAATGACCCCAACGGCGTCGCCGTTGACGCCGCTGGCAATCTCCTCTTTGCCGACAGCTTCAACAATCGAATCCGCCGTGTCGACGCCATCACCGGAATCATCACCACCATCGCCGGCTCCGGGCCATTCGGTCTCGCCGGAGGCGGAGACGGCGGCCCCGCCGAACTCGCCAGTTTCAGTAATCCGCGCGGCATCGCCGTCGATGCGGACGACAACATCTTCATCAGCGACACTGGCAAGCACAGCATCCGCAGGATCGACGCCACCACCGGGATCATCACCACCATCGCTGGTACCGGCGACGCCGGTCTCGAAGGCGATGGTGGCCCCGCCCTTGCCGCAAAGCTCTGGTCGCCGTACGGCATCACCGCCGATGCAAATGGCAATGTCTATTTTGCCGATACCTTCAACCACCGCGTCCGTCGCATCAACACCACCACCGGCATTATCACCACTGTCGCCGGCACTACTCGCGGCGACAGTGGCGACGGCGGCGCCGCCATCACCGCCAAACTGAACTACCCCTACTTCGTCGCCGTCGATAACCTCGGCAGCCTCTACATCACCGACCACAGTAACTACCGCATCCGCTACATCGACTTCGCCTCCCCCACCGTCACCCTCACCCCCGGCGCCCAGTCCATCCAAATCGCCACCCAGCCCGCCGGTGCCTACTGGTCCGCCACCAGCAGCGCCCCTTGGCTCACCCTCTCCGCCGCCAGCGGCTCCGGTGACGCCACGCTAACCTACACCACCACACCCAACCCCGGCACCACCGCCCGTTTTGCCACCATCACCGTCAACGGCGCCTCCACCGTAATCAGCCAACCCGCCCCCGCCGTCACCCTCTCTGCCGCCTCCGCCCTCCTCGCCCCCGCCGCCGCCTCCGCCAGCTTCACGCTGACCGTCTCGAACAACGCCGCCTGGACCGCCACCAGCACGGACACCTGGCTCACCATCACCACCCCCACCGGCAACGGCACCGCCACCGTCAGCTACTCCGTCACCGCCAACACCGGCACCGCCGCCCGCACCGCCACCATCCTGGTCGCCGGCAAACTCTTCACCGTCACCCAGTCGGCCTCCAACGGCGCCAACACCCCCTGGGGCGTCACCGCCAACGGAGCCATCACCACCATCGCCGGCACCGGCGTCGCCGGATCCACTGGCGACGGCGGCGCGGCCATCCTCGCCCGTACCAACACCCCTGCCGGTATCGCCATCGATACCAATGGCAACGTCTACTTCGCCGACACCGGCAACCACCGCATCCGCAAAATCACCGCCTCCACCCGCGTCATCTCCACCGTCGCCGGGTCCGGCGCCATCGGCTTCAGTGGCGATGGTGGCCTCGCCTCCTTCGCCCAAATCAACGCCCCCTCCGGCGTCGCCGTAGACCCCGCAGGTAATCTCTACATCGCCGACCGCGGCAACCACCGCATCCGCCGGGTCGACGCCGTCACCGGCCTCATCTCCACCATCGCCGGCACCGGCATCGCCGGTCCCAGCGGCGATGGCGCCCTCGCCACCAACGCGTGGCTCGCCAGCCCCTCCAGCCTCGCCGTCGATCCCGCCGGCAACCTCTACGTGGCCGACACCAACAACAACCGTATCCGCCGCATCGACGCAGCCACCAACATCATCACCACCATCGACAGCAATCTCAACGCCCCCTCCGGCGTCTCCCTCGACCCCGCTGGCAATCTCTACATCGCCGACACCAACAACGGCCGCATCCGCAAATGGACCTCCTCCACCGGGATCACCACCACCGTCGCAGGTACCGGAAGTCCCGGCTACAACGGCGATGCCGGCGTCGCCACCGCCATCCAGCTCTACACCCCCGTCTCGGTCGCCGCCGACGCCACAGGCAACTTCTACATCGCCGAAAGCCTGAACAACCGCATCCGCAAAGTCACTCCAAACGGAACCATCTCGACCATCGTCGGCAACGGCAACGGAGCCGTCATCTCCCAGCCCCAGGGCGTCGCCGTCGATGGCAACGGCAGCCTCTATTTCAGTGACTCCGGCAACAACCGCATCCTCTTCATCGACTACACCACTCCCCCCACCGTCCCCCTAGCCCCAACCCTCGCCGCCGCCACCCCGTCCACCACCACCGCCGCCACCACCCAGACCTTCACCCTCACCGCCCGCGACGGCAACGGCTTCACCGACATCAGCCGCATCTATTTCCTCCTCGCCAACGGCACCACAATAGCCGCCAACTCCTGCCACGGCTACTACGACCGCGTCCTCAACACCACCTCCCTCTACAACAACGACCTCACCGGCTTTGGCACAAACTCCCAATGCGCCATCACAGCCGCCGCCACCGTCTCCGGTAGCGACCTCCAGTACACCCTCACCATCACCCGCCAGGGTGCCTACGCCAGCGGCAGCCTCACCCTCTCCGCCTGGATCGTCGACGCCACCGGCCTCGGCACCGGCTGGCTCACCGCCAGCACCTGGAACACGGGTGCCCAACAACCGCCCACCCTCGCCTCGGCCACCCCAGCCACCACCAACACGGCCACCCAGGCCTTCACCATCACCGCCCGTGACGCCAACGGCGCCGCCGACATCAACCGCATCTACTTCCTGTTGAACTCGAACACCAATATCCCCACCAACACCTGCCACGGCTTCTACGACCGCGTCCTGAACGCAACGTATCTCTACAACGACGCCCTCACCAGCTTCGGCACAAACTCCCAATGCGCCATCACCGCCACGGCCACCACCACCTCGGCAACGGACATCCAATACACGCTCACCATCACCCGCCAAGGCGCCGACGCCAACGGCAATCTAAATCTCTACACATGGATCACCGATAACGCCAACACCGGCACCGGCTGGCTGCCAATCGCCACCTGGGCCCTCGGCACCCAGCAACCCCCAGTGCTGGCCTCCGCCACGCCATCCGCGCCCACCACGGCCACCCAAACCTTCACCATCACCGCCCGTGACCCCAACGGCGCCACCGACATCAACCGCATCTACTTCCTGGTAAATCCCAACACCAATATCCCCGCCAACACCTGCCACGGCTTCTACGACCGCACCCTCAACACAACATTCCTCTACAACAACGCCCTCACCGGCTTCGGCACAAACTCCCAATGCGCGGTCACCGCCACGGCCACCACCACCTCGGCAACGGACATCCAATACACGCTCACCATAACCCGCCAGGGCGCCTACGCCACCGGCAGCCTCAACGTCTACACCTGGATCACGGACAACGCCGCCACCGGCACCGGCTGGCTCCCCATCGCCACCTGGAACATCGGCAACCAGCAACCGCCCACGCTCCTCTCCGCCACCCCGGCCACGTCGACGAACCTCACCCAGACCTTCACCATCACCGCCAACGACCCCAACGGCGCCACCGACATCAACCGCATCTATTTCTTCCTGGTCAACCCCGACACCAGCATCCCCACCTACACCTGCCACGGCTTCTACGACCGCGCCCTCAACACAACCTACCTCTACAACGATTCGCTCACCGGCTTCGGCGGCAACACCCAGTGCTCCGTCTCCGCCACCGCCGCCACACTATCTCCGAACAGTATCCAGCTCGCACTCACCATCACCCGCAGCAGCACCTACTCCATCGGCAACCTGAACGTCTACACCTGGATCACCGACAGCGCCAACACCGGGACCGGTTGGCTGCCAATCGCCACCTGGAACGTCGGCCCGCAGCAACCCCCGGCCCTCGTCTCCGTCACGCCCATCAGCACCACCACAACCACCCAAACGTTCACGATCACCGCAAATGACCGCAATGGCGCCACGGACCTCAATCGCATCTATTTCCTGCTCGACACCAGCCGCAACATCCCAACCAACACCTGTCACGGCTTCTACGACCGCGCGACGAACACGGTCTCCGTCTACAACGACACGCTGACCGCCCTCGGGACCAACTCCCAATGTACGGTGACCGGCACCGCAACCCAGACCTCCAGCACCGACATACAGCTGAACCTGACCATCACCCGCAAGGGCCCCTACGCAACCGGCGCCAAGACGCTCTACCTTTGGGTCACTGACAACCAGAACGCAGGAACCGGCTGGGTCCCCTCCGCCACCTGGACCCTCTAACGGAGCTCACGCCCGGCTTCGTATCATACAAGTCATGCGTGTTTCCGATTTGGCGAAGCGTCTCCAGGCCCCCTTCGAAGGCGATGGCGATCTCGAATTGACAAAGGCCCTACCCGTCGAAGAAGCCGGCCCTAACGACCTCTCCTTCGCCACCGGCCGCAAGGGCGTAGCCCTCGCCGCCCAATCCCCCGCCGGTTGCTTGATCGTCGATGACGCCTTCCCCGCCGGCCGCACGTGCATCCGCGCGAAGGACCCGCGCACCGCCTTCGCCATGGCGCTCATGATGCTCTACCCCGCGAAGAAATTCGCCCCCGGTATCCATCCCACCGCGGTAGTAGCGGAAACCGCGCAAGTCCCCGCCACCGCCCACATCGGCCCCAACGCCGTCATCGGCGAACGCGCCACCATCGGCGAAGGCACCGTCATCGGCGCCGGCTGCGCCATCGGTGACGACACAACCATCGGCCCCAACAGCCTCCTCCACCCCCGCGTGACCATCTACGACCGCGTCACCATCGGCGCCCGTGCCATCCTCCACTCCGGCGTCGTCCTCGGTGCCGATGGCTTCGGCTTCGTCAAAATCGCCGGGGCCTACCAGAAGTTCCCCCAGGTTGGCACCGTCGAGCTCGGTGACGACTGCGAAATCGGCGCCAACTCCACCGTCGACCGCGCCGCCCTCGGCGTCACCAAACTCGGCAACGGCGTCAAGCTCGACAACATGGTCCACATCGGCCACAACTGCCGCATCGAAGATCACGTCGTCATCGCCGCCCAAACCGGCATGAGCGGCGGCTGCATCATCGAGGCCAACTCCATCATCGGCGGCCAGGTCGGCATGGGCGACAAAGTCCGCGTCGAATCCGGCGCCGTCCTCGGCTCGGGCTCCGGCGTGCTCACGTCCAAGATCGTCCGCGGCGGCGAAACCTACTGGGGCACCCCCGCCCGCCCATTGAAGGAGTACCTGAAACAACTCGCCCACATGGCCAACCTCCC
>JBIKOG010000376.1:0-5344 GCA_044358225.1 Bryobacteraceae bacterium | reverse complement strand
GATTGGTTGTGATTGGGGTCGGTGTAGCCGCCGACTTTCACGCCGGCTTTGATGTTGGTCTTGAGTTTCATGATTCTGATTCCTTTGGCTGTGTTTTTGCGGCGGCTTGTTGGCTGCGGCGTCTTCTCCCCACTCAGCGAAGGAGTTGGGTGAATTTGATCAGTGGGTGGAACTTTTTCTTGCCGTTTTTTCCGGGTGGCGAACTGCCCCCGATGGCGTCGCGCCGGTTCGCGGTTTGCGGGTGGTTTCGCGTCTTGGGGACATGGCTGTGGTTGGGTTACGGGCCGAACCGGGTCGGAGGGTCTGCCCGCCAGGTCCCCGGGGGAGGCCGGGGGAGGCCGGGGGAGGTGGGGGGAGGTGGGGGGAGGCGGCGCGGGAAGTTGGGTTGGAGGGATGACGTTGGCGGGGCACTGTATTCTGGATGGGATGCGTCTCTTTATCGTCTTGCTGTTGGGTTCGCTGGCGTTTGCGGCGGATAAGAATCGGCAGTCGAACTCGCTGCAGGTGGACTCGCCCGCCGGGGTGCCGGTGCGGATTGAGATTCCGGTCACGCGTGGGTTTAATGCCGATTCGGTGCGGTTCTATGAAGAGGCCACGCGGACGCCGATTCCGGTGAAGGTGGACTACCGGCGGCCGACGGCTTGGCTCCACTTTGTCTCTACGGGGGCGAAGGCTTATGTTGCCACTTGGGACACCTTTGGCCAGGGGGAGACGGAACGGGTGGCGGCGCCGGCGATGGTGGGCAGCGGGGATCGGGTGACGTATGGCCGCGTTGGCGTCCGGGGGAAGCTGGCGGTGGGGTTGTATTCGCACGCGATCGCGCTGGATTGGGATAACGATGGCGATATGGACTTGATTGTGGCTTCGCCGGATCGTCCTTATAACGGCACCTTTTTCTTTCGGAATATTGGGTCGCAGGCGGCGCCACTCTATGACAGCGCCGTTTATCTGGCGCCACCGTTGAAAAACCTGGCGATCGGGGATGTGGACGGGGATGGGAGGCTGGACGCGACTTCGGCCGGGGGGAGGTGGTTTTCCGATATCCGGCGGAACCAGTTTAATGAGCCTCGGGTGTTTAATTTGAAGCGGTCGTACCATGTGGGGCGCGATGACGTTTGGCTTCCGGTGGATTGGGATGGGGATGGGAAAGTTGACCTGCTGAACGGGGTTAGCGATTGGCGAGATTATGGCTGGGATGATGCGTTTAACAGCAAGGGCGAATGGCTGCGCGGGCCACTGCATGGGTATGTGTATTTTTGGAAGAACACGGGGACGAATGCTTCCGCGAGTTATGCCGAGCCGGTGAAGTTGGCGATTGATTCCTATGGGTCGCCTTCGCCGCAGATGTTCCGGTGGCGGGCTTCGGGGCAGGCGGACCTGCTGATCGGGAGTTTTTTGGACACTGTTTCGGTGCATGAGCGGGGGGATTTGACGAAGTCGAAAGTGTTACCGTTCCGGATGGACTTGGAGATGATTGAGCCTCGGGTGGTGCAGTGGCATAAAGATGGGCGGCCTTCGTTGCTGATTGGGGAGGAGGGCGGGACGCTGACATTTGTGGAGAATACGGCTCCTTTTGGGACGGAGCCGGCGTGGGCGGCGCCGCGGTCGTTGGAACAGATGGATCCCTTTGTGAAGAGCGGGTCTTTGTCGCGGCCGGTGGCGGTGGATTGGAACGGGGACGGGAAGTTGGACCTGGTGGCGGGGAATTCGGCGGGGTACATCGAGTGGTTTGAGAATACGGGGACGCGGGAGATGCCGGTGTTTACGGCGCGCGGGTATTTGCGGGCTGGGGGCGCGCCGATTCGCCGGGTGGCTGGGACGAACAAGTCCGTGCAGGGGCCGGCGGAGGCGAAGTGGGGGTATGCGAATCCGACGGTGGTGGATTGGGATTTGGATGGGAAGTTGGACGTGGTGGTGAATGACATTTGGGGCGAGGTGGTTTGGTATCGGGGGACGGGGGATTTGCAGGAGTTGGAGGGGGCTCGGAATGTGGAGGTGGAGTGGAACGGACCGGCGCCGAAGCCGGAGTGGGTTTGGTGGGAGCCGGTGGGGAAGCAGCTGTTGACGCAATGGAGGACGACGCCGGAGGTTGTCGATTGGGACAAGGATGGGTTGCCGGACTTGGTGATGCTGAATCATCAGGGGTACCTGTGTTTGTTTCGGCGGGCGCGGGTGGATGGGAAGTTAGTTCTTCGGGCTCCGGAGCGGATTTTTGTGACGGAGAGCGGGCGGTTCTTGAATTTGGCGAATGGGCGGGCGGGGTCGAGCGGGCGGCGGAAGATTGACCTGGTGGATTGGGATGGGGATGGGGATTTGGATTTGATTACGGATTCCGATCAGGGGCCGGTTTGGTATGAGAATCGGGGGGATTTGCAGCGGGCGGTGATGGTGCAGAGGGGGTTGGTGACGCGGGCGCCGTTGGCGGGGCATAACCCGACGCCGAATGCGGCGGATTGGAATGGGGATGGGAAGTTGGACCTTTTGATTGGAGGCGAAGATGGGTTCTTTTATTTCTATGACCGGCGGTTTATTGATGCGCGCAGGGCGCAGTAGTTTATTGGCGGCTTTGCTGGCTGTTTGTTTGAACGGCGCCACCGTTGTGAATGATAAGGCGGCGGGGGCGTTGCTGCTGGGGACGCATCCGTTGAGCTTGCAGTGGGTGACGGTTGATAAGACGAAGGGCTCGGTGACGGTGACCGATCAGGCGGGCGTGTACCGGGTGAAGGGGGAGCAGAAGGGGAAGGGGACGGATTCGCTTTCGATTGACGGGGAGGTGGTGACGGTCAACGCGAAGGACTTTACGTTTAAGGGGCGAATTGTGACTCGGGTGAGCTATATCGCCGGGGGGAAGGAGTGCGTGCGGGAGGGGACGTTTTTGTTCCGGATCAGCGGGGCGCGGCAGTTTTGGCGGATGCGGGAGCAGGCGAACCCTTGCGAAGAGGTGGCGGATTACGTGGATATCTTTTTCGTGAAAACGAAGTAGGATACAATCGCTGCGTGCCGAAAAACGAACGCCGCCGTTTTCTACAGTTGTCTGGGATTGTTGCCCTGGCCGGATGCAGCCAGCAGCCGGGCGCGAAGGTTGACGAAGAGAAGCTGCCTAGTGCGCTGGGGAAGCCGATTCGGGCTTACGGGGAACGGTCACAGTTTGAGACGGCCAAGCGGGCCGTGCCGGATTTGAAGCGGCCGCAGATTGGTTCGACGCGGACGCCGCTGGCGGAGACGGAGGGGATTATTACGCCTTCGTCGCTGCACTTTGAGCGGCATCATGCGGGGGTGCCGGACTTGGATCCGGCGAAGCACACGTTGCTGCTGCATGGGCTGGTTGAGCGGCCGTTGGTGTTCACTGTCGCCGATTTGAAGCGGTTGCCGTCGGCTTCGCATATCTACTTTGTGGAGTGCGCGGGGAATTCGGGCGGGGAGTGGAAGGCGCCGGGCGGGCCGAACGTGGCGGCGAGTTTCGGGTTGGCCAGTTGCAGCGAGTGGACGGGCGTGCCGTTGAAGATTTTGTTGGAAGAGGCGGGGTTGAAACCGGCGGGGAAGTGGCTGGTGGCCGAGGGCGCCGATGCCTGCAAGATGAGCCGGAGTTTGCCGATTGAGAAGGCGTTGGAGGATTGTCTGGTTGCTTATGCCCAGAACGGGGAGGCGATCCGGCCGGAGCAGGGGTATCCGTTGCGGCTGGTGGTGCCGGGGTATGAGGGCAATGTGAATGTGAAATGGTTGCGGCAGATTAAGATTGTTGATCAGCCAAATCAGACCAAAGACGAGACTTCCAAATACACGGACTTACTGGCGGATGGGACGGCGCGGCAGTTCACGTTTGTGATGGACGCGAAGAGCGTGATTACTTATCCGAGCGGCGGGCAGAAGTTAGCCGGGCCGGGGTTTCAGGAGATACGCGGGTTGGCTTGGAGCGGGCGTGGGGTGATTGAAAAAGTCGAGGTTTCGACGGATGGCGGGAAGACTTGGACGAAGGCGGCGCTGCAGGAGCCTCGGTTGCCGAAGGCGTTTACGCGGTTCCGGTTGCCGTGGAAATGGGACGGCACGGAGACGGAGATTACGGCGCGGGCGGTGGATTCGGCGGGGTATACGCAGCCGTCGCGGGAGGAGTTGACCGAGGCGCGGGGGGCGAATTCGCAGTACCACTATAACGGTGTGAAGATGTGGAAGATCGGGGCGGATGGGAGCGTGAAAAATGCGTAGTTTATTGCTGGTTTTCGTTCTTGGGGTTTGTGCGTTTGGGCAGAAGTATAACGTGGGGCGGGCGGCTTCGGCGGATGATATTAAGGCCACCGACCAGTTCATGGCTCCCGATGGGACTGGCTTGCCGGCGGGGAAGGGCACGGCGGCGGATGGGCGGGACATCTATTCGCGTCGGTGCGCGCGATGCCATGGGGCGCAGGGGCAGGGAGATGAAGAAGGGCCGCTGGTTGGCGGGAAGGGGTCGTTGAAGACGGCGAAGCCGTTGAAGACTGTCGGGAGCTTTTGGCCGTACGCGACGACGATTTATGACTATGTGCACCGGGCGATGCCGTTTGATAACCCGGGGTTACTGGATGCGAATCAGACTTACTCCGTGGTGGCGCTGATTCTGCATATGAATGGGATTATTGGCGAGCGCGATGAGATGAACGCGCAGACTTTGCCCAAAGTGAAGATGCCGAACCGGGACGGGTTTGTGAAGGACAACCGGCCGGATACGGGGAAAAAGAAGTAGCAGAGCCTGGATGCTTTGGGCTTCAGTGGTTCTTTGAAGACGCTAGTCGTCTCTGGAAGAGTACGGGCTGCTTATCAAGTTCTCCACGCTTTTTTCGAGTCGTTGGAAGTTAATTACCGCGCCTCGTGTCTGACGCATCAAAGACAGCAAAATCTCGGCAATCTGTTCGGCGGACAACAAGTCCGCTTGCCGTGAGTCCATCGTTAAGCTGGATTCGTCTGTGTTAAAGCTCTGTCGTGTGTCTGGCACGTTGACGCCTTGGACGAGGTCGAAATCTTCAGAATTGAGGCTCTCGGGGAATTTCGGTTCAAAGGTGATGTCCGGACACAATAGTTGGACTCTAACTGTGATTCCACCAAAATAGTCTTTCTCCGAATAGAATTCACTGCACATTGTAAAGAACCTCACCAGAATTACCGCTAAGCTCCCTAACGGTGTTATCTTCGTCAAGCTGCAGGCATGCCCGATGATTCCACGATTCGCGAGAGCCCATACCCGATGGTTAAGGTTCTTGTTTAGAGCGGTTGTTGCTTCCAGCTGAAAAACTGAAACGGTCCTTATACTCGGATTCAGGTTTAGGGCTAGATTCCCGAACGTATTTCGAACCACGTCCCTGAAACCTCGATC
>JBIKOG010000158.1:0-17846 GCA_044358225.1 Bryobacteraceae bacterium | reverse complement strand
CAGCGTTCATCCTGCCATCATGAACCAGCCGTTCAAATCGTTCCCAGGCAAATCCCCGCTGATCCTACTGAAAACGATGGGGTTACAGCCGAGTCCGATCGCAACGTTGGGACACTAGTGGTGACCGACACGGGTTTCTTGCTTTTGTTTTACTGGGGGGATGGCGGATTTTGAGAAGGCGGGGTTGATTGCCGTGCGCGACGGGCGGGTGTTGCTGTGCCGGAAGAAGCACACGACTTCGTTGCTGATTTTGCCGGGGGGCGTGATGGAGCAAGGGGAGACGGCGGAGGCGTGTTTGCGAAGAGAGGTTGCCGAGGAGTTGGCTGGGGTGGCGTTGGGGCCCGTTTTGTTTGTGGGTTCCTATGAGTCGCCGGCGGCGGTGGCGGGGAAGACGGTACGGGTGGAAGTGTTTGTGGGGACGTTGACGGGGGAGGCGCGGGCGGCTTCGGAAATTAAAGAGCTGGTCTGGTTTGGGGCGGGGGATGATTTTGGATTGCTGGCGCCGAGTTTGCGGGAGGTGATATTTCCGGATTTGGTGCGGCGGGGGATTTTGTGGGTATAACTTTTGGTACGCTACGGGTATGAAGACAGCAGTGTCTATTCCGGATGCTTTGTTTGAAGAAGCGGAGCGGCAGGCGAAGAAGGATCGCGTTTCGCGGAGTCAACTGTACGCGGATGCATTGGCCGCGCACCTGAAGGACCGGCGGGAGGCAGGACTGACAGAGGCGATGAATCGCGCTTTGGAGGGGATTGATCAGACACCGGACCGGGGCGTTCAGGAGGCCGGCCGGCGGACGTTCCAGCGAAGCGAATGGAAATAGAACGAGGGCAGATCTGGTGGACGGATTTTCCGGAGCCGGTCGGGTCGGCACCGGGAATGCGGCGGCCTGCGCTGATTGTGCAACACAACCGGCTGAACGCGAGCAGGTTGGCGACGGTGTTGGTGATACCTTTGACGACCAACGTGCGGTGGGCGGCGGCACCTGGGAATGTCTTGTTGCCGAAGGGGACGGCGGGGTTGCCGCGAGAGAGCGTTGTGAACGTGTCGCAGTTGGCGTGCGTTGATCGGATGTTGCTGGAGTCGCTGCAGGGGACGGTGCCGGCGCGGATCATGAATTTGGTTGACGACGGGTTGCGTTTAATCCTGGACCTACAAGGCCCCTCGGGCACGTTACAATAGGAACGTTGCCTATCGAAGACATACCGTTGGGAATGGAAGGCGGGACCTCTCCCTTTGCCATTACGTGGCAGCGCGTGCAGTTGGCGCGCCATCCGAAACGCCCGCACACCTTGGACTACGTTGAGCGCCTGATTACGGGTTTTTCGGAGATCCATGGCGATCGCGCGTATGGCGATGACGCCGCCATCGTCGCTGGCATGGGGTTCTTTCATGAAGAGCCCGTTATGCTGCTTGGCCACCAGAAGGGCCGGGATACCAAGCAAAAGCTGATTCGCAATTTTGGTATGCCGAAGCCGGAAGGGTACCGGAAAGCCCTGCGCTGTATGCAGATGGCTTCCAAATTCAAGCGGCCGATTTTGGCGTTGTTGGACACGCCGGGGGCTTATCCGGGTATTGACGCCGAAGAACGTGGGCAGGCTGAGGCGATTGCGGTTAGCTTGCGCGAGATGACGCGGTTGCAGAGTCCGGTGGTTTCCGTGGTGATTGGCGAAGGCGGATCGGGCGGGGCGTTGGCGATGGGTGTCGCCAATATTGTCCTGATGATGGAGAACGCGATTTACTCCGTGATCAGTCCCGAGAGCTGCGCCGCCATTATTTGGCGCGACGCGGGGAAGGCGGAGCTGGCTGCGAACGCGCTGCGGTTGACGGCGCGGGACATGCTGGAACTGGGGCTGATTGACGGGATTGTGCCGGAGCCGAATGGCGGGGCGCAGAATAACTGGGACGAATCGGCGGTGAGTTTGGGGAAGAGCCTGAAGGCATCGCTCGACCGGTTGGCTGGGCTGACGCCGAAGGAACTTGTCGACCACCGGTACGAGAAGTTTCGCAAAATTGGCAGCTTTTTCGAAGGGTAATGGCCATGAAGCCCGTTACTTGGATTATTGTCGGGGTGGTGGTTGTTCTGGTTGGTTTGATGGCCTATTCGACCACGCTCGTTGGCGGCTTCAAGGTGGAAGTCTGCAAAACCTATCAGGGCCACGAGGCCTGTGGGATTGGTGTGGGGACGACGGAACAGGAAGCGATGACGACGGCGACAGGGGTAGCGTGCGCCAAGATTTCATCGGGGATGACCGAGTCCAACCAGTGCCAAATGGGCAATCCGACGAAGGTCAACTGGCTCAAGGGCCGGTAACCGTAACGCAAACCTAGATTTTTTGAACTTTTGGCGGAATGGCTCCGTCTAAAACGTTCGGGAGCTCGCACCTGTGAAAACGTGGAAAATTGTCGTTGGAGTGGTGGCACTGGTCGCCGTTGGCGGATCGATTTACGCCAGCATGAAGTGGAATCAGAAGGGCATTGTCACTGTCCAGACGGGGAAGACCACCCGGCAGGATTTGACCAGCGTGGTGACCGCCTCGGGCGAAGTGAAGCCGAGGAACTACATTAATATCGGCAGCAATGCGCAGGGCGCGTCGCGGATCATGGAGATCCTGGTGGTGGAAGGCGCGCGGGTGAAGAAGGGGCAACTGCTGGCGAAGCTGGAGAGTGTCCAGCCGGAAGCGGAAGTGGCGGCGCAGCGGGCGACGGTGAGTTCGACGGAAGCCGATTCGGGCGCGGCGGAAGCGGCGCTGAAGGCGCAGGACTCGAATATCCGGACGTTGCAGGCGAATTTGGACCGCGTGAAGACGGACCTGGTGCGGGCGAAGGCGGATTTTGACCGCTCGAAGCTGTTGCTGGATTCAGGGCTGGTTTCGAAGCAGGATTTTGATATGCGGCGGGCCTCTTATGAATCCTTTACGGCGGCGATTCCGGAAGCCGAGGCGCGGATTATGCAGGCGCGGGCGCAGCGGGAGCAGTTTGCGGCGCAGTTGGTGGGTTCGCAGCGGCGGATTGTTGTGAGCCAGGCGAATTTGCGCCGGGCGTCGGATTCGTTGCAGCGGACGATGGCGACGTCGCCGATTGACGGTGTGGTGACGAACCTGCCGGTTCGGGTGGGCGAGACGGTGGTGCCGGGTATTCAGAATTCGGCCGCTTCGCTGATCATGACGATTGCGGACATGTCGTTGATCACGGCGGAAGTGAAGGTCGATGAGACCGATATTGTGAACGTGAAGCTGGACCAGGTGGCGGATGTGACGATTGACGCCATTCCGGGGAAGACGTTCAAGGGCCATGTGATTGAGATTGGGAACACGGCGATTCTGCGTTCGACGGGTTTGGCGGCGTCGCAATCGGCGATTTCGAGCCAGGAAGCGAAGGATTTCAAAGTCGTGGTGGCGTTGGATAATCCGCCGGACGAGATCCGGCCGGGGTTGTCCTGCACGGCGAAGATCGTGACGGCGATGCGTGGGAAGGCGCTTTCGATTCCGATTCAGGCGTTGACGGTGCGGACCAAGGGCGATCTGGCAAAGAAAGAAGACCAAAAGGAAGAGCCGGTGGTAACCGATCCGGCTGTTTTGCGCGCCAACAAAGAAGAGATCCAGGGCGTGTTCGTTGTGCGCGGGGAGAAGGCGGTGTTCATGAAGGTGGACACGGGCATCACCGGGACGACGGACATTGAAGTACTGGGCGGCCTGAACGAAGGGGACGAGATTATCACCGGGAGTTACAAGGTGATCCGTACGCTTCGCAATGAGGCTAAGATCAAGGTAGACAACAAGTCTCCCGTCAAGAAAGAATCGTAAGGGTTTCGAACACACAACATGGCACAGGCAGCCCAACTCAGCGCGCAGGCCCGAGGGGAAGAACTCCGCCGGCAAGGCACGATCATTCATACCGAGGAGCTCTGGAAAACCTATCAAATGGGTGACCAGACGATTAACGCTTGCTCTGGTATCACGTTTGAGATTAAAAAGGGCGAGTACGTGGCGATCATGGGGCCTTCGGGCTCCGGCAAATCGACGCTGATGAACCTGATCGGGTGCCTGGACACGCCGACGAGCGGGGATTACTTCATTAACGGCAATCTGGTGTCGTCGATGAACGACGACCAGCTGGCGCATATTCGGAATAAGGAAGTCGGGTTTGTGTTCCAGACGTTCAACCTGTTGCCGCGTGCGACGGCGTTGCACAATGTGGAACTGCCGCTGATCTACGCCGGGGTTCCGGCGGAGGAGCGGATTGCGCGGGCGCGGGAAGCGCTGCGGCAGGTGGACTTGGAAAAGCGCATGTACCACAAGCCGAACGAGCTATCGGGTGGACAGCGGCAACGTGTGGCGATTGCGCGGGCGCTGGTGACGCGGCCTTCGATTCTGCTGGCCGACGAACCGACGGGCGCGTTGGATTCGGCGACGGGTATTGAAATTATGGCGCTGTTCGAACGGCTGTACCAGGCCGGGAACACGATCATTCTGGTTACGCACGAACACGATATTGCGATGCACGCGCACCGGATTGTGTTTTTGCGCGACGGCAAAGTGGAGCGCGACGAGCCGGTAAAGAAGTAATCTTCTCCTACTCTTCGCATTTGGTTCGATAAGACTCCTTAGAGGGCCGGTTCGCCTGGTCCTCCAAGGAGTTTTGCTTTGCACGTAAAGCAAGTTCGGTGGAGCGAGGAAGCGGGCTGGAGCGAGGATCCCGGGCAGTGGGACGCCGCGGGCGCGCATGTGGTGTTTGTGTTTGGCGCGGGGCGGTTGTTGCGGCGGGCGGAGTTGTTAGATGAGCTGCGGGCGCGGAGTCCGCAGGCGCTGTTATTTGGGTGTTCGACGGCCGGTGAGATTCTGGGTGACGAGGTGCGGGACGAGACGCTGGCGGTGAGCCTGGTGACGTTTGCGTACACGTGTGTGGCGATGCGGGCGGTGGATGTGGGGCCGGGACTGGCGTGCCGGGTGGCGGGGGCGGAGTTGGGCCATGCGATTCCGTCGGAGGGGTTGCGGCACGTGATTGTGCTTTGCGACGGGATGATGGTGAACGGGAGTGAGCTGGTGCGCGGGTTGCGGATGACGTTGCCGGAGGGGACTGTGGTGACGGGGGGGATGGCGGCCGATGGGGACCGGTTTGGCGAGACGCTGGTGCTGGCCGGGGATCGGGTGGAGAGTGGGCTGGCGGTGGCGTTGGCGTTGTATGGCGAACGGCTACGGGTGGGGTGCGGGTCGATGGGGGGATGGGACCAGTTTGGGCCGGAGCGGCGGATTACGCGGTCCGAGGGGAACGTGTTGTACGAGTTAGACGGCAAGTCGGCCTTGGCGCTGTACCGGGAGTATTTGGGGGAGCATGCGGCGGCGCTACCTGCGTCGGGTTTGCTGTATCCGCTGGCGATCCGCGCGGAGGAAGACGACCAACCGCTGGTGCGGGCGATTCTGCGGGTGAACGAAGAGACGCAGAGCCTGACGTTCGCCGGGGACATTCCGGAGGGGTGGTATGCGCGGCTGATGCGGGCGAACTTTGACCGGTTGGTGGACGGGGCACTTGGCGCGGCGCGAGCCGGAGTGGCGGAGGGGGCGGAGGCGGAGTTGGCGTTGCTGATCAGCTGCGTAGGGCGGAAGTTGATTCTGGGGCAGCGCGTGGAAGAAGAAGTGGAAGCGGTGCGGGAGGTGCTGGGCACGGGGACGGCGATGACGGGTTTTTATTCGTATGGGGAGTTGGCCCCCTTTAAGACAGGGGCGCGGTGCGAACTGCACAACCAGACGATGACGATCACGACGCTGGGTGAGGTATAGGTGATGCCGGCTGCGTATCATTCCCTGCTGAGACGGCAGATGAAACGCCACCTGGGGCCGGAGGCCACGATGCCGCCGGGGTGGGAGGCGTTTTTAGCGAGCGTCAGCCAGGCCTACGAGCAGGCCGACGTGGACCGGAAGATGGTGGAGCGGTCGATGGACCTGAGCTCCCGGGAGCTGCACGAGGCCAACCGCGGGTTGCGGCTGGCGAAAGAGGCAGCTGAAGGGGCGGCGCAGGCTAAGGGCGAGTTTCTGGCCAACATGAGCCACGAGATCCGGACGCCGATGAACGCGGTGATCGGGCTGACGGCGCTGCTGTTGGATACGGAAGTGAACGCCGAGCAACGGGAGTATCTGGAGACGGTGCGGACGGCGGGCGAATCGCTGTTGGAGATCATCAACGACATTCTGGATTTTTCGCGGATCGAGAGCCGGCGGCTGGAGGTGGAGCGTGTGCCGGTGGACATGCGCGGGTGTGTGGGCGCGAGCGTGGAGTTGTTTGCGCTGCGGGCGGCGGAGGCGGGGTTGGAACTGATCTGCCGCGTGGATCCGAATGTGCCGGCCGTGGTGCTGGGCGACAGTACGCGGATCCGGCAGGTGCTATTGAACCTGGTGGGGAATGCGATGAAGTTCACCGAGCAGGGATCGGTGACGGTGGACGTGACGGTGTTGGGGACGTTTGAGGAGCTGTGCGAGATTCAGTTCGCGGTGCGGGACACGGGGATCGGGATTCCGGCGGACAAGCTGGACCGGCTGTTCCAATCGTTCAGCCAGGTGGACTGTTCGACGACGCGGAAGTACGGCGGGACGGGACTGGGGCTGACGATCAGCCTGCGGTTGAGCGAGCTGATGGGCGGGCGGTTGTGGCTGGAAAGCGAAGAGGGGGTGGGGTCGACGTTTTACTTCACCATTCGCGTGGCGGTGCAGGACGGGCCGCCGGAGGGGGGCGTCTATCGGGGCCGGCGGGCGCTGGTGGCCGATGGGCATGCCGAGGCGCGCGCGATACTGGCGGAGATGCTGGGCTGGATGGGCGTGGGCGTGACGGTGGCCGGGAGCGCGGCGGAGGTGGAGGCGGCGCTGGTGGCGGGCCGGTTCGACCTGCTGGCGCTGGACGCGCAGACCTTGAACGCGGCGGTGCAGGAGCAGTGTGCCGGTGTGGCGACGATTGTGTTGGAGAAGCCGGGGCAGGAAGACAGCGGGTGGCCGGAGGCGGCGCACCTGACCAAGCCGGTGCGCGATTTGCCGCTGCGGGCGGCGTTGGAAGAGTTCTGGGCCAACGAAGAGGCGGTGGCGTTCAACCCGCACCGGGAAAGGGACTCCGACGGGAAGTTGAGCGAGAAGCTGCCATTGCGAATTCTGCTGGCCGAGGATAATTCGGTGAATCAGCGGGTGATGCTGAAGCTGTTGGAACGTTTTGGATACAAGGCGGACCTGGCGGTGACGGGGCTGCAGGCGCTGGCGGCGACGGCGCGGATCGACTACGACCTGGTGCTGATGGACGTGCACATGCCGGAGATGGACGGGCTGGAGGCGGCGCGACGAATCCGGCTGCGTTCGGCCGGGAGCGGGCGGCCGCGCATTGTGGCGCTGACGGCGAGCGCCCTGCAGGAAGACCGGGAACGGTGCATGGCGGCGGGGATGGATTCCTACGCCACCAAGCCGATCCGAGTGGAGGATTTACGACAGGTGCTGGAGGAGTGCGCGGTGGCCGTATAGGGCCTACTTGGCGCCCGGGACCCAGCGGGGCGGGACCTGCTGGATGAGGCCGCCGCCGCCGGTGAGTTTTTCGATGTCTTCCAGTTTGGAGGGGAGGAAATCGGTGAAGTTTTCGCAGCCGGTTTCGGTGACCACGACGACGTCTTCGTAGCGGATGTAGAGATTCTCGCTGTTGACGCGGAGCTGGGGATCGATGGAGAAGACGTGGCCGGGCTTGAGCGGGCCGCGGTGGTAGGGGCCATCGTCGTGGACGGCCAGGCCGACGGGGTGGGAGAAGACGCCACCACCGGTTTCGACCATGGTGCGGGCGGCCTTTTCGTAGATGGGCTCGGAGAATTTCCAGCGTTTGAAAACGGGCTCCATGGCGAGGGCGGCTTCTTCGCGGAGCTGATTGACGGTGGCGCCGGGGCGGATGACTTTGATGACGGCGTCGCGGTATTCGAGGACGAAGCCGAGCAACTCCTTTTGCACGTCGCTGAATTTGCCGTTGACGGGCCACATGCGGGTGACGTCGGAGGTGTAGTAGTGGTAGTCGGGGGCGAAGTCCATGAGGACGAGGTCGCCGCCGTCGAGGACGCTATTGTTGCGGAAGTAGTGGGCGTTCCAGATGTTGGCGGTGCCGGCGGCGGTGATGGAGCGGTAGCCTTCGAGGCGGGCGCCGTTGGCGAGAAAGACGTAGCGGGCGGCGGCGTCCAAGTGGTATTCACGGAGGCCGGGGCGGGTGCCTTTCATGGCTTCGATGAGGGCGTAGCCGGCGATTTGGGAGGCGCGTTTGATGAGGGCGATTTCGCGGGGGGATTTGAGGCTGCGGAGCTCATCGATGACGGGGGTGAGGTCTTCGATTTTGGCGCGGGGGTAGCGGGCGCGGAGGAGGCCGGCGAAGTGTTGTTCGCGGGAGATGCGGCCGTCCCAGGGGTCGTTGGCGATGGCGGCGTTGGCGTTTTGGAGTTCGATGCGTTGCTGGGAGGTGCCTTCGGCGGGGGCGGAGGGGGTGAAGATTGTCGTGGCGTTATTGAGCCAGTCGCCTTGCATGGCGGTGTTGGGTTGGATGGAGTCGGCGCCGGTGAGTTTGCGGCCGAGATCGACGTCGTCGGCGGAGAGGACGCGGCCTTCGCTCTGTTCGAGGCGGCGGTTGCGCGGGGGGAGGAAGATGGTGGCTTTGCGGGTGCGGCCGTCGAGGAGGAGGTAGGAGTGCGGGGTTTCGACGCCGGTGAGGTAGTAGAAATCGTTGGTTTGGCGGGGGAAGGCGAAGCCGCCTTCGAAGGGGGCGCCTTGGAGGAGGGCGACGGCGTTGGGGCCGATTTTGTCGTAGACCTTGGCCCAGCGGGATTGGAACTCGTCGGGGGGGAAATCCGTTTGGAAGTGCAGGGCGGATTGGGCTGTTAGTTGGAGGGAGATCAGAGCGAAGGCGGCGAGTCGCATGATCTATTCTACTGGTGCCCGGGGCGGGACTTGAACCCGCACTCCACTTTCGCGGAAACGGATTTTAAGTCCGTTGCGTCTGCCGGTTTCGCCACCCGGGCTATTTAGGATTGCGGCTTAGCTCATTGTATAACGCCTCCATGTTGCGGGCGAATTGTTGGGTGTCGCAGACCGGGGATTTTTTGAGGGTTTCGCGCATGGTTTGGCGGAGTTTTGTGAGGCGGGTGGGGGTTTCGGGGTCGTTGGCGAGGCGGATGGCGTTGGCGATGTAGTCGGCTTTGTTGTTGCTGGCGAATTCGTCGAGGCCGGCGGTTTTTAGGAGAGAGATTCCCTGGCGGGCGGCCCAGCGGTCGCCGTCGAAACAGAGTACGGGGACGCCTTGCCAGAGGGCTTCGGTGGTGGTCGTTCCGCCGTTGTAGGGGAAAGGGTCGAGGGCGATGTCGACTTGCGAGTACGCTGCCAGGAATTCGTGGTGGGGGGAGCGACCTTCGTATTTCACTCGGGTGGGGTCGATGTTGTGGGCGTTGAGGACGTCGAGGATTGGGTCGGCGTTGCGGGGGCGGCCTAGGAGGCTGTTTTTTAGGAAGAGTTTGGAATTGGGCGCTTCTATTAGGATTTGGGCCCAGGCTTCGAGGACTTCGGGGGTGAGTTTGTAGAGCGACGCGAAGCAGCCGAAGGTGATGTGGCCGTTGTTTATGCTGGGCGGTGGGGTGACTGGCGGGGTTTCGTATTGGACGTCGAAGGTGAGGTATGACCCTTGGACGCGGAGCACTTTTTCGGTGTAGAAGGGCTCCTCTTCGGGTTTGATGACGTGGGCGTCGCCGATGATGTAATCGACCGCGGGGAGGCCGGAGGTGGCGTAGAGGTTGAACCACTCGACCACGCTGGGGGCGGGTTTTGCGGCGACGATGCCGAGGCGGCTGGGGCGGCTGTAGGCATTGAGGTCGATGAGGATGTCGAGTTTTTGGGCTTCGATTGTTTTGGCGGCTTGGTCGTTGGATTGGTTCGAGATGTCGTGGAATTGATCGGTTTCTTGGGGTTGGTAGCCTTGGCAGGTTTCCTTGGGCGAGTCGGAGAAGAGGTGGATTTGGAAGTGCTGGCGGTCGTGTTGGTTGATGAGGCCCCAGACGGGTTTCATCCAGTTTGGGGAGTCGAAGAAGGAGGATAGGTAGCCGATGCGGAGGGGTGTGTTTGTATGGGCGTTTTGTTGGTGGGGGGCGGGGAGGTGTTTTGTTGCCCAGCGGCGGCGGGTTTCGAGGACGTCCTGGTGGGTGGCTTTCGGGCTGCCGGGGAGAATGGTGGCGAGGACGGATTGGGTGGGTTCGGTGTCGGTGATGGCCTGGGCGGCGCGGAAGGAGGCGATGGCTTCGTCGACGAGGCCGATTTGGTAGAGCGCCTTGCCGAGGTTGTGGTGGCTTTCGACGTGGGTGGGGTTGACGCGGATGGATTCGCGGAAGCAGAAGACGGCGTAGCTGAATTCTTCCAGTTTGTTCAGGGCGCAGCCGGCGGCGTAGCGGGCGGGGGCGTGGTTGGGATCGAGCTGGTTGGCGCGGCCGTAGGCTGTGAGGGAATCTTTGAGGCGGCCTTGGGCCTGGACGGCGTCGCCCAGGAGGGTGAAGAGTTCGGGGGTGGGGGGCTGGGACTTGAGGGCGGCGAGGCAGGCCTGTTCGGCTTCGGCGTGTTTGCCTTCGTTATAGAGCTTGTTTGCGGCCTGGAGGGGGTACACTTTCGTTATGATACGGGACGGCGCGAACGTAGTGGTTTTGGGTGTGTATTGGTTTTTGGTGTTGGTGGCGGTGGTGTTTGCGGGGGTGGGGCTGTGGCAGACGGGGAAGATGCGTGGGCGGTGGCCGGTGCAGGCGCGCGTGGTGGAGCGGGCGGTGCGGGTGGAGGTGCGAGAGGTGCCTGCCAAGCGGGGGAAGGTGAAATCGCTGTATGCGCTGGCGGATTTGAAATTGGACACGGGGGTGGTGGTCCCGATGCGGGAGGAGCGGCGGATTTCTTATGAGGAGTTTGTATCGCACGCGTTTTTGGACCAGTGGGAGGTGGGGGCGGTGCGGGAGGCGGCGGAGGATGGGGGGGTATTGGAGCTGGACCCGACGCCGGCGTGGATGCCGGTAGCGGGGTTCGGGTTGTGCGCGGTTTTGTTTGGGACGTTTGCGTGGATGGCGCGGCCGTTTGCGTATGGGGAACGGTTTGAGCGGATTGGGGTTACCTTTTTGGTGCTGGCGTTGTTTCCGATTGGGGCGGCGGGGTTTGGGATTTGGATGAATCTGCAGGCGGCCAAGGTAGGGCGGACGGCTGTGGAGGGGAAGGGGCGGGAGATGGGGTTTGGGGACTTTTTGGCGGAGTTGAAGGGGATGGGGGTTGTGGTGACGGGGGAGGTGGGGCCGTTTGTGGGGAAAGAGAAAGTTCAGTTTTGTGAGTTTCCGTGGGAGGGGAAGGTGGTGCGGTCGGTGTCCATGTATTGCCAGAAGGGGGAGGGGGAAAGTTGTGAGGCGCGGGTGAATGGGGCGGATTTGCGGGATGTGAAGTGGGGGACGGAGGAGTAGGGTTCTTGGTGGTGCGGGCGTGTATCGGTTTTGGGGACACACGGGCTGCGCTGCGCTCCGCCACGTATGTCCCCGGAGGGAGTTGCGGCTGTGTGGGGAGGGGAAATCCGACGATGGACTAGGAAAAAAATAACGTAACTGACACGGGTTTAAGACGGATGTGGGACGTAGGGGCGGGTTAGGTGGGGGAGGTTGGTGAGGCCGGCGCGGCGGGCGGCGCGGAGGAGGCGGAGGAAGACTTGCGCCGTTATGAACGCGTCGCCGCCGGCGATGTGGCGGTCGTGCGGGGGGATGCCGAACATGTCGCAGAGACCGTCGAGATCGAAGCCGCGGGACATTTCGCGGCCCGCGAAGGCACCGGCGTCGTGGCAGTGGAGGGCTAGATCCATCGTGTCCAGAGATTGGTTTTTTAGTTCGAAGTTGGCGTGGCGTTCGTAGGCTACGTTTAGCGCCTGGATGTCGTGGCCGATGTGGTGGCCGACGATGACGCCGTCTTTCAGGTAGTCGAGGAACTCCGAAAGAGCCTCTGCCTCGTCCATGGCGTCCTTCGTTTCGTCTCTCGTGATGCCGTGGATGGTGACGCTGGCGCGGTTGTAGTCCAGCTTGCACATGGCTTCATAGGCGTCTTCGAGGAGGATTTCGCCGTCGATGACGGCTACGGCGCCGATCGTAATGATCTTGTCGCGGCGGGTGTCGAGGCCTGTCGTCTCGCTATCGAGGACGACGAAGCGGACCTGTTCGATGGGGGTCTCCGGGGTCCACGTTTTTTCGAAGTGGGCTAGGTAGGCGGGGAGGTTCATTCGAGGTTGATGAGCTTCCGGGTGGTGTGTTCGAGGAGGCGGAGGACGCTGGTGAACGCCGTCTTGAGTAGGCGCTGGTCGAGGCGTTCGAGCTTGGCGGGGTCGAGGCGGCTGGTGCCGGCCAGGGCCTGCTGGTAGAGGGCGATGCGGTAGGCTTCGGCGGCGTCCTGGAAGACGTCGCTGTCCCCGATGGCGGCCAGACGGTCCAGGGTGTTGATCTGCTTGTGGCCGGCGGCGAGGGCGAAGACGCGGGCGGCGTCGGAGATGGGGGCGAGGGCGTTGGCGTCGAGGTCGAGTTTGGTGTGTTCGGTGCCGTCGAGGGAGACGACGAGGCCGCTGAAGAAGGTCAGTGGTGGGAGGTTGCCGAGACTGTCGTTGGCGAGGAGGGGGACCAGGAGGTCGGCGCTTTGGAGTTGGGTGGTGAGCCAGGATTCGAGTTCGGCGGTGAACGTTGGGTCGCCGGCGAGGGGGCGGAGGTCGAAGAACTCGCGGCGGGCGTAGACGTCGTATTCGATGGGATTGGAGATGGTGGCGGCGAAGAAGTTACGCCATTCGCTGGCGGGCATGCAGGGGTGGGCGCCATCGGGCCAACGGGATTCGGGGCCGTTGAGGCCGCACTGGTGGAGCCAGTCGGCGAGGCGGCCGGCGACGATGGAGCCGTAGATGGTGGCCTGGGTGGAGGTGGAATGAGCGGGATCGTCGAAGACGACGCCGACTTTGGGAGGGACGAAGCGGAGGAGTTCGCCGCGGGCGAGGGCGCCGTAGGCGAACCAGGCGAGGCGGGTGGAGGGCGGGGTGAGGCCGGAGTCGGCTGCGTCTTTTTCGGCGAGGCGGATGCAGGCGGTGGTGGCGGCGGCGACGAACTCGGTGGCCATGCGGGAGCAGTCGTCGACGTCGGCGGGGCGGGCGAGGGCGTTGAGGACTAGGCGGCTGGCGAGATCGAGGAGGGGTTTCAGTTCGGCGGTGGAGTGGCCATTTGCGATTTCCTGGAGCAGCAGGGCTGGATTGGCGTTGCAGAAGAGGGCGAGATCGGAGGCGGAGAGGGTGGCGCCGTTGACGTTGGCGGCTAGGGCGCGGTGCGTCATTAGCGTGCGGACGGCTTGGCGGGTGGTGAAGTTTTCGGGGAGATCGGGGCCTTGTTGGGCGGGGCGGTGTTGGAGGAAATCGATGGGCGGGGGCGGGGAGTCGAGCCAGGAGGTTTTGCCGGTGGAGGAGGCGGTGAGGGAGAAGTGGGCGGCGAAGTATTGTTCGACGTCGTCGTGATTTGCCAAAAGCTCTTCGAAGGCTTGGGCAGTGACGGCGTAGAGGATGGTGTCGGAGGTGGTGATGGCGGAGGTTTTGTAGACGCCATCACCGATGAAGCGATCGAGCCCGAGGATGTCGCCTTCGCCCATGACGTCGAGGAGTTGGCGGTCGTCGTTGCGTTCGAGGATGAGTTCGACACGGCCTTGCTGGATGATCCAGACGAAGGGTGTTTTCTTCTGGCCGTGGCGGTGGACGTATTCGTCCGATTCATGGAACTTGACGCGGCCGGTGGCCGCGAGGGTTAGGAGATCGGACTCGGGAACAGAGTCGAAGGGTGCGTAACGTTTGAGAAAGTCCGCGACACGGTAGCGGATGACGGAGGTGTTCATGCCAGGAATGTTTACCGGCAGACGGGGCGGGTTTCCCTAGGTTACTACAGTGTTTCAGGAATTCGGGTCGGTGATGACGCGAACAGATTCGGCGATGGCTTCGGGTTCGAAAACCTTCTTCCAATCGGGCTGGAAGATGACCGGCTTGGCGCGGGCGATGGCTTTTAGGGCGCCGTCGGAGAAGCAGGCTCCTTCTTTTTCCTCGAAGGCGATGGCGAGTTCGACGCGCATGTGGCCGAGGATGAAATCGCGGGCGGCGGCTGGGGGAACGCCGCGGCGGACGGCTTCGTCGGTGGCTTCGCGGAGCATCATGAGGCAGGTGCCGAGGATGGTTTCCGAGAGCACGGGTTCGAGAATGGCCATTTGCTCCACGGTGCAGCGGTGGGAGTTCATGACGGGTTTGTAGATGGTCTTGGCGATTTGTTCGCCGATTTCGTAGTGCTCTTCGGGGCCCTGGGCGAGGCAGCAGACGATGTGTTGTTTGGCGTGTTCGCCGCCGAAGAAGTCGCGGTGGGCGAGGGGATCGGTTTCGTAGGAGAGGACGGGCGGATGGCAGGGGTGGGTGATGAAATATGTGAGATCGGGACGGTCCGGGAGGAGGCCGGCGGAGGCGACGGCGACGTCGAGCATGATGACGATTGTCCCGGCGGGGATTTGGGGGCCGATCTGGGCGAGGACCTGGGCGATGCGGTTATCGGGGAGGGCGAGGAGGAGGGCGTCGGCACCTTCGAGGGCTTGATCGAGCGAGACGGTTTCGATGCCTTTTTCGCGGAGGGCTTGCTGGCCGCGTTCACTGATTTCGACGTGGCGGACGTCGAAGGGGCTTCCGATTAAGTTAGCCGTGAGCCGTTGGCCCATTTTGCCGCCGGCGCCGAGGAGGGCGATTTTATGCATGATTTATTGGTTTCCTTTGACTTGGGAGAAGAAATTGTCGGCGCCGCACTGGCCGCCTTTGAAGATGATTTCGAGGTTATGGCGGCGCGGGTTTTGGGACCAGGCGCGGCAGAGGGGGGCGCCGGGGGCGACGGGGTTGAGGAAGGTGAGGGCGTCGATATCGAGGAGGGCTCCGGCGGCGGAGGAGGTGTCGCCACCGGCGACGACGACGCGGCGGATTTGTGGGTTGGCGTCGAGGAGTTTGGCCAGGAGTTGGCCGGAGTCGTTGGCGAGGGTGAGGCGGTTGATGTCGGGGCGGTGGGTGTCGGGGCCTAGGGCGGAATAGAGGATTACGCTTTGGCCGGTCGCCAGGGCGGATTGGGCGGTGGCTTCGGCGTTCGGTTCGAGGAGCGGGACGGTGGTGAAGCCGTTGGCTTGGGCGTGGAGGATTTGCTGGGCGGTGCCGGGGGAGCAGCTGCCGCTGAGGACTAATAGCTGGTTGGTGGGCGGGGGTGGGGTTTGCTGGGGTTTTTGGCGGTTCCAGTGGGCGGCGAGAGCGTATTGGACACCGGAGGAGCCGACGACGAAGCGGGCTTTTTCGGAGAGGATTTTGCCGACGGGGGCGAGGGAGGCGTCGTCGAGGATGTCGATTAGGGTGAACGGGGTTTGGGGCTCGGGCGGGTTGTGGAGTTGGAGGTGGTTGATGAGGGAGACGGGGGTTTTGGTTTGGTGGGAGAGGTGGATGCGGAGGTCCGATTCGCGCATGGGCGTGACCGGGTGGCGGCTCATGGTGGGGTGGCGATCGATGCGGTAGACCTCGCTGCCGACGCCGGCGAAGAGGTGGCCGAAGGCGGTGTAGCGGCGGAGGGGCGGGGCGCCGACGACGATGGGGACCCATGGCGAATTGAAGGCTTTTTGGCCGAGTTCGAGGGCGCGGCCGATGTTGCCGATTTCGGGGGAGCTATCGAAGGTGGAGCAGACTTTGTAGTGGGCGATGGGGGTGTTGAGCGAGGCTAGCCATTCGAAGACGGGCGGGAGGTTTTCGTCCATCCAGGCGGGACTTTGGCTGCGGCTGCAGCCGGCGAGGCCGAAGGCCTGGTAGGTTTCGAAGGGGGTGAGAGTTGTTGGTTGTTTGAGGAAGAGGACGGCTTCGATGCCTTGCAGGGAGAGGGCTTCGAGGACGTCGGTGGAGCCGGTGAAATCGTCGCCGTACCAGGCGAGGAGACGGTTCATTTGGCGAACATCTCCATGGCTTGGCGCACTTCGCTGTGTTCGGCGGCGGCTTGCGAGAGGGTGCGGCCATCGATGGCGGCTTCCCAGGCGAGGCGGATGGAGCGGACGCCGGCGGCGATGCCGGCGGGGTGGGCGACGATGCCGCCGCCGCAGGCGTAGATGAGGTCGGTGGAGCGGATGGCGTTGTAGGTATCGATGGCCTGGCCGGCCCACTGGCCGGAGGAGAAGACGGGCATGACTTCGCAGCCGCGGTTGGGGCCGTCGAACATGGGCGTGAGGCAGGCGCGGGCGGAGGCGATGACGGAGTCGTCCGGTTCGCAGAACTTGTTGCGGATGCCGTTGACGTGGACTTGGTCGATGCCGGCGAGGCGGTGGAACTTCTGGAAGGCGACGAAGCTCATGCCGAGGGCGGGGGAGCGGCCGAGCATGCCCCAGCCGTTGCGGTGGGCGTGGATGGGGAGTTGGGAGTGGCGGCGGAGGGCGGTGACGCCGGGGAGGCCGATGCTGTTGAGCGAGGCCATGACGCAGGTGCCGCCGTGGGCGAGGACGATGTCGTGGTGGGCACGCATTTCGTCGATTTCGCCGGTGATGTTGAAGGCGAACATGACCTTTTTGCCGGTTTTTTCGGCGTGCGCGTTGATGACGGCCATGACGGCTTTGACGCGGGCTTCGAGGGGGCAGTGGGGGCCGTTGGATTGCAGTTCGTCGTCTTTGATGAAATCGATGCCGCCGGCGGCGAGTTGGGCGACCATGGCGGCGGTGGCTTCGGGGCTTAGGCCGACGCTGGGCTTGATGATGGTTCCGACTAGGGGGAGCTTGGGGACGCCGGCGAGTTGGCGGGTGCCGGGGACGCCGAATTGGGGGCCGGGGTAGCGGTCGCGGAAGGGTTCGGGGAGCGTGATGTCGAGGAGTTTGAGGCCGGAGAATTGTTGGAGCTCGAAGAGGTTTCCGGCGACGGTGGCCAGTAGGTTGGGGAGCGAGGGGCCGAGGTTTTCGAGGGGCCAGGAGAGATCGACTTCGGCGCGGTGGTATTTGGGGCCCTTCTTTGCGCCGGGGAGGGAGGGCGTGTCGACGGGTTCGAGTTCGCGGATAGCCTCGACGCGGGCGGCGTGGCGTTCGCGGAGTTCGTCGGTTTCGCCGGGGACGCGGACGAAGGTGCCGGAGGACTGTTCGCCGGCCATGGTGGCGGCGGCGGACTCCAGCGGCGTGGCGGTTTCTATCCAGTATTTAGCGTGAATTCTGTTCGTCATGGAAAAGGGGTTGGGTAGCGTCGATGCGGGAGAAGAGGACGGCGGCGAGGGTGAGCATGGCGGCGATCCCGACGAGGGGCGCGTTGTAGCTGTCGAAGTATTTTACGACGTAGCCGAAGATGAGCGTGCAGAGGAAGCCGCCGAGTTGGCCGGCGGTGTTCATGGCTCCGGTGACGGCGCCGGAGTGGCTGCCGCCGATGTCGAGGCAGATTGCCCAGGCGGAGGGGAGCATGAGGTCCATGATGGCGAAGCTGGCGGCGAGGAGGGCGACGGTGGCGATGCGGTCCGTTGTGAAGGCCGCGGCGAGGAGGGTGACGGCTGAGACTGTGAGGGCGGAGACGCCGACGCGGCGGCGGCCGTTTTTCAGGCCCCAGAGGCGGATGGAGGCGTCGCTGATGTAGCCGCCGGCGATGTTGGAGACTGTGCCGAGGAGGAAGGGAATCGACGAGGCGATGGCCATTTCTGATTCGGTGAAGCCGCGGCCTTTGACGAGGAATGTCGGAAGCCAGGCGAAGAAGAACCAGGAGCCCCAGGCGTAGGAGCCGTACATGCAGAGGATGAGCCAGAGCTGGGGTTTGGCGATCATTT
>JBIKOG010000047.1:0-39539 GCA_044358225.1 Bryobacteraceae bacterium | reverse complement strand
CCCCGCGTGTCCCTCTTTCTCCGTGTCTCACTTTGTGGTGGCAGCACACCGGGGACACCCGCGTCCCGCAGGGCGGGTGTCCCCAGACCCGGACTCGCCCGCCACCACCACCCAAACTACCGCACCGCCATTGTCACCCCCGCCTGTGTCGACCGCGACCCAAACCTAATGACAACCGGTACCGCCGAACCCGTGGGAGCATTATCCGGCACCAAAACATTCACCTGCGTCAACCCCCAGATCAGCCCCGGCGAAGGCCCGGCATACAGCACCGGCGCATCCACGCCGCCCACCGTCGCCCGTACCGGCAACGGATGCTGCGCAATGCCACCGGCCATCATTCCATCCGTCCCATTCTCCCCGCCCACAGTCATAAACACCATCGCGGCCCGCCCACGCGCCACCGGATTCCCCGGCCCGTTCACGCTGAAGTTCTCCAGCAGAATCGCCCCCTGCCCGCTCCCGGAATTGGCCGCCGTAAAAATCCCCGGCGCCGAATCCACCACCGGCAAGGTCACCGGCGCGCTCGTTCGTCCCTTGTAATCCACTACCACCTCCGTCGTCCGTTTCCCGGCCACAGAATACGGCACCACCAGGCTCGTCTGCCCCCAACTGGCATAAATCACCGGCGCCGGCACGCCGTCGAAAGTGATCCGCGTCCGCCCCAGATACGAGTCAAACTTCCCACCCGTAATCGTGTACGTCTTCAAGACCTTCGGCCCCAGTGCAAAGCCGTAGATCGTCACAATCTCCCCGGCCGCCACCGCCCCGCCCTGAAAACTCGCCGCGTTCGCCACGTGCCCCGCGTCAAACCACGGCGGCTCGGCGATCTGCGTCACGAACGTGTCCCGCGTCTTCAAGTCCGGATCATGCGTCCGCTGCACCGGGTCGAACGACACCGGAATATCGGTCGAAAATGTCTCGCCCGAAATGTATAGACTCGCGTCCGGATCCACCGCGATTCCGGCGCATGTCTCGTCCTTACTCCCGCCGAAGTACGTCCCATAGATCAGCCGCGCCCCGGTCGGATCCAATTTCGCCACCCACGCCTGCGCCCCGTCCGCGTTGCGGTCCACACGCGCCTTGATCGCGTCCGGCGTCGTCTGCAGTGTCGACACGAAGGAAGCCTCGCCGGTCACATACGCGTTCCCCGGCCCGTCCACCGCCAACCCGCGCAGCGACGTCACATCGGCCACGTACGTCGAATACGCCACCTTGTAGTCCGGCCCATATTTCACTACCCACCCGGCCCCGCCGAACCCCGCCACCGCCGGCTTAAACGCCCCGGCAGTCGTCGGGAAAGCCGCGCCCGTCGTATGCCCGCCCACGTAGATATTCCGCGCGCCATCCAGCGCCACGCCATACCCCCAGTCGGACCCAACACCGCCCAGATACGTCCCAAACACCACGCCCGATCCAGCCGCGTTCAGCTGCATCAAAAACGCGTCATCCACCGCCCCGCCAATCCGCGGTTGCGGCGCATTCGACGTCGTCGCCAAGTCTGCGGCCCGCGTATTCCCGGTCACAAACGCGCTCCCGCTCCCGTCCACCGCGATCGCACGCAGCGTCACGCCCGCGGCCGAAGCCGCGCCGCCCAGATACGTGATGTAGCCAAACGCCCTCCCGTCGGCGTTCAACTTCGCCACAAACCCGGTCGCACTCGCCGTACCCGGGAACGTCCGTTGATACGCGCTGCCCGTCGTGGGCAGCGTGCGCCCAGTCGTCCCGGTTATGTACGCCGCCCCGCCCGCGTCCACCGCGATCGCCGTCGCCGACGCCGCTCCATGCAACAGCGCCGCGTACACTAACTTCGTCCCGTCCGGACTCAACTTCGCGATATAGGACGGAGCCCCCACCGCTGGCAGATCATACGTCACCGGGAAATCGCCCTTCTGCGCGCCGGTCACATAGGCGTTTCCCGCCGCGTCCGCCGCGATCCCAACACTGCTTCCCACCCCCAGAATCGCCGTGTAAATCATCGTCTCGCTGTCGGGCTCAATCTTGGTCACATACACCTGCGCCGAGCCCGGCTTCTTCGACCCCTGATACGCCCCCGCCGAAATCGGAAAGTCCGTCGACGTCGTCGAGCCCGTCACGTAAACGTAGCTCGACCCATCGGCCGCCACCGCCGTCGCGTCCTCCTCCTCGTTCCCGCCCAAATACGTCGAATACCCCAACAGCGGGTCGATCGTCAGCGTCCGCGCGCGGTCATACCGGCCAATCGCAAACGACACCTCCCGCCCCCGCAACACATACCGCCCGTCCACCATCACCCGCCGTGCGCCGATGTCCTGATACACCACCGGCCTATGCTGCCGCATCTCCTCCCCGCCGGCCAGCAAAACCAGATCTCCGGCCCCATCGATCACCGCCGAGGAAACCGCACCCAACGCCAACCGGATCCGCCCTGGATCCGCTCCCGGCGCGACGACGAAATCATACTCCGCCCGCCGCCCGTTCCCGTACCAGGTCACGTCGATCCCTGGGTAGACGCCGAAATAGCTCACCCGTCCGTACCGCGGAACACCCGTCCGCCACGCGCCCGGATCGGCGCCGGGATAATAGTTCACCGTCCCGGCCAGCCGCTCACTCGCCTCCACCGCCGGCGCGCCATTCGCGCCCGCGAACCGCAGCGTCACCGCGCCCCGCTCCCCCCGCACCGCCATCCCATCCCGCGTCAACAACAACGCCGCCCGCTTGCCGTGCGCGACGAACGCCACCCCCTTGGCCGCCTGCCCCACGTTCGGGACAAAGCTCAACTCCGTACCGCCAGCCCGCTGCGCAAACAACATCGCCAGCACGATACACAGAAAGATCGTTCGTTTCATACGGCTACCCTCCCTCGGGAGCGTTAGCCTCTTTCCTTGCGGCCTCGCTGGCGGCAAGTCCCCATCCGGGCCCAGTATACGCCTGAACCCGCAAAATAGATCCTAAAACTTCAGTCCTGATTCCGATACTCCAACGGCACGTCATCCTCCGGCACCTGGCGCGTCCGCACCTCGGAAACCTCTTCCATCCCGTCGATCACCTCCGCCTCCTCATACTGCCCCTCTTCCACCAGTTCGGTCACGCTCTCCGAATCGGCCTCGGCCTCCTCCGGCAATCCCTGCGTGTCCCCGGACTGCCCGCCCGACCCCGGCCCCATCCCCTTCTCCCGCTTCACTACTTCTGGATAAATCAGTGGATTCTTCATACCCATTCCCCTGCATGCCAATGGCCCATCACATGCACCCCGAACGGCATGTCCACCTTCACTACACAAGACGGCGCCAGCATCTATTACAAAGACTGGGGTGCCGGCCAGCCCATCGTATTCAGCCATGGCTGGCCAGTCTCCGCCGACGCCTGGGACAGCCAGATGGAGTTCCTCGCCAACAATGGCTTCCGCTGCATCGCGCACGACCGCCGCGGGCACGGCCGCTCCTCCCAGCCATGGCTCGGCAACGACATGAACACCTATGCCGACGATCTCTCCAGCCTCATCAACTACCTCGACCTCAACAACACCATCCTCATCGGCCACTCCACCGGCGGCGGCGAAGTCGCCCGCTACATCGGACACCACGGCGCCAAGCGCGTCGCCAAAGCCGTCCTCATCGGCTCTGTAACCCCATTCCTGCTGAACGGCCTGCCGCTAGCTGTCTTCGACGACATCCGCGTCAAGGTCCACACCGACCGCTCCCAGTTCTTCCACGACCTCCCGGAAACCTTCTTCGGCGCTCACCTCACCGAAGGCCTCCGCAACGCCTTCTGGCTGCAGGGAATGCAGGCCAGTCACCACGCCGCCTACGCTTGCATCGAAGCCTTTTCGGCCACTGACTTCACGCTCGACCTCGCCCAGATGACCATCCCCACGCTCATCGTCCACGGCGATGCCGATCAAATCGTCCCCATTGCGAACTCCGCCCACCCCACCGCCAAGCTCATCCCCGGCGCCTCCCTCATCGTCTACCCCGGCGCACCCCACGGCCTCTGCTCCACCCACAAGGACCAGCTCAACGCCGATCTCCTTGCCTTCTGCCACGCCCAGTAATTGACCAAATGCGGTCACCTGACCGCTCCCCGCCGCACTCGAAGACCTCCGCCCCATGCAGACAGCAATTCCCCGGTGGCCCTCCACATGCTCTTCCAAATGCCATGAACCCCGCAGCAGTCAAAACAGAAACCAAACAGTCCTGGTCCGGCCAGATCAGCGACAGCATGTGCGGCGCCACCCATCGCAAACGGGACTTCGCCACCGGCCTCAAACTGTCGGATCGCGAATGCACCTTGTTCTGCATCAAGGGCGGTGCCCAATATGTCTTCGTCGACAACGGCCACGTCTACAAAATCGACAATCAGGACTTCGCCGCGCTCCCCGAACACGCCGGCCACACCGCCGAAGTCTCCGGTGCCCTCACCGGGGATTCCCTGCACCTCACAGCGATCGATATCCCGGCCCCTGTCGCCGAAGTCGTCGCCTCCGAATAGGAACCGCATCATGGCCGAAGCCACCATCGCCGTCTACGGCATCTTCTACGAAAGCGCACTCGCCAAAAGCAGTGTCGAACAACTGCTGGCCGCGCACTTCGCCGAAGACGATGTCACTGTCAAGGACCCGCAAATCCTCGGCACCAAGGACATCTCCGACGACCGCGACTCCAAAGCCGGCAGCTCCACCGCCGTCGTCACGTCCAGCGTCGCCGTCGGAGGAGCGCTGGGCCTGGCGGTCGGCGTCGGAGCTCTGGCCATCCCCGGCATCGGGCCGCTCCTGGTAGCCGGCCCGCTCCTGGGAGCATTGGCGGGCATGGGTGCCGGGGGCGCCGTTGGCGGTGCCATCGACGCCGTCGACTCGGCCACCACGGACGAAGGCGCCCGTCGCTACGAAGGACACATCCGCGAAGGCGGCATTCTCGTCACCGTTCAATGCGTCGACGCGCCCGCCATCACCCTGGCCACCGAGGTACTCCACCGAAGCGGTGCGCAAGCCATTTCTCACGCCTGACGGCCACCCGGGCCGCCCATCCACAACGTCCGAAATACCAAGGAGCATTCCCATGAAAAGCAGCACCAAAGACAAGATCAAAGGCAAGATGCATGAAGTCAAAGGCCAGGTGAAGCAGGCCATTGGCACCGCCGCCAGCAGCCCTTCGATGATCGCCGAAGGCCGCATCGAAAAGATCGGCGGCAAGATCCAGACCAAGTCCGGCCAGGTCAAGAAGGCATTCGGTAGATAGTGGCTAAAACCCTTGGCATTATTCTGATCGCTCTCGGCGTTGCAGGTATCGCCTGGGGGGGGCTCACGTATACGACGCGCGAAACGGTCGTCGACCTGGGCCCCATTCAAGCCACCCGCGAGAAGTCCCACAGCATCCCGCTCCCCCCCGTTGCCGGCGCAGTCCTGCTGGCAACCGGCATTGCCCTGCTCGTCGCCGGTAAAAAGGCCTAACCCAGAGAAAGCTGACTTCCCATGTTGATCCTACTCATTCTCCTGTTACTCATCCTCGGAGGAGGCGGTGGCTATTACGGCCACAGCCGTTGGGGCTCCGGCGGCGGCGCCGGTGTCGGCCTCGGCACCGTCCTCGTCGTCCTCCTGCTGTTCTACATGATCAGCGGCAACAGTCTCCGCCTGTAAAGAAAACCCATGGCGTCGCCCAAATCCACAAACAAGCCCTTCCTCACCGATGTCGCCGAACTCCGCCGCCGCGCCCGGAAACACATGGACATGGGCGCGGTTACGGAGAGCTACAAGGCCGATCGGAAACAGGTCATCAAGATCCTCAACGAGGTCCTGGCTACCGAACTGGTCTGCGTCCTCCGCTACAAACGCCACTACTTCATGGCCACCGGCATCCACGCCCAATCGGTGGCCGCGGAGTTCCTCGAACATGCCAACGAAGAGATGGCCCACGCCGACATCGCCGCCACCCGCATCACCCAGCTCGGCGGCATGCCGGATTTCAACCCCGACATCCTCTCCAAACGCAGCCATTCCGAATATGCCGAAGGCAATTCGCTCCTCGACATGGTGCAGGAAGACCTGATCGCCGAACGGATCGCCGTCGAATCCTACAACGAATTCATCCGCTACCTCGGCGACGACGATCCCACCACCCGCATCGCCATGGAGCAGATTCTGGCCAAGGAAGAGGAGCACGCCGACGACATGAAGAAGCTGCTCGAAGTGCTGAGCAAATAGCTACGGCATCACCCCCACGCTCGTCATCGCCCAGCTCAGATTCTTCATCTGGTGCACGATCTTTCCGGCCGCATCGAACTCCAGAATGCGCCCTGCCTGATAATCAACAACCATCAACCCGCCACCGGCCAGCGGGGCGAAGCCTGACGTCCACGCCGTGCGCGCCGCGTCGTTCGCCCCGCCAAAAACCACCAGCGTCTTTCCGTCCGCGCCCAACTTCCGCACCTCGCCCGGCCCCGCCAGCCCGATCAGCATCCCCCCATCCGCCAACGGCAACGCCTGCGCCGGCATCCGCCCCTTGAAGTCCATCGTCCGCACCACAGCGCCCGCCGAGTCCAACTCCAACACCAGCCCCGCCTTCTGCACCGCCAGCATCGTCGTCCCCGCCGCCGTCCGCCGCGCCCGCCGCATCGCCAGCCCCTTGTATTCCGGCTTCGTCACGCTCCACGTCACTTGACCGCCGGGCGTCACTTCAAACACCCGCGTCGCCACGTCATCCACTAGCAGCGTGTTGCCATTCGCCAAACGCTGCGCGCTCACCAGGCTCGCCCCGCTGGTCTTGTACTGCCACACCACCTGCTGCGCGGCGTCCAGTTCCGTCACCAGCCCCTTCGGATCTTCGATGTACAGCACGTGCCCGTTCGGAAGCACCGCCGCCTCCGTCGACCGGTGATTCCCGCGCCGCCACAGCACCCGCCCGCTCGGCCACTTCATCGCGATGATCTCCGCTCCCGGCCCGTGATCGGTCACCACAATGGTCCGCGTCTCCAACAGCTTCGGCTTCAACTTCCGCCCAAAGAAATCCAGCGTCCGCGCAAACGCCCGCTCCTCATCGGCGCCTTTGAACCCGTGCCCCGCCTCGGCAATCGTTTCCAATTCCGCCTCCACGCCCACGCTCTTCAAACGCTCCATCAGAAACAGCGATTGTTCGTACGGCACGTTCAAATCGCGCGTCCCGTGAATCGCCAACACCGGTGCCGAATCCGGATTCACCCACGACAAGGGACTCGCCCGCAGATGCATATCGAGCGCCGCCTGCCGGTCGCCTCCCAACAGTTGCGGCAGCGCCGTGGCCGCGTTCCGGCTGCCCTCGTACGCCCGTCGCATGTCGCTGCGGCCGTAGTAGCTCACCGCGCAATCCACGCTGCTCGAAAACTCCTTGTGCGGTCCGTTGCCTTCCAACGCCGCCACCCCGCGCGACACCGCTAGAAACTGCGCCCACGTCGCCCCGGCCGACACGCCAATCGCCCCCATCTTCGCCCCATCCACGCCATACTTCCCCGCATTCGCCCGCAGAAAACGCACCGCGCTTTTCACGTCGTGCAGCGGCATCGGAAACTGGAACATCGGCGCCAACCGGTAACTCACCGTCGCCGCCACATACCCGTTTTGCGCCAGCCGGATCGCCATCGGCAGGTAGCCCTCCCTCGTCCCCGAACTGAACCCGCCCCCGTGGATCATCACAATCCCCGGATACTTCCCCGCCGCCTTCGGCCGCACAATATCCATCAGCAGCTTATCGTGCGGGATCGATGCATACGGCACCCCGCGTTCGATCACCACGTCATCCGGCACACGCACATCAGCGGCCGCAACGCACAGTGCCATCGCCGCAAAAAGGGAAAGGAGTCGCATAGAGCAGCCGCGATAAGATCGCAGCCGCTAACCGTTTCGCCTTCTCTCTGGCAGAAAACACGCGTATCATCGGGGTGGCAGAACATGAAGTACCGGCAGCTATGCCCGGTTGCACTCCTCGCCCTCGCCGCCTTCGGCGCCGAGCCCGAACCAGAACCCGTCCGCTGGAAAAAACTCTTTCAGCAATCGGCCACCTTCCTCGTCATCGAAAATGGCTTCCGCTACGCCACCGAAGAAGCCACCCGCCACCCGCATCTGCCATTCTTCAAAGGCTACGTCGATTCCATCACCAATCTCCACGGCTGGACCGATGGAAACCCGTTCCTCGATAACTACATCGGCCACCCCATGCAGGGTGCCGTCTCCGGCTTCATCTGGCTCCAGAACGATCGCCAGTTCCGCAACGTCCAGTTCGGCCGCGATCCCGAATACTGGCGCAGCCGCCTCCGCGCCGGCGCCTACGCCTGGGTCTACAGCACCGCCGTGGAGATCGGCCCGTTCAGTGAAGCCTCCATCGGCAACATCCAGGCCAAATGGCCCGAACAAGGCCTCGTCGATCACGTCATTACGCCCGCCGTTGGCATGGCATGGCTCATCGCCGAAGACGCCATTGATCGCTTCCTCATCCGACGCCTCGTCCGCCGCACCAATAACCGGGTCTATCACGCCATCATCCGCGGCGGCCTCAATCCCACCCGCAGCTTCGCCAACGTCCTCGATCACCGTTGGCCCTGGGCCCGTCTCGCCGATGAGTACCCACCCGCCCCCGTCCGCCGCCAGACCACTCCCAAACCAGGCGTCCCGCCCTTCGAACTCGCCATCCAATTCCAGGCACTCAGCAGCCGCTGCCTCGGCGCAGGAGCCGCCATCGCCCTCCGGCTCCATCGCCAATGGCAACTCGCCGGCGAATGGAACGGCTGCCAGATGATCCGCCTGCCTGCCAATCGCCACGGCGACGGCATGACCTTCCTCGCCGGCCCGCGCTGGACACCTTTGGTCCGCGGGCGGCTCCGCCCCCACCTCCAACTCCTCGCCGGCGGCGCCAAATTCACACAGGATATCTACCGCCCCCGCAATCGCATTCAGGAAATCGATTCCGCCGGCTGGGCCGTTTCCGCCGGTGCCGGCCTCGACCTCCAGCTCAACCGCGCGATCGCCGTCCGCCTCGGCGGCATCGAATACATACGGGCCTGGATGCCCGGCCTGCCCGGATTCCCCGCCCCCAGGGGATTCCAGTTCAAAACGGGCGTCATCCTGCATACCGGCACCTGGTGAACTGTTGGCGTATCGTAGAAGAACGCATGTTCCTCCTCTTCGCCGCAGCCCTCTCCTGGCTCTCCCCGCTCGACTCGAAATTCACCGTCAACGGCCTCCCCTGGCTCACCGAAAACAAGGGCGAACTCATCCGCCTGCCCCATCGCCTGGAAGCCCAAATCCCCAAGCCCGTCTGGAACCTCGGCCTCTCCCCCTCCGGCGGCCGCATCCGCTTCCGTACCAACTCCACCCGCGTCGCCATCAAAATCGAATACCCCTCCGCCCCCAACATGGTCAACATGCACGCCTTCGGGCAAACCGGCATCGACCTCTACATCGACGGCGTCTACCGCTCCACCGCCGTTGCCCCCAAAGACGCCGCCCCCGGCAAAATCGTCGAGTTCACTTTCTTCGCCGATCTCCCCAAACAGCCCCGCGACATCACCCTCTACCTGCCCCTATATAAGCCCGCCAAAGTCCTCGAAATCGGCCTCGACGCCGACGCCGTAACGACCCGACCCCGCCGCTTCGCCAACCCCAAACCCGTCGTCTACTACGGCACCTCCATCACCCAGGGCGGCTGCGCCTCCCGCTCCGGCTTGAGCTATCAAGCCATCCTCGCCCGCCAACTGAATCTCGACTTCGTCAACCTCGGCTTCTCCGGCAACGGCAAAGGCGAACCGGTCATGGCCAACCTCACCGCCGAAATCGACGCCTCCGTCTTCGTCCTCGATTTCTCCCAAAACAACCCGGACCTCCCCAGCCTCCAGCAGGCCTACGAACCGTTCCTCACCACCGTCCGCGCCAAACACCCCAAAACGCCCATCATCGCCGTCACCCCCATCGCCGCCGCCAACAACAACCCCAAGTTCCAGCAGTTCCGCGAACACATCCGCGAAGTCGTCAACAAGCAAATCAAATCGGGCGACAACTTACTCACATTAGTCGAAGGCTACGACTTACTCGGCCCCAACCGCCTCGATGGCTTGGTCGACGGCGTCCACCCCAACGACCTCGGCTTCCAGTGGATGGCCGACGGCCTCGCCCCCACCGTTGCCAAAGTGCTGAATCTCCCCCCGCCCGCCCTCGTCAACGACGCCAAAATCACCGTCACCCCCTCCACCGCCGCCGCCCGCCGCCAACAGATCATCGACTTCATCTGGGGCCCCGCCGGCCTCCCGAAAACCAAACCCGCCCTCGGCCCCGATGGCGTCATGAAAATCACCATGGAAGCCGGCCAGGAAAACGCCACCCGCCTCCTCCTGCCCAAACAAAAGACCAACAAACTCATCCTCCTCCAGCACGGCCACTCCTGCTCTTTTGACGACGGCGCCGGGCTCGACCACGCCACCACCGAATTCCTGAAAGCCGGCTACGCCGTCCTCCAGGCGCACATGCCCCACATGCGCCCCGGCGACTGTTCCACCATGCCCCACGGCGACCTCTTCAAACTGAAACTCGCAAACGGCAACGCCCTCAAATTCTTCCTCGAACCGCTCGTCCAATCGCTCAACACCCTGAAGCCGAAATACAAGGAGATCCACATGGTCGGCCTCTCCGGCGGCGGCTGGACCACCACCCTCTTGGCCGCCATCGAACCGGCCATCCGCGTCAGCGTCCCCGTCGCAGGCACCATCCCGCTCTACCTCCGCACCGGCGATTCCGTAGGCGATAAAGAGCAGTATCTCGATGAGTTTTACTCGCTCGCCGGCTATCCGGACCTCTATGTAATGGGCTCGCTCGGCCGCAAACAACTCCAAATCCTCAACCGCAAAGACAACTGCTGCTTCGGCGAAGCCCAGCAAAAAGGCGAGTACGAACCCGCCATGCGCGCCTACGAAAAGCGCGTCCGCGAAGTCCTCGGCACAGCCGGCAACTTTCGCCTGGTCATCGATGACGACGCGCCCAAACACATGATCTCCCCGCAGGCAGTTCAGCTCATGCTGAAGGAGTTCGCCCAATGAACCGCAACCAGGCCCTCGACGCCTACCGCGGCTTCGTCATGCTGCTGATGATGGCCGAAGTGCTGCACCTCTCCCAGGTCGCCCGTGCGTTTCCGGAGAGCGGCTTCTGGGCCTTCCTGGCGTATCACCAATCGCACGTCGAATGGGCCGGCTGTTCCCTGCACGACATGATCCAGCCCAGCTTCTCCTTCCTCGTCGGCGCGGCACTTCCCTACTCCATCGCCGCCCGCCTGGCCAAGGGCCAAGCCGAAGGCAAGCTCTTCGCCCACGCCCTCTGGCGCGCGTTCCTGCTGGCCGCGCTCGGCATCTTCCTCCGCTCCACTCATAGCACCCAAACCAACTTCACTTTCGAAGACACGCTCACCCAGATCGGCCTCGGCTACCCGTTTTTATTCCTCCTCGGCTGGCGCCCGCCCAAGTGGGCCTACTACGCCCTCGGCGTCATCCTCGCCGGCTACTGGCTCGCCTGGGCAACGTACCCAGTGCCCGATCCCTGGGCCAAGAACAACAACCTCGGCCACTTCTTCGACGTCTGGTTCATGAACCTCTTCCCCCGCGTGAAGCCCTTCGAAGCCAACCGCGGCGGCTATCTCACGTTAAGCTTCATCCCCACGCTAGGCACCATGATCCTCGGCCTCATCGCCGGCCGCTGGCTCCGTGAATCGGCCAACATCAAGCGACTCCTGATCGCTGGCGCCGCCGCCATCACCGCCGGCCTACTGCTCCACGTCACCGGCGTGTGCCCCATTGTCAAGCGCATCTGGACCCCGGCCTGGGTGCTCTTCAGCGGCGGCCTCTGCTTCTGGTTCACCGCGGCGTTCTTCTGGATCATGGAAATCAAGGAGCAACGCAAATGGGCCTTCCCGCTCCTGGTCATCGGCATGAACTCCATCGCCGCCTACCTCATCGCCCATCTGTTTGACGCGTTCCTCTACAGCTCGCTCAACATCCACTTGGGCGAACACTTCTTCGCCTTCCTCGGCGCAGGCTTCGAGCCGCTCCTCCAAGGCGCCGCCGTGCTGGCTATGTTCTGGCTCATGCTGCTGTGGATGTACAACCGCAAACTTTTCCTCCGTATCTGAAAAGCCCTCCGAAAATGCGAATGCCGCCGGAAACCCCGGCGGCATTCGCATTTCTCGAACCTGAAAAACCCCTAAACCACGTACGGCTTGCGATAGTCCCGCGTCAGCAACTTCGTCGCCTCCGCATCCCCCACAAACTTCGGCCCGCCGGCCAGCGTCAACCGCCGCCCCACGCGATACGAAATATTCGCCAAATGGCACATCGAAGCGCTCATCGACGCAATCGCAATCTCGTCGTGCAGATCCTTGTGATTCCGCGACTTCACTGCGGCCAGGAAGTTCTTCATGTGCAGCCCGGTCGGGTCGCTGTCCGGTCCGCGCTGCGCGCGTTCCTCCATCACCACCTCGTTGCTTTCTCCCTTGAACGCCTGGAACCCAGCGTCGCTCATCGCCGCCCAGCCCTCGGTGCCGAAGTACAAATTGCCCACCATGATGTTCAGCGGCGCGGCCCCGCGGGGCGTCGTCGCCACCGGCGCCGGCTCAGCCGCCATCGGCCCCTGCCGCGGTCCGCGAGGCACAGCGCCCTCGGCCCCCGTCAACAATCCACGCACCTCAAACACCAGCTCCCGCCCGCCGAAATCGAACGCGGCCGACAGCGTGTTCGGCGTCTCCTGATCGTCCTCATACGCAAACTTCCCGCCGTGCGCATAGGCCGTTTTCGGCCATTCCGGATCACCCATGCCCCACCGCGCCAGCCCAAGTTCATGCACACCCTGGTTGCCGATGTCGCCGTTGCCCGTGTCCCAGAACCAGTGCCAGTTATACGCAAAACGTAACTCGTTAAACGGCCGAAGCGGCGCCGGCCCCAGGAACATCTCCCAGTTCACGCCCGGCGGCGTCGGCGCATCCGGCTTCCGCCCGATCGATTTCCGGCGTTTATAGCAGAGCCCCTTGGCCTGATACACCTTCCCGATCAGCCCGCCCTGCAACGCCTCCATCGCCTTCATCTTCAGCGGATTCGAACGGTGCTGCGAACCCACCTGGAACATCCGCTTGGTCTCGCGCGCCACCTGCACCAGTTTCTGGCACTCGTAAATGTTGTGCGCCGCCGGCTTCTCGCCGTACACGTCCTTACCCGCCTTCATCGCCCAAATGGCCGCCAGCGCGTGCCAGTGGTTCGGCGTCGCAATGGAAACCGCGTCGATGCTCGGATCGGCGAACGCCTCCCGCATATCGGCGAACTCTTTGGCCTTCTCGCTCGTGCCCTTCATCAGCGTGGTCTGCGCCCGCTCCCGCGCCGCCTGGTTCACGTCGCACAGGCCCGCCACCCGCGCCTCGCCAATGCGAATATAGTTCCGCAGGTGGTCGCTCCCGCGCCCGCCCAGCCCCACGATGGCCAGGCTCACGCGATCATTCGCGCCCCACACCCGCATAGCCGAAGCAGCCGCGGCCGCCCCCATGAAATAACGACGAGTTGTACTGTCGGACATGCAGCGATCTTATCAAACACCGCCCCAGTGCCAGACCCCCAATGGCAGAATAGAGAGGTGTCCTTTGCCGACGAACTCGCTCAACTCCTCCCCCAAGACCTCCCCCACCGGGATAACGTCATCCGCAAGTCCGCCCTCCACCTCGACATGATCGTCGAAATCAACAAGGTGATGAACCTCACACGCATCACCGACCCGCGCGAAGCCGCCATCAAACACGTTCTCGACTCCGTCCTCCCCTGGCGCCTCTTCGCCGACGCCCTCCACGTCGTCGACGCCGGCACCGGCCCCGGCTTCCCTGGCCTGCCCCTCTCCCTCGTCCTCCCCGACGTCAAGTTCTCCCTCCTCGAAGCCACCCAGAAAAAGGCCCGCTTCGTTCAATCCGTCGTCGACGAACTGCGGCTTCCCAACGTCCAGGTCGTCCCACAGCGCGCCGAAGAGTGGATCCACCGCAACCACGCCGACATCGTCACCGGCCGCGCCGTCGCCCCGCTCCACAAGGCGTTTCTCATCTTCGCCCCCGCCCTCAAAAACGACGCCCGCGTCCTGCTCTACAAAGGGCCCGACGTCGCCACCGAAATCGCCGAAGCCGCCCCCGAAATGCGCAAGCGCCGCATCGAGTTCCGCATCCTCGAACGTTACGAACTGCCCGACTCGCTCGGCGAACGCACCATCGTCGAGATGTCCCGCGAATAAAGTTTTTCCCTTAGTGCAACTAAGGCTTGCACTTTACGAAAATTTCTGGAACACTGTCTTTTTCTTAGGAAGTACACCTATATGAAATTGACACCGCTCTGCGTTTGTTTTGCGCTATGCGTATTTCCTGTCGCCGCCGTGCCGTTCGCGTTGAACTTCACTTGGACCCCTGTCGCCGGCCTCGGCGCCAATTCGGCTGACTTCTTTGACTTCGAGTTCATCGACCCCTCGGGGCAACTGAAAGTCACCCAGCTCTCGGTCACGCTCGGAAACAATCTGATTTACGATCTCGCCAGCGGCGTTCCCGGCTATGTAACGTATGGAGCCTACACGTTCAATGACGGCGGAGCCGGCGCCACCCAAACCTCCGCCGCTCTCGGCGAAGGCACCGCCGGCAACCGGAACATCTCCTGGAACCTCACCAGCTTCATCGATGGCGTCACCCTGAGCTACGGAGCCGATGTCGACGAATCCGGCACCTGCGCCAGCGGCATTGCCGGCGCCATCTGCCGCGTCAATGTCGATAGCGTCGCCCCCGGCGGCTTCATCTCCCGAGGCGCCATTGATGTCGCCTTTACCGTCGGATTCATCAACGGCTATCCCGGTGCCAGTTTCAACGCCCCCGCCAGCGGCCAATCCTGGTCGAACAACATCCTCAACGCCTCCACGTCGTATACCGGCGAAGTCTTCACCCCGGAACCCGCCTCCTGGGCCCTCGGGCTGGGCGGTCTGGCGCTCTGCGCACTCCACCGCCGCAAGCTACTATAGAGGTCTGGAGAAATAGATTGTCAGACTGGTCATTCGCGCAACAGGACGAGCAGGAGCAGCTCGCCAAGCTGGAACATTTTTCGGTGATGAAGCAAACTCCCAACGGCGAAAAGGAAATCCTCATCGCCCTGTATGAGTACCACACGCCGCAAGACCCGGCCATGAAGTTCGTCGCGCGCGCCAACCAGCCGCTCTACCAGAAAACCGCGCCCGTCGTCCCCATCGGCTGGGGCAATAACCGCCTCTCGGCGCTCTCGGCCTGCCTCAACATGATCCGTAAGTTCCCCTACGAAGAGTAACGGAACTACTTCATCACCGACGCCGCCACCGCGTTCGACACCGTCCGCAACAGCCGTCCGTCGTCTTCCGAAGTGGCTCGCGTCGTCAGGATCACCGTCACCACCTGGCTCACCGGATCCGCCCAAACAACGGTTCCGGTAGCGCCCGAGTGGCCATAGGTCTGCGGCGAAACCAAATCCCCGCAGTACACCCACACCGGGCTCGTCGCCAAGCCCCAACCCAGCCCCCACGGCTTGCCGATCGCCGTGTTCTGGTCGCTCGTCATCCGTGCCACCGTCGCCGGGCTCAACAGCCGCTTCCCCGCGAACTGCCCGCCATTCAGAAACGTCTGCATCAGAACGGCCAGGTCCGTCACCGTCGAATGCATCCCGCCCCACGGGTGCCCCATGTCCCGCCAATACGGCGTGTTCGGGCCGAACCGCTCGACATCCGCCCCCAGCCCCGTCTGGCACAAAATGGTGTCGTCAATCTGACGCCCGCCCAGCCCCAGCGACGAATCCTTCATCCCCAACACATCGAAGATTTCCTTCTTGTGGAACTCCCGCAGCTTCGCCCCCGTCACCCGCTCCACGATCTCCCCGGCCAACAACGTGCCCATGCTCTGATAGCTGAAATCGGTCCGCGGCTTGTACAGCAACGGCGTCGTGAACGTGCCCTTCACAAAGTCGCTCAACGGCGCGTGCGCCCGTCGCAACTCCGTGTTCTGCGGCAGCATATCCGGCAGCCCCGACGTGTGCGACAACAAATCCCGCACCCGGATCAACCCGCGATCCCCGCCCTGCAACTCCGGCAGATACTTCGCCGCCGGATCGTTCAATGAAACCAACCCGCGCTCCACCAGGACCATCAGCGCCACCGCGTTCACGGGCTTTGAAATCGAAGCCAGCAGATACACCGCGTCCGGCTTCGCCCCGAACCCTTCGTGCAAAACGATACTCCCGTTCCGCGCCACCAGGATCGACGCCGCCCGCACCCGTCCCGACTTCACCTCTTCCGCCAACAACGCCGACGCCCGCGCCAACCGCGGGCCCGACATCCCCACCGTCTCCGGCGTGCCGCGTTTCAACTGTCCCATCACCGCCATCGCCCCCAGCACCATTAGCGCAATACGACGTCCCATACCTTGGTCCTCCTGTCCTTCCCCTTCGGCCCATCCACCATTAGCGTCACCACATACTCACCCGGCTTTGAATACACATGCTGCGGATGCCGCTCCGCCGACGTCTTCCCGTCCCCGAAATCCCACAGCCACGACGTCACCGGCCCATACGACATGTCCTGAAACGCAATCAGACGCCGGTCCATGTCCACAACTTGAAACGCCCACTCCGCCTCCACCGCTCTCCGCAACCCGCCCTCCACCGGCATCAACCGGAACGCCACCAGGTCCGACGCATTCCCATACATCGACGTCTTGTGCGACAGGTTCCAAAACCCGCGATACTTCTTCCCTTCCCCATCATCGTCGTAGTCCAAAACAGACCACGACATCCCAATCACCTTGTTCTCCCACAGCTTCGATTCCACACTCCGCTCCGGCCCCTCATAAGCCGCGTAATCAAACGGAGTAATAAAGAACTCCAGCACTAACTTACCCGGCTCCCCCGGCTTAAACTTGAAATCGTAAGCGGCATTGGCATACGGCAGGCTCTTGATCCACGGCTGGCACCCCCACACCATCGTCCAGTCTTTATCCAGCGGCGGCGTGAAAATATGGTAGTTTTGCGCATGAACTCCGTGAAAAGAGAAGTGCGCCTCGTCCGGATTAATTCCCTGCACCGGATGACTCGTCTTGATAAACGGCCCGCCCGATAGGTCCCCATCCACCACCACTTCGAATATGTCATTGTGTAAGTCGCGGTGTTTGAAGTCCCAGTAATTATCGGAGGCTTCATACAGGAAGTACAGCCGGTTCATCCCCTTCACCCACCCCACCTTCACCGTCACGTCCAGGTCCTTGCGGTCCATCGGCGTGTTGTTCACCGTGTCCTTCAACTGGTCCTGGCCAATCGCGTACGATGCCGGCACCATCGCCCAATCGTCCGTCTTCCCATCAATCCGCGGAATCTGATTCGCCGGAAACTGGAATACTTTAAACTCCACGCCCGGGCGTTCCAACGCGCACAGCGGCAGCGCAACCATTAGCAGCAGCAACATTCGCATATCCCCAAGAGTCTACCGCCACGGCGTACCATAAATCGATGTTTCGTTACGGCAGCGATCAGTCTCTCTACCTCGACCGCCCTCCGGCCTCGACCGATCTCCCGGCCCTAGCCCTCATCCCCGGCGTCGTCAACCTCCATCCCGCCTACGATTCCGTGCTGATCGTTTTCAACCCGCTCCTCACCACCCACGAAGCAATCCAACGAGCCGCCCGCCAAATCCCGGCTACACCCACAAAACTAGGCCGCCACCACTTCATCCCCGTCACCTACAACGGCCCCGATCTCGCCTCCCTCGCCAACCACCACTCGCTCTCTCCCGAACGCGTCATCGAACTCCACGCCGCCGCCCGCTACACCGTCGCCTTCCTCGGCTTCGTCCCCGGCTTCGCCTATCTCGAAGGCCTCCCCGCCGCCCTCCACACGCCCCGCCTCCCCACCCCGCGGAAGCTCGTCCCCGCCGGCAGCCTCGGCATCGCGGGCAGCCAAACCGGCATCTACCCCGCCGCCACGCCCGGCGGCTGGCAACTCATCGGCCACACGCCCATCGAACTGTTCAACCCCGCCAACGAACCCATGAGCCTTCTCCAACCCGGCGACACGGTCACCTTCCAACCCGTATGACCATCCTCGTCCAATCCCCCGGCCTCCTCACCACCGTCCAGGACCTCGGCCGCCCCGGCCACGGCATCGACGGCGTCTCCCGCGCCGGCGCCGCCGACCCTCTCGCCCTACGTCTCGGCAACCTGCTACTCGGCAACCCCGCCAACACCCCCGCCCTCGAAACAACCCTCCTCGGTGGAACGTACGTCTTCCCCGATGGCGCGACAATCGCCCTCACCGGCGCGACGCCATCCGCGCTAGCCCCCTACGAAATCCACACCATCGCCCCTGGCCAAACCATCCAACTGGGCCCGCTCACCAATGGCGCCCGCTGCTACCTCTGCGTTCAGGGCGGCATCGATGTCCCCAGAATCGGCGGCAGCGCCTCCACCCATCTCCTCAGCGGCTTAGGAGGCGGACCCATCCTCAAAGGGGCGGTCCTCCAAATCGCCGCCACCACCAACGAACCCAAGCCAACCTCCATCCCGGAAGCCCTGAAAACCAATCGCAAAACCGTTCGCGTCACCCGCGGCCCGCAGGCCGACCAGTTTGAATCCAGACTCTTCTACCAAACCGAATACCAAGTCACCCAGGACACAAACCGCATGGGCATCCGCCTCGCCGGCCCGCCCGTCCCCGCCTTCCATAACAGCCAGATGCGCACCGAAGGCGTCCCTCTCGGCGCCATCCAAATCCCCGCCAACGGCCAGCCCATCATCCTCTTCGTCGACCAGCAAACCACCGGCGGCTATCCCAAAATCGCCAACGTCATCACGGCCGATCTCCCCAGCCTCGGCCAGCTCCGTCCGGGCGACAAAGTCCGTTTCGAACAGGTTTCCCCCGTCGAAGCCCGCCGTCTCCTGCTCGAACAGGAAGCCCAAATAGAAGCCCTATGATCCACATCAACGCCGACATCGGCGAAATCCCCGCCCACATCGCCGACGGCACCCAGGAAGCGCTCCTGCCCTATCTCACCGCCGTCAATATCGCCTGCGGCGGCCACGCCGGCAACGACGAAATGATGCGCCTCTCGGTCGCGCAAGCCCGCCGTCACAACCTCCAAATCGGCGCCCACCCCGGCTATCCGGACCCCGCCAACTTCGGCCGCCTCGAATTACAACTCCCTCTCGACGAAGTTACTAACTTCGTCCACCAACAAATCACCGCCCTCGCAAGATTCGAGAAAGATCTCACCCACGTCAAACCCCACGGCGCCCTCTACAACCAAGCCGCCAAAGACCCAAACCTCGCCCGCGCCATCGCCCGCGGCGTCGCCCGCTACAGCAAACAGATCCCCCTCGTCGGCCTCGCCAAGTCCACCATGCTCGACGTCTTCGCCGAAGAAGGCTTCCCCATCCAAGCCGAAGCCTTCGCCGATCGCCGCTACAATCCCGATGGCACCCTCGTCTCCCGCGCGCTCCCCCACGCCCTCATCGAGGATCCCGCCGAAGCCGCCGCCCAGGCACTCCAAATGGCCTCTTCCGGCAAAGTCCAAACCATCTGCGTCCACGGCGATACCCCCGGCGCCGCCGCCATCGCTCGCGCCGTGGCGAAAGCTTTACTACTATAGGGGCAAATGAAACTAGCTCTCTGCCTCGTCGCAACGCTCCCCTTATTGGCGCAGATTAACTCCCTGCCCAAAGAACAACTCCTCCAGTACACCAAACAAAACCCCTTCGAACGCTTCCCCGACGGCCGCCCCAAGGTCCCCGACGCTCTGCTCGAAAAGCTCAAAGCCATGTCCGCCGAAGAGGTACTCTCCATCGTTCGCAAGGGGTACGCCAACCAATATGCTTCCGGCTTCCAGGTCCTCTCCCCCGGCAAAAATCTTATCGGCCGCGCCATGACCATGCAGCTCATGCCCGCCCGCCCCGACATCGCCGACATCGATCAGGAAAAGTGGAAAGCCGCCGGGAACAAGGGCCGCTTCTCCCACCAAACCGCCATCGACATGCTCCAGAAAGGCGACGTCTTCGTCGTCGACGCCCACTCGAACGCCGATGCCGGCGGTGTCGTCGGCGATAACCTCGCCTACTACGTCTGGAAAGCCACCGGCACCGGCTTCGTCATCGATGGCGCCATTCGCGACCTGAACGGCATCCAACCCATCGGCATGGGCGGCTACTACCGCACCGCCGTCCCCGAAGCCATTCGCAACGTCATGGTCACCGGCATTAACGTCCCCGTCCGCATCGGCCACGTCACCGTCCTCCCCGGCGACGTCGTCCTGGGCGACCGCGAAGGCGTCTTCTTCATCCCCCCTCACCTCATCCAGGACATCATCGACGAAGCCGACATCACCCACGTCCACGACGAATGGACCAAAAAGATGTTCGACACCGGCAAGTACAAATCCGGCGAAATCTACGGCCGCCCCTCTGACCCCGCCCTCATCAAGGAATACGAGGAATACCTGAAGTCTCGCGTCGAACCCCGCATCTGGGAGCGCTATCAGAAGCAGATGAACCGCCGCTAATAACATAAGTTTCCCAAAGACTTACAGCCCCCCGGGCCGATAAGGCAGAATAGCGGGAACCGAACCCCCGCATTCTGCCGATGCGGATTTTCAACCGACCACAGCCCGGGTTTAAAGCACTGCTGCTTTCGCGCTTTCTTGCGCTCACAGTGCTCTCGGCGCTTGCGATGTTCTTCTTCGGCGCCCGGACCATCGGCATGCAGGTCCGGGAGGACGCCGCCGAACACCTCCGCGAAGCCGCTCTCCGCGTCTGCGAAGGGATGGAGGGCTACCTGGACCTGCACCGCCACGCCATCGCAGCGTTGACCCACGATCTGCAACCAGCCCCCGGTCGGCCATTCTCCGTCTCCGACGCCACCGGCAGCCTCGAACGAACCCGCCGTGTCTACCCCGGCTTCCGCAGTCTTCTCGTCACCGATGCGGACGGCAACATTCTCGCCGCCACTCTCCGTGACGCCTCCGCCCCCTTGCCCGCCGCCGAAATCCGCCGTTCCGTGGCCGACCGCGACTACTTCCTCGAACCCCGTCGCACCGGCAAGCCATACCTCTCCGGCATCTTCCAGGGCCGCGGTCTGGGCCAGGATCCCATCGTCGCGCTCAGCGCCCCCATCACCGACGCCGCCGGCCGCTTCCTGGGTGTCATCGAAGGCTCCATCGACATCACCCGGCTTCCCCTCCGCGCCGACACGCTCAACAGCCGCCCCATGGTCGTCACCCAGGACGCCGCCGGCCGCGTTATCTACTCCTCCCGCCCCGAATTGCATAGGCCGCTCGATCTCTGGGAACCGTATCCGCTCGATTCGGCCGCCGCCAACTCGCCATTCCTGTTGGCCGATCCCAAACAGCGGTATGACAACGGTGCCCCGATTCCCCTCTTCTCCGTGCGGTTTCCCATCGAAGACGCCAACTGGCAGGTCGTCGCCGCGCTCCCCATCGACGAGATCAACGCCGACGCCTATCTCTTCTACCGCCGCGCCCTCACCATCCTCGCCCTGGTCATCCTTTTCGCCTGGGCGCTCGCCCGCTTACTGGCCCGCAATATCGCCCGCCCCATCGTCGCCCTCGCCGGCGAAATGCAGCAGTACGCCCTGGACGCCCCCGCCGTCCTGCCATCCCAGCCCCAGCACCCGGCGCGTGAAATCGCCCAGATCCAGGACGAGTTTCACAGCATGGGCGCGCGCCTCCGCGAAACCTACCGCCAGCTGCGCGGCGCCCTCGGCGAACGCGATAAAACCAATGCGCAGTTGCAGGACCTGCTCCGCGAACTCGACCGCAAAGTCGTCTCCCGCACCAGCGAACTGGCCGACAGCGAAGCGCGCTACCGCCAGGTCGTCGAACACTCCCGCGACATCATCTTCCGCACCGATGCCTTCGGCCGCATCACTTTCCACAACGCCGCCTTCTCCCAGATCATCGGCGGCAAGCCGAAGGAGAGCTACGTTGGACGCTGCCATCTCGATTTAATGAATCGCGCCTGCCGCGAACAAGTCCGTACGCTCACCCGCCGCCAGATGAAGGATCGCACCTCCTCCATCTACCTCGAATACTCCATCACCGGCGCTGACGGCGTCACCCGCTGGATCGGCCAAAGCACTCAACTGCTCCTCGGCAGTTCCCGCTTCCCGCTCGGTTTCCAGGGCATCGCCCGCGATGTCACCGACAAGAAAATGGCCGAACTGGCCCTCCGCGAAGCCGAGGAACGCTACTCGCTCGCCGTCCGCGGCAGCAACAACGGCATCTGGGATTGGGACCTCCGCACCGGGTTCGTCTACTTCGCCCCGCGCTGGAAACAGATGTTCGGCATCCCCGCCACGCAGGACTGCCACGCCATCGACGACTGGTACTCCCGCATCCATCCCGAAGACGCTCCCGGCCTCCGCTCCACGCTCAACTCCTACGTACAGGAAGGCTACGACCTCTTCGAAACCGAACTCCGCATGCGCCATACCGATGGCACGTGGCGCTGGATCCTCGTCTGCGGCGCCGCCGTCCGCGGCCCCGACGGCCGCGCCCTTCGCATCGCCGGCTCCAAAACCGATATCACCAACGGCAAACTGGCCGACCCGCTCACCGGCCTGCCCAATCGCCTCTCCCTCCTCGATGTGCTGGAGAGCTGGATGGACCGTCTCCGCGAAGACCCCTCGCGCCAGTTCGCCGTACTCTTCCTCGATCTCGACCGGTTCAAACTCGTCAACGACAGTCTCGGCCACGTCAAAGGGGACCATCTCCTGCTCGGCGTCTCTCTCCGCCTCTCCGGCGCGCTCCAGTCCATCTCCAACGCCGATGGCCTCGTCGCCCGCCTCGGCGGCGATGAGTTCGTCGTCCTGCTCGACATCACCTCCAACCCGGAAGCGCCCGCCAATCTGGCCAACCTCATCCTCCGCGGCATGGAACCACCCTTCCACCTCGACGGCTCGCTCGTTTTCGTCTCCACCAGTATCGGTATCGCCCGCAGCGGGTCCACAGCCACCTCCCCGGAAAGTCTGCTCCGCGACGCCGACACCGCCATGTACCACGCCAAGTCCGCCGGCCGTGGCCGCTACGCCATATTCGACAGCAGCATGCACGCCCGCGCCGTCGCCCGCCTGGGCCTGGAAACCGATCTCCGCCGCGCCGTCGACGAACAGGAATTCACCCTCTTCTACCAACCTCAGGCCGATCTCCGCACTGGCCGCCTGGTCGGCTTTGAAACGCTCATCCGCTGGAATCATCCCACCCGCGGCCGCCTCGACCCCGGCGAATTCATCAGCGTCGCCGAAGAGAACGGCCTCATCCTCCCCATCGGCCGCTGGGTCCTCGAAGAGGGCGCCCGCCAGCTGGCCGCCTGGGACGCCGCCTACCCCGCCTGCCGCCATCTCTCGGTTTCCATCAACCTCTCCGCCCGCCAGTTCACAGACCCGATGCTCGCCTCCGAGGTCGCCCGGATCCTCAAGGAAACCGGCCTCAAACCGCAGCGACTGCACCTGGAAGTCACCGAAAGCATGTTGGCCGACGACCCCAAAGTCGCCACCGAAGTCCTCAAACAGCTATCCACCATGGGTATCGCCCTCGAAGTGGACGACTTCGGCACCGGCTACTCCTGCCTCGGCCAGTTGAACCGACTGCCCTTCGATACCCTCAAAATCGACCGCAGCTTCGTCCAGGCCCTCGACCTCGAACGCGACGGCCACAAGATGATCGATTCGATCGTCAGCCTGGCAAACAGCCTCGGCATCCACGTCATCGCCGAAGGCATCGAAACCGCGGCCCACTGGACCTACATCGCCCACCTCGGCTGCCAGTTCGGACAGGGCTACTACTTCTCCCGACCCGTCGACGCCCCCACGGCGCTGGCCATCGCCCTGCTCCGTGAACAGACCCCGTGGCCCATCCCCGCAGCCTCCACCGACTCCCTCACCGGCCTCCTCGGCCTCACCGAGAACACCACGACCCGCAACACACCAGTCTGACCCTCACGCCATAATCGCCCGAATCGGCGCCCCGTAGTCCTGGTCCAGCCGCTGCTGCCCCGGCACGTTCAGCTTCCGCGTATCCAACCCCAACTGCCACAACACCGTCGCGTGAATATCGGTCACATAATGCCGGTCCACCACCGCATGGAACCCCAGCGCATCGGTCTCCCCGTGCGCCACCCCACGCTTCAATCCCCCGCCAGCCATCACCACCGAGAACCCAAACGGATGATGATCCCGCCCCTCGCGCGCACCCTCCACCCCCGGCGTCCGCCCAAACTCCGTCCCAATGACGATCAACGTCTCGTCAAACAGCCCCCGCTGCTTCAGATCCCGGATCAAACCCGCGATCGGCCCATCCACCTCCCCGCACAACCGCGTATGATTCTTCTTCAATTCCGTATGCGCGTCCCAGCCGTTCCCATCCGTCCGGTACCCATGGAACACCTGCACAAACCGCACGCCCTGCTCCACCAACCGCCGCGCACTTAGCAAGTCCTGCCCGAACGCACGCGTGTTCTCCTGCTCCAGCCCATATAACTTCCGGGTAAGTGCCGACTCACTCTCATGCCGGAACACCTCCGGCACCGCCGCCTGCATCCGGAACGCTAACTCATACGACTTAATCCGCGCGCGGACCGATTCATCCGAAACATCATCCAGCACATTCAAAGCGCCAATAAATTCGAACTGCCGCTTCTGTTCCTCGGCCCCCATCGCCATCTCCGGCGAAGCGTAGGTCAACGGCCGCCCCGGGTCGCTCGCTAAATGCACCCCACTGTGTTGCGGCCCCAGATAGTTGCCCCCGTACGTCCCCGCCCCGCCCAGGTGCGGCGGCGACGGCGGACCCAGCACCACAAACGACGGCAGGTTCTCGTTCAACGACCCCAACCCGTAATGCACCCACGACCCCACCGACGGATAATACCCCTGAAAAATATGGCGTCCCGTGTGAAACTGCAACTGCGCCGCATGGTCATTATCGGTCGTCCACACGGACCGCACCACCGCCAGATCATCGGCCACGCCCGCCACATGCGGCCACCAGTCACTAATCTCCAACCCGCTCTGTCCGCGCTTCTGAAACCCCACCTGCAACGGCAGCACCGTCGTCATCAGCTTCCGCTCGGACGCCGTAAACTCCACCACATTCTGCTTCGTAAACGGCGCGTCCAGCACCCCCCGGTGCGGCGTCTCGGCGATCGTCTTGCCCGCCCACTTATTCAACTCCGGCTTCGGGTCAAATGATTCTAAGTGGCTCAGCCCACCTTCTAAGAAGATCCAAATAACATGCTTGGCCTTTGCCTTGTGATGCACGCCCCCCGGCACGCCCTGTGCCGACAGCGCCATCCCCGTCACGCCCATCCCGATGTTTGCCAATAAAGTTCGTCGTTTCATCGCAGCGTCACAAACTCATTTCTATTAAATAACGCGTGGATCAACAGCGCCCGCCGTCCCTCGCCCGCCCCCAAATAGGAATCACTCAAGGCCCGCTCCGCCGCCGTCACCGGCCGCGACAAAACCCGCAAAAACGCATCCCCCACAAAGTCCCGCGAACCCGCCAACTGGTCGGCCACCACCCGCGCGTGCTCCAGCGTCAGCTTGCTGTTGGCCAGCGCCAGCGCCTGCTGCGGCACAATGCTCTCCGTCCGCGCAAAACACGCCGTCGGGTCCGCCCCGTCAAACACCTTCAAAAACGTCAACTGCGCATCCGGCGTCAGCCGGAAGTACAAACTCCGCCGCGGCACATCGGCCTGGGACTCCTCGTTCAGCTCCGGCCCGCCCATCTTCCCATCCAGCGTCCCGGCCACCGCCAACACCGAATCCCGAATCGCCTCGGCCTCCAACCGCCGCGCATTCATTCGCCCGTACCAACGGTTATCCCCGCCGCCCGCGGACCGCATCTGATACGCCGCGCTCGTCACCAACAACCGGTGCAGCTTCTTCATATCCCAGCCCGACTCCATGAATTCCGCCGCCAGCCAGTCCAACAGCAGCGGATGCGTCGGCCGCTTCCCATTCCGCCCAAAATCGATCACCGACGGCACCAGCGCCGCCCCAAAATGCCGCAGCCAAATGTGGTTCACCGCCACGCGCGCCGTCAACGGATTCTCCCGCGCCGTCATCCACTCGGCCAGCGCCGTGCGCCGCCCCGTCGATGTTGCCGGATACTGCGGCCCCAGCGGCGAGTACCCCTCCTTCGGCCCATCCAGCGCCCCCACGGCCTGCTCCAGCGCCCGCCGGGCCGCCGTCACTTTCCCCTCGTCCAACTTCTCCGCCCGCAACGCCTCGGCCAGGCGCTGCTGCGCCCGAAAGACGTTCTCTTCGGCCAATAGAGCCCCGGCGCGCCGCTCGGCCGCCCGCGCCGCCACGCCCAACGCCTCGGCATCTGGCGCTTTCCCCACCCGCGCATTCTCCGCTACAACCCGCGCTTCCAACGCCGCCAACCCCGCCCGCGCCGCAGGCAGTTCTTTTTCGCCCACCGCCAGCCGCGCCTCCGCCTCGGCAATCACCACGGCCGGTTCCGGCGGCGGCATCTGATCGATCCAACCCGTCACCACAGCCATCTCCGCGGCCGTCAACAGCGGCCCGTTCAGCGGCATCCGCGGCGAAAGGTCACCCCGCAAAATCCGCACCAAAACACTCTCGGCGCTCTTCCCCGCCACCACCGCCGCCCCATGCTTCTTCCCGCCAGCCATCACGGTCTTCGCCGTCGCCACGTTGAAACCGCTCTTCAAATTCCGAGCCAAATGGCAGCCGCCGCACCGGGCCTCCAACAACGGCTTCACCGCCCCCTCAAACGTCACCACCGGCCCCGCCGGCCGCTCCCATTTCGGAGCTGTCCGCGCGGCCGCCATCCGCTCCCGCGCCGCCGCCAATTCCCCTTCAATCCCCGCAATCCGCGCCCGCGCCGCCGCCACCAGGTCCGCCTGCGCCGTCGGCCGCATATCCGGATAAAACGACGTCACCGGCAACTCCACCACACGGGCCTCCCGCGCGGCCAAACCCAACGCCGGCGGCGTCGCCGGCGTCAACGGGCGCGCCTTGTCCGGCGCCCGCTCATCCCCGCGCTGAAACAGATAGGTCTCCCCGAAAATCGCAGGATTGATAAACGTGCCGGCCGCGTTCTGCACATCGCCGCGAGGCGCCGCGTCGTAGACCCGGGCCAGCCCTGCCTTCTTGGTATCCACCTCGCCCGCCACCCGGTCCAGCCGGACGTCGTGCGGCTCAAAATAGGCGCGGAACCGGTAGTAATCCTCCTGCGCCAGCGGATCGTATTTGTGGTCGTGGCAGCGTGCGCACTTCAGCGTCAAACCCAGCAGCCCCGCCGTTGTCCCCTCAATCGTGTCCTGCAGCCAGACGTTCCGGTTAAAAAGGAACCAATTGCGAACCAGGAACCCCGTCGCCCGCAGCGCGCCCTCGTCCCCCGGTGCCATCTCATCGGCCGCCAACATCTCCCGCACCATCCGGTCGTAGCCCTTGTTCCCGTTCAACGACTCAATAATCCAGTCCCGCCACTTCCAAATATGCGGCTGCGAATTCCGGATCTCCGCGCCCGACCCATACCAGTCCGAGTACCGCCAAATGTCCATCCAATGCCGCCCCCAGCGCTCCCCGTATTGGGGACTGGCCAGCAGCGAGTCCACCACTCGCTCATACGCCCCCGGCGCCGTGTCGCCCATAAACGCCCTCACCGCCTCCGGCCCCGGCGGCAGCCCGGTCAGGTCCAGATAGACGCGCCGCAACAGCGTGTACCGGTCGGCGGCACCAACCGCGGCGATCCCGTTCCGCTTCCGCTCGGCCTCCAGAAACGCGTCCACTGGATGCCCGCCGCCCGGCACCGCCGGCCGCCGGACAGGCTGGAACGCCCAGTGCGGCGCCACCGTTACCGGCGCGGTAAAGGGCGCGCCTTTCTCAATCCAGGCGGCAAGAATACCCAACTCCGCCTCGCTCAACCGCGCCCCGCCCAGCGGCATCGCCGGCTCCCGCTTGTGCGCGGCAAACTGATACAGCAGGCTCTTGTCGATATCGCCAGCCACCAGCGCCGCCCCGCGACCGCCCCCGCGCAGCGCCGCCTCCCGCGTGGTCAAGTCCAGCCCGCCCTGCCGCGTCTTCGCGTTATGACAACCCGCGCACCGCGCCTCCAGGATCTTCACCGCGTCCTGCGCCGCGACGACAAACAGACTCGCTAGTACCACCGCGCGTAGCATGGATGTTATTGTATGCCGGAAGGACGATAACCATGACAGACCCGCACGCTCAGGACCGCGAACAGCTCATACAGATCCTCCGCGAAGTGGAGGCCAGCATCAACGCGCAGAGTCTGGACGGCATGGTCCAACAGATGGACCCCAGCGCCACCGTCGTCTGGGCCAACGGCGAGGTCTCGCGCGGCCCGGCGGAGATCTTCGCCTACTACGATCGAATGGTGAAGGGGAAGGACCGGATCCTCAAGAGCTACACCACCAAGGCCACCCTCAGCGGCCCGGCCCGCTTCCTGGCCGATGGCACGGTAGCAATCGCCGATGGATCCATGGAGGACGAGTTCACCCCGACCTTCCGCGGCCCGTTCAAGCTCCAATCCCGGTGGTCCACGACCATCGCCAAGATCGACGGCCAGTGGAAGGTGGTCGGCCTGCACCTGTCGGCCAACGTGTTCAACAACGTCCTGCTCGATGAAGCCAAGCGCGCCTTGATGATGGTGGGGGGCGGCGGTCTGGCCGTGGGGGTACTTCTGGGATGGCTTCTCGGACGCTTGCTCTCCTAGCCCTCTCCGCCGCGGCCCTATTCGCGGATGGCGTCACGGCGGACGGCGTGCTGCGGCTGGCGAACCGGGAGCGCGCCCGGGCCGGTGTACCGGCGTTGCGCCATTCGCTCCCGCTGGCCCGGGCGGCGCAGGCCAAGGCAGAAGATATGGCCCGCCGCGGCTACTTCAGCCACAACACGCCGGACGGCCGCACGCCGTGGGACTTCATCCGCGCCGAGGGCTACCGCTATGCCAGCGTGGCCGAGAATCTGGCCGCCGGGCAGCGGACCGTCGAGGCACTGGAGCGCGGCTGGCTGCGCAGCGCGCCGCATCGGGCGAACATACGAAACCGGGCCTTTTCGGAGACCGGCGTTGGTATCGCCAGCGGCCCCGATGGCCCGGTCATCGTGCAGTTATTCGCCGCGCCGGCCCGTTAGCCGACGAAGTGCCAGCCCTTGCGGAAGACCGGCTTCAGCAGCTCGTTGGCTTCCTTGTTGTTGGTGAAGCGGCTGGCGGCGTTGTCCCATTCCAGCTTGCCCTCCACCTTCATGGCGATCACGCCCAGCAGCATCCACTGGACGAACGGCCCGGCGACGGAGAAGTTGGAACAGGCCGGATCGCCGCCCTTGCAGGCGCGAAGCCAGTCGCGGTAGTGGCCGGGGGAGCGGGTCAGGAGCTGCGCCGGGAGCTTGTAATCCTTCATCCGCGCGTCGGGCAGGACGCGGGTGCGCTCGCCGTAGCAGCCGGTGGTGACCATGCCTTTATCGCCGATGAAGAGGCTACCGTTGTTGTCCTTGTCGCCGATCAGTTCGCCGGCCGGAACGCCCTCGAACTTGGGCATGGATTTGAGGCTGTCGTACCAGAAGACCTTCACGGGCGGCAGCGGACCGCGGGCCGGGAAGTCGAAGCGGATGACGGTCTGGTTGGGGAAGGTATGCTTGCCGACGCCTTCCTTCTTGATGCACTCGACGCTGGTCGGCCCGGTGAGCGAGAGGCGCATGGCCATATTGGGCGTGCCCATGATGTGGCAGGCCATGTCGCCAATGGCGCCGCAGCCGTATTCCGGGAAGGCGCGCCAGCTGCGCGGGGCGATGGCGGGGCTGTACGGACGGTCCGGGGAAGCGCCGAGCCAGGCGTTCCAATCCAGGTGCGAGGGGACAGCTTCGGCCTTCGGTTCGACGCCGGTGCCTTGGGGCCAGTAGGTACCGGGGCGATCGGTCCAGGCGTGGACTTCGGTGACGTTGCCGATCTCGCCGCTCCAGATGATCTCGGCGCATTCGCGGGCGCCGGCGTTGGAGTAACCCTGGTTGCCCATCTGGGTGGCCACGCCGTACTTGGCGGCGCCGGCGGTGAGCTGCTGGGCTTCCCAAACGGTGCGAGTGAGCGGCTTCTGACAGTAGACGTGTTTGCCGCGCGCCATGGCCCACATGGAGGCGGTGGCGTGCATGTGATCGGGGCAGGAGACGAGGACGGCGTCGATGTCCTTGTGCTTGTCGAGCATCACCCGGAAGTCCTTGTACTTCGGGGCGTTGGGGAACTGCTTGAAGGCGCGTTCGGCGCGCTTGTCATCGGGGTCACAGAGGGCGACGATGTTCTCTCCGGCGCAGCCGTTTAAGTCCGTGAAGCCCTTGCCGCCGGAGCCGATGGCGGCGATGTTGAGTTTTTCCGAGGGCGACTTATAGCCGAGGGACTTGAGCGTGGGGGCGGCGTTGACCGCACTGGCGGCGAGCGAGCCGTAGAAGAAATGGCGACGGGAGATGGACATGGGGGTGCAGGCCCAGTTTACCAGCCCAGGAGCTCGCGGAGCCTGGCGGCGTAGCGGCGGCTGAGTTCCAGGGTCTCGCCGGTGACGAGGCGGACGGAGCCGCTGGAGCGGGTGTCGGGGTCGATCTCGGCGACCTTGGCGAGGTTGACGATGGCGCTTTTGTGGACGCGGACGAACTGGTCGGGATCGAGGCGGGCTTCGAGGTCGCGGAGGGTCGCGTTCAATAGATATCGGCCTTCGACGGTGATGGCGAAGACGAGTTCATCTTCGGCGATTATGTGGGAGATAGTTTCGATGGGGAGGACGTGGAGGCGCTGTTGGCGCTTGCCGACGAGGCGCTTCAGGGGAGGGCGGGAGGCGAGGAGGGCGTCGACATTCGACTGGCGTTCGCGGAGACGGGCGACGGCGCGGGCGAGGGGTTCGGGCTCGACCGGTTTGAGGAGATAGTCGAGGGCGTTGGCGGCGAAGGCTTGGAGGGCGTACTGGTCGTAGGCGGTGACGAAGACGACGTGGGGGCGGGCGGGCAGGTTTTCGAGGACCTCGAAGCCGTCCATGCCGGGCATCTGGATATCGAGGAAGAGGGCGTCGGGGCGGAGGGTCTGGACCTGTTCGATGGCCTCCAGGCCGTTGGCGGCTTCGCCGGCAATGGTCAGGCCTTCGAAGGCCGTTAGCAGCCGGGCGAGGCGTTCGCGGGCGCGGCGTTCATCGTCGACAATCAGGACTCGCATGGGAGGCTCCATTCGAGGGTAACGCTTGTGCCTGCGATGGTGAATCGGCCGTTGGGGAGGGCTTCGACGCGTTGGCGGACGTTGGAGAGGCCGACGCCTTTTGCGGGTTGGTTGGGGGTGAAGCCGGGGCCGGTGTCGGTTACGGTGACTTGGATTTGACTGGGGGTGGGTTGGGTGATTTCTACGGTGATGGCGCCGCCTGCGAGTTGGGGTGAGATACCGTGTTTGACGGCGTTTTCGACGAGGGGTTGGATGAGCATGGGCGGGACTTGGAGGGTGGCTAGTTCAGGGGGGCTTTGGATGGAGTATGTGAGGCGGTCCTCGAAGCGGAGGCGCTCGATGTCGAGGTAGGAGGTGAGGAAGCGGACCTCGTCGGCGAGGGGGACGGTGGGCTGGCGGGTGGAGTCGAGGGCGTAGCGGAAGATGCGGGCGAGGTTGAGGACGGCTTGTTCGGTGAGGGGGGAGTCCTTGACCATGTCGGCGAGGGAGTTGAGGGAGTTGAAGAGGAAGTGGGGGTTGATCTGGGCGCGGAGGGCGCGGAGTTCCGCTTCGGCGGCGAGTTGGCGCTGCTTGCGGGCGTCGAAGCCTTCGAGGGCGGCGGCGAGGTGGGCGGCGACGCCGTCGATGAAAGTCGCGTCCTGAGACTGGTATGGGCGGCCACGGCGGCGGGGGCCGAGGGAGAGGACGCCGTGTGGGGGGAGGGCGACGAAGGCGGCGGCGGCGGGATCGGGCGCGGGGTCGAAGCGGGCCCATTCGGCGTGGAGGGCGGGGGCGAGGGTCTGAGTGACGTGGGCGATGGCGGCTTGTTCGCTGGCGCATTTGGCGATGCCGCTGGTGATCTGGGCGAGCGTCTGGCGGTAATCTGGCCGGCGGAAGACGAGGCGGTCGAGAGCGGTGTCGATGGGGCCGACGGCGAGGAAGAAGGCGTAGACGGCGACGAGGCCGGAAACGGCGAAGGCCGCCCCGAGGGAGGGGGCGGCGAGGAGGGCCAGGAGGAGGAGCGCGCCGAGGACGGCGCCGCGCTTTATGAGGAGGTCGAAGAAGGTGGCGCGGGTTTGAAAATAGATGAGTCCGGCGATGCTGGGGAGCATGGCGAGTTGGGGCAAGAGCTGGTTGGGGTAGGACCAGACGGTGATGTCGACCAGGAGGAGCGGGAGGAAGGCGGTGGCTAGGGTGCGGATGTCCCAGGCGGTGGCGGGGATGGTGAGCGGTTCGGTTTCGCGGGAGGGCGTGAGGTGGAGGGAGGTTGGCTGGTGGGGCGCGCCGCCCCACCAGCGGGGGCTGACGTTTTCGGATTTGGGCAGGTTGCGGAAGAGGGCGCCGAGCACCGTGATGAACATGGCGGCGGCGGTAATGGGGAAGACGGCATCGCCGCGGGTGAGGATGGTGCGGTAGTCCCGGATGAAGGGGATGGCGAGGAAGCCGTAGGCGAAGATGACGGGGAGGTAGGCGGTGGATTTGGCTTCGCCCACCGATTTGAGGAGAGGGGCGGCGCAGGCGGAGAAGTAGTGGACGCAGAGCATGGCGGCGGCGATTTGGAGGTAGAAGGCCGGCAGCGCCCAGGCGGGGCCGAGGGCGGTGAGGGTGTAGAACGCGGTTAGCGTGAGCAGGATGAGCAGGAGGAGGATGGCGCGGCCACGGAGGCGGACGCGGGTGGCGAATGCCGCGGCCATGGTGAGCGAGGCGAGGGCGAAGGCGGCGTTGGCGATTGTTGTTGCGGCTGGCATGGGTCCATCGTGCGGCTAAGCGGGCGGCCGCACGATGAAAACCATGGTAAGCGGTGCGGATGGGGCGGTGAGCGGTGCGAGTTATCCGACGAAGTGCCAGCCTTTGCGGAACTTGGGCTTGAGCCACTCGTTGGCTTCGGCGTTATTGGTGAAGCGGCCGGCGGCGTTGTCCCAGTCGAGCTTGCCTTCGTAGCGCATGGCGATGGAGCCGAGTAGCATCCACTGGACGAAGGGGCCGGCTACGGAGAAGTTCGAACAGGCCGCGTCGCCGCCCTTGCAGGCGCGGAGCCAGTCGCGGTAGTGGCCGGGGGAGCGGGTGAGGAGTTGGGCGGGGAGCTTGTAATCCTTCATGCGGGCGTTGGGGAGGAGGCGGGTACGCTCGCCGTAGCAACCGGTGGTGACCATGCCTTTGTCGCCGATGAAGAGGCTGCCGTTGTTGTCCTTATCGCCGATCAGTTCGCCGGCGGGGATGCCGTCGAACTTCAGGAACTCCTTCAGGCTGTCGTGCCAGAAGACCTTAACGGGTGGGAGCGGGCCGCGGGCCGGGAAGTCGAAACGGATGACGGTGCGGTGGGGGAAGGTGTGCTTGCCGACGCCTTCTTTCTTGATGCACTCGACGGACGTCGGGCCGGAGAGGGAGAGGCGGAGGGCCATGTTGGGCGTGCCCATGATGTGGCAGGCCATATCGCCGATGGCGCCGCAGCCGTATTCGGGGTAGGCGCGCCAGTGGTGGGGGGCGATGGCGGGGCTGTAGGGGCGATCGGGGGAGGCGCCGAGCCAGGCGTTCCAATCGAGGGTGGCGGGCACGGGGGCAGGCTTGGGATCGACGTCGGGATTCTGGGGCCAGTATTTACCGGGGCGGTCGGTCCAGGCGTGGAGTTCGGTGACGTTGCCGATCTCGCCGCTCCAGATGATTTCGGCGCATTCGCGGGCGCCGGGGTTGGAGTAGCCCTGGTTGCCCATTTGGGTGGCGACGCCGTACTTGGTGGCGGCGGCGGTGAGCTGTTGGGCTTCCCAAACGGTGCGGGTGAGGGGTTTCTGACAGTAGACGTGTTTGCCGCGGGCCATGGCCCACATGGCGGCGGTGGCGTGCATGTGGTCGGGGCAGGAGACGAGAACGGCGTCGATCTCCTTGTGCTTGTCGAGCATGACCCGGAAGTCCTTGTACTTCGGGGTGTCGGGGAAGAGTTTGAAGGTGCGTTCGGCGCGTTTGTCGTCGGGGTCGCAGAGAGCGACGATGTTTTCCCCGGTGCAGCCGTTGATGTCGGTGAAGCCTTTGCCGCCGGAGCCGATGGCGGCGATGTTGAGCTTCTCCGAGGGGGACTTATAGCCGAGGGATTTGAGCGTGGGGGCGGCGTTGACGGCGCCGGCGAGGAGCGTTCCGTAGAAGAAATGACGGCGGTTCAGGGACATGCAGGGTCTCCGTGATGGGGTAAGATGCCCTCACTATAGCACCGGGTTTTGCGGGTGGCACCGGGGGTGATTTGGCTTTGATTTGGTGAATTGGGAATTGCGGCTCCTTCTGCGGGTGGGTGGCGTTCCCTACTTCCGATTGTGGGCGGATAAAGGGGGAGCGTGCTCCGTTTCCCTTTGTGGGTTGTGTCGCGTCTTGGGGGACCCACCGTCGCCCATCGGGCTATGGTGGGAGAGCACGGTTCTTGCGTAACCGGCCGAACGGCGGCGGAGGGTGTGCCGCAATGTCCCCGGGTGGGTTGCGTGGTTCTTCCTTGCTCTGTTCCTCCGGCGGGAGGTATCGCGTGTTGGGGGACACCGCTGTTGTTGGGGTTACGGGCCGAATTGCGTCGGACGGTTTGCCCGCAATGTCCCCGGATGGGTTGCGTGGTTCTTCCTTGCTCTGTCCCTCTGGCGGATAGTGCGGCGTCTTGGGGGTGGATATTCAGTTGTCAGAGATCGATGCCGGGCCGGCGGCGATGGCTTGGGCCAAGACCGGGGTACGGCGGGTTCGGAGTTGTTTAGTTTACGGGCTGCGCGGGCTCGGCTTCGGGATCGGGCTCGCAGGTGACGCCGCAGGCGGCCAAGCGGGCGGCTTCGTCCCAATCGACGAAGGCCAGGTTGTGGTCGAACCGTTCGCGGTCGCGGCGGTCGAGGAAGTAGTTGCCGAACTGCTGGCTGGCGAAGACGCTCGCGTCCACCATGGGGCCGATGGCTTTTTCTTCGCTGGCCGTGAGATGGGCCATGCGGCCGACACGGAGGAGTTGCAAGTCCATGAGCGCGTCGATGGCGCGGTAGAACTGCATTTCGGCGGCGGCGCGGTAGCGGTTCAGTTGGCGCACGGCGGCGGCGGTGTCGGGGTGGACGAGCGGGTCGGCACCGTGCGCTTCGTTCAGTCGGGCCAGGATCTTGCGGATCTGGGGGAGGCGGAAGAAGGCGTCGCGGAGTTCGGCGATGGCGTCGCTTTCGAGGGCGCCGGCGGGCTTGGCGTCCTCGCGCAGGGCTTCGTCGATGGCGTCGAAGTAGATCTTGTCTTCGGCGTCGACTTGGAAGACACCGGTGGTGAAGCCGTGGGTGGTGGCGTTGCGCGCGGTGGCGGCTTTGCCGGCTTGGGTGCGCGGCCCGGTGGAGCGGGCGGCGTTGGCCTGGTTGGCGAGAATCTGGGCGGCGGTGGCCATGGCTAGTTGGTCTCCTGTTCGGGCTCGATGTCGAGGTCGATGGGTTTGGGGAGCCGAGTGAGATCGGCGAGCGGGCAGGCGGCGAGGCGGCTGCGGGCTTCCTGAGAGAGCTGGGTGCAGAACTGGCTGGCCTGGGCGCGCTGGACCTTCTTAAGGAATTTTCGGGCGCGGTGCCAGTTGCGCGAGGCGCGGGCGTTGGCGGTGGCCAGGCGCGGCTCGGCGTCGCGGTTGTGGGCGAGTTGGCGGACACGCTCCAGTTCCCAGCCGGCGTGGATGAGTTCGCTCGTGAGCATCAGCTCGATGACGTTTTCGGGCTTGACGTCGGCGCGGATTCCGGCTTCGCGGTCATTTAAGAGTGCGCGGGTTTCGGGCGTGGTGATGGCGAATTCGGCGTATTGGAATTCGACGTCGGGAGTTGGCATTTGGGATTCCTTTCCTGTTGGGCGTGGGCCCGCGGGGGAGATCCTCTCCCGATTTTGGGCAGCGGCGAGGCGCTGATCCTACTTACATTATAGAATTTTGTCTAGTTTTTCCGGCTTTCGGGGTTGGGAGTGGCGGGGCGGATGTGGCTTGGAATGAACGGGTTAAGGATTATTTTTGAGTGTTGTGACTGACTTATTCCAGCGGGGCGTAAAAAATGGAATTGGAGGGTTCAGGCCGTGGCGGGGCAGCCTTGGCGCCGGGTGCAGCAGGCATCGGTGGACGGCCACGTATTTGCCGCGCGAAGCGGTGGGTCAGGCTTGCGGGGCGTGATCAACTTTCGTGACTGATATCAATCCTGGGATATGTACTCAGGAGTCGCAATAGGGAAGTTGATGGATATCAGCCGCGAAGTTCGTCAAGGAAAGCAATGAATTCCGGGTCGTTTCGTATCGCTTCGAAGTCCGAATCCGCTTCAATTTGTGCCGCGGAAACGGTTCGACCACTTGCAACGAGCTTACGAAGACTGGCCACGGCGGCGGATGGGTCGCCTTGCAGCGCCTCCGCACACGCGAAGTTATACAATCCCTCGATTCCAGCCATTTGGAACTTGGCTGTGGCACTGAGGAAGAGTTCTCTCGCTTCGTCGCCGGATTTGATCTTGGCGAAGTCGGAGAGCGAGACACCCCAGTTGCTGAAAGCACTGGTGTAGTCCGGTTTCAGGCGAGTGGCCTCGGCATACTTTTCAAAGGACTGCGAGAAAAGCTGGTCGGCACTGTCGCCAGATTTGGTCTTGGCAAGGGCCGAGAGCGCAACGCCCCAGTTGCTGAAGGCAGTGGCGAAGTCCGGTTTTAAGCGAGTGGCCTGGGTGTACTTGTCGATGGACTGTAATATGAGTTGATCGGCCTCGTCGCCGGATTTGGTCGTGGCGAGTTCGGAGAGTGCGGCGCCCCAGTTGATAAAGGCGTTGGCGAAGTCCGGTTTCAGGCGGGTGGCTTGGGCGTACTTTTCGAAGGACTGTGAGAATAGTTGACCGGCCTGGTCACCAGGCTTGCTTTTGGCGAGGGCGGAGAGCGAGTTGCCCCAGCCGGCGAACGCTTCGGCGAAGTCAGGTTTCAAGCGGGCGGCCTCCGCACATTTTTCGATGGACTGCGAGAAGAGCCGGTCGGCCTGGTCGCCGGATTTGGTCTTGGCGAGTAGGTAGAGTACGTGGCCCCAGTTTTCGAAGGCGTTCGCGAAGTCCGGTTTTAGGCGGGCGGCCTCCGCGCATTTTTCGATGGATTGCGAGAAAAACTGGTCGGCCTGGTCGCCGGACTTGGTCTGGGCGAGGCCAGCGAGCGCGATGCCCCAGTTGCCAAAGGATTCGGCGAAGTCCGGTTTCAGGCGGGTGGCCTCAGCGTACTTTTCGCAGGACTGTAAAAAGAGCTGATCGGACTCGTCGCCGGATTTGGTCGTGGCGAATTCGGAGAGCGCGGCGCCCCAGGCGCCGAAGGCATTGGCGTAGTCCGGTTTCAGGCGAGTGGCCTCGGCGTGCTTTTCGAAGGACTGCGAGAAGAGTTGATCGGCTTGGTCGCCGGATTTGGACTTGGCGAGTCCGGAGAGCGCGATGCCCCAGTTGCTGAAGGCTGCGGCGAAGTCCGGTTTTAGGCGGGCGGCCTCCGCGCATTTTTTGATGGATTGCGAGAAGAACTGATCGGCCTGGTCGCCGAACTTGGTCTGGGCGAGTTCGGAGAGCGCGTTGCCCCAGTTGCCGAAGGCTTCGGCGAAGTCCGGCTTCAGGCGAGTGGCCTGGGCGTACTTTTCAAAGGACTGCGAGAAGAGTTGATCGGCTTGGTCGCCGGATTTGGACCTGGCGAACTCGGAGAGAGCGATGCCCCAGTTGCTGAAGGCATTGGCGAAGTCCGGTTTCAGGCGGGTGGCCTGGGCGTACTTTTCGAAGGACTGCGAGAAGAGTTGATCGGCTTGGTCGCCGGATTTGGACCTGGCGAGTCCGGAGAGCGCGATCCCCCAGGTGCCGAAGGCTTCGGCGAAGTCCGGTTTCAGGCTCGTGGCCTCGACGCATTTCAAAGCCGCTGCGACAAAGAACTCTGTCGCATTGTCGCTGAGACCGTCTTTGGCTTCTTCGATGGCAATTGATGCCAGAATTACCAGCATCTCCGCTCGATTTGGTTCACTCCGCGCGAGGACCGCAGCGATTCGGCGTTGCCACTTTTTTCCGGCCTTCTCGCCGGAGAGCGCCCGAAAGGAGATGACGGGCGCCACTTCAGGTCGCTGGGCGAGAAGGCGGAGCGCAAGTTCGCCGTTTAGCGGCGTATCCATGTCTGATTGAACAGTGGCACGAACGAGTTGGTCGGCGCTGTCCTGGACTTGAGCGGTCATACGAACAGCAAGCCGCAGGTAATCCGCAGCGGGAGGCTCATCGGTGAAGTCACGTACAAAAATCTCTTCCATCAGCGCGAGATGGGGATGGTAGGAGATTCGAAGGGGCTTAATTCCGATCTTCTCTTCGAGAACCGCCAAGCGGTTCCGTTTGAATTCGATTTCACCGCTCGGGACTGGGGTTGCAACGACAATCGTTGGTTTGGGTCCGAGCCCGGGCGCGGCTTCCGGGTCCTTGATCGAATCGGCGTCATCCCAGGGCTGGGAGTCCTGGCGGGGGGCCGGGGTGATCCCTACCTCCTGCAGGAAGTGCATAGTGCCGGCGATGTTCTGGTCGTTCAGGCCAGTCAGTACCACCAACCGATCTGAGAGCGGACCGACACAGAGGCCGCCGATCTCGGTGAACCCGGTGCGGCTATCGACGAGGATGTAGTCGTACGGACTTTCGATGGGGTCTTCGAAATCTTCGATACCGAGTGGGCGGAGAGAGAATCGCTGGCTCTTGAAGTAAGCGTGCAACTTCTGACCGAGATCAATAATGCGTTCGCGAGAGAGTTCCTGTAATGCCAAGGTGGCGAGACGCTGGGTGTACTCCCGATCCGTGTCCGGCGCCAGGACATCCAGACGTCCGACTTCACCGAGTTCTGGGGTGAGGCTTTCCAGTTTCTCCGGCAGCACCGACCGGATGAATTCAGAGACCGGGGGGAGGTCGGAGGTTCCGGGCTCCAATGCGAGGGCGAGAAGGTCGACCAGGTCTTTGGCGGGAGCGGGCGATAACTCCTTCAAGCGGGTGAGGTAGCCGCCGACCCCGGGCGCTTCGAGGTCCATGTCGACGATGAGTACGTGGCGCCCCCAACTGGCCAGGACATAGGCGGTGTTTAGCAACGCCAGGCTACGCCCGACTCCGCCTTTGTAGCTGTAAAACGTAAATGTGTAGGGGAAGGGCATCTATCGATAGTTAGACCGAACTGTCGCTACGCAGTACATGGGTGAATAGACCGGGATTTTTGCTGGGGCAGCCGTCGAGGCCAAATACTTACGGCAAAGATCAGCGACACGGGCACGAATGGTCTGACGAGAGTTCTCGGGAATCAGTTCCAACAGCAAGTCTTGGGATTCCAAATCCGCTTTGACGTCAGCAAT
>JBIKOG010000135.1:0-20650 GCA_044358225.1 Bryobacteraceae bacterium | reverse complement strand
TCGGGTCAGCGAGAAGGGCGACATTGCTGGAGCGCTCCGCGTCTTCGAGTTGGCCATGCTCAAACACGGTTGCAGCCTCCCGCTGCGCATCCAAAGCAATCTGATTCAACTGGGTTCTGGCTTCGCGGCGGGACTGGTACTGGGGCTCGCCCTTCTGGTCCACCCAGAGTTCGTGGTCACGCTGCGCGGCCAGCGGCTCCGTGAACAAGGTCACTTCCAGACGGTGTGCGAGGGATTTGAGTTCGGCAACGGAGATTTCTGTTGCATCACAGAGGTAACGTCCATTGCTAAATGAGTATGGCGGAACCAGGATGGAATCGGGATTGTCTTTTTTGCAGAAAACCGGGGCGACAATGGACGGCCGGGCACTCTCCGGCAGGACATCTGCGTAGCCTACGATTTGTAGCAGCGACACATCTAGCGGGGGAGCGACCATGCACCCTCAGTATATCTGCTTACGTAGATAGTCCAGACAAGCCGAACGGAGCCCTGAGAACTCGTCGCCGCCGATGTCGTCGAAGTATTCCCGGTCGACGCGATTGGTGAGGCACCAGGTAAACAGCTTCCGGACCTGCGGGAAAGCGCCGACGCGCGCCTTGGGAGCAAAAACCGCAAGCAGTTGCGCGGAACGGAGAGCCACGCGGCCAGGGATCCGGACTTCGTGGGTCCAGCAGCGCCTTGGATCACCGCCGGCGAGGCCGATGGGATTTGCCTTCAGCCCGGGTGCGGTCGGGTCGAGGTAGTTGTGAGGGTCCGCGTAAAGGTTGTCCATGGACAACGAGAGATAATGGCGATGCTCCGGGATCGGGAGTTCGTGGCGAGCGAAGAACTGGCTGGGAGACTCTGCCGGCTTGTTCGGCCATTGAAAGTACTTTACGAGGCCTCCGGAATCGAACGGGGTGGCAGAACCGTCCGATTGATTTTCCGCCTCGAGTGATGATTTGAACAGAAAGCCAAACGTCGTGGCCGGGTAGGAGAAGCCGCCAACATAGAAGAAGACCGCGTTGACAGTGCCCAAGATGGTCTCCGCGCAATCCGGACGGAGATTCAAAAGTCCCTCATCAATGAGAGTCTGCATTGACTTGAGATGACCGGAGTCGCAGATTGCCTCGATGTTCTTGTGGGATGTGGCGTGGGCCAGCGGCAGTCCGGCGGCAAGCTTCTGGGCGTTGATCGTGGGGGCCACGGCGGGGGGCGGAACGCACGCGGACAACTCGCAGCATAAGCGATGGAGATTTTCATGACGCCTCGTGGCGGTTTCGTCTAGGGACACGGCGGGCCTCTATGTTTTCGGGATAATACGCGGTGGATCTAGAGCTTATGTTAGCTGAACATGCGCGAATGGCAGGTGAGTGGGGCTCGAGTTTCTCGCCGGAGATTGGCGGAACTTGGGGGCCGCGGCGGGCGGGGCGGTATGCTCTTCCCTATGAAACGAATTTTGCAGATATTCGCAGTTCTTCTGATTTCGGTTGGCTCGGCGACCGCTGAAAAGAAGGTGATTCGACCGGAGGGGTACAATCGCGGGCTTCCATTTACGCCCGGGCTGTTGGTGGATGGGACGCTTTACGTTGCCGGGTTTAGCGGGGAAGATCCGCAGACGGGCGCCGTGCCGAAGGAGTTCGAGGCGGAGGTGAAGCAGGCGCTGGACAAGATCGGGGTGATTCTGAAGGAGGCGGATATGCAGTACAGCGACGTGGTTTCGGTGCAGGTGTATCTGACCAATATGAAGCTGTTCGACCGGATGAATGCGGTGTACAAGGGCTATTTTCCGGAGCCGCGGCCGACACGGACAATTGCCGGGATTGCGAAGTTGATCGGGCGCTCGCGGATTGAGATTACGGTGACGGCGAGGAAGTAGCTACGGCTTTTGCAGGTTGAATGTCCTCGTGGAAGGCGGCGCGCCGCTGGCGGAGTAGGTCAGATCCACCTTGAAGAACTCTGTGCCGGTGCAGGTGCCGAAGTTGATGTTTACGGGGAGAACCGCATTTGTACCGGGGGCGAGTGTGCCGGCCGCGATTGGCAGCGCCGTGGTCACCACGGGGGCGGAGCAGGCGGCGCCGGTGGTTTGGGTGAAGGTGATGCTGTCCAGCTGCGCGGCGGTGGCGGAGTTGACGGCGCTGGTGTTCAGGATCCGGATTTGCCAGGTTTTGGCGGGGAGGACGGTTGACTTGGACACGATGGCGCTATCGAGCGTGGGCACGCCGACGAGGCCGAGGTCGCGGGTTTGGCCGGCAACGGCGAGGAAGCTGAAGGCCGCCGCGCCGGCGCGGCCTGTGCCGGCGCCGGCGAAGGCCAGGAACCGGAACCGGCCCGTGGCATCGGTGAGGCTGGTGTTAACGGAGCGCGGGAAGTCCGCGGCGGCGGTAATGGTCCCGATGGCTGGAATGGCGCCATTGACCCTGACGGTTCCGGTGATGACGCCGATGTAGGGCGACAGCTCCACGTCGACGGCGGTGGTTTGGCCGGCGGTGATGGTAAAGGGACTCGACGGGACCACGGGGCGGAACGCCTCCCTGATGGAATAGTTGCCGGGGGCCCAGCCCGAAGTAGTGCCGCCGCAGCCGACGCTACCGGTGCCGCCGCTGGGATCGGTGACGATCAGGTTTAGAAGAGTATTGCAGTTCGTGATGGGTTGTCCGAAGTAGAGCGCGCGAACGGTGAGGTGGCCGAAATCGGAGGTGGCGGTGCCGATGTCGACGGTGGTGTTGGCCACTGCGGTGAACGCGAGCGGGGCGGCCCCGGCGCGGCCGGTGCCGGGGCCGGCGAAGGCGAGGAAACGGAAGCGGCCGGTGGCGTCGGTGGAGCTGCTGTTGACGAGTTTGGGAAAGTCGGCCGCGGCGGTGGCAGTGCCGGGGGCGGGTGGCGCGCCGTTGACGAGGAGGATGCCGGTGATTTCGCCGACATAGGCGGACAGTTCCAGATCGACCGTGGTCAACTGGCCGGCGGTGATGGTGAACGGGATGGGGGTGACCTCTGGATGGAAGGCGACGCGCAGGGTGTCGCTGCCGGCCGTCAAGCCGGTGCGGGTGCTGCCGCAGGCGAAGCTGCCGGAGTTGTCGGCGATGACCGTGAGGAGGGTGGTGCAATTGGCCACCGGCTGGCCCTGATAGAGGACCCGGACCTGCACGTCGCCGGTGTTGGAGGTGGCGAAGCCCCCGACGTCGACGGTTGTGTTGGCGACGGCGGTGAAGGGAAAGGCGACGGAGCTGACGCGCCCGTTGCCGGCACCGGCGAAGGCGAGGAAGCGGAATCGGCCGGTGGAGTCGGTGCCGCTGGAGTTCACCACTTTCGGGAAGTCCGCGGCGGCCGTCACGGTGCCGGGGGGCGGAACCTGTCCGTTCAGCAGGAACGTACCGGTGACTTCGCCGACGTAGAGGGAGAGGTCGACCTCGACGATTGTGGTCTGGCCGTTGACGACGGTGAAGGGGATGGGGGTGACGATGGGACGGAAGGCCTCCCGGAGGGTGAAGTTGCCCGCCGGTTGGCCGGTGCGGGTGGCGCCGCAACCGAAGCTGCCGAGATCGTCGGAGAGCATGTTGAGGAGCCCGTTGCAGTTGGTGATCTGCTGCCCTTGATAGAGGACGCGGACGGTCACGGTGCCATCGTTGATCTCCACCTGGGCGTGGAGGGCGGTTGTGGCGAGGAGGAGGAGAGAGACGGGCAGGATTCGGCGGCGCATTTGGGTACCGCTGGGGAATGCGCGGGCGGGGCGAGGGCGGGGTCAAAATTGACTACGGGGGCTTACATTGGCCCCGGGATCACGCGCAGGGTGAGGCGGGAGCCGCCCATCTTGACTGGGTAATGCGCCGACCGAGAGTACTTACTGGACCAAGTCTTGCAGACAGATAGCGGACTCTGCTGCCGCCAAGGGGGCAACAGGTTCGTCTGCGGCATACGCGATGATGGATTCGTACTTCTCATCGGCAGGATTCCGGTGAACGATGATTCGCATTCCGTTCAAATCCAGCACCCAATATTCGGCGATTCCGGCACTGGCGTAGAGGGCGGCTTTCGCACCGAGGTCATAGTCCTGGGTCGTTGCGGAGACTTCGGCGACGAGAAGGAGATCGGCCGGGCCGGGGCTGGTCGTGCGAAACTCGACGGCGGAACGGCGCGTTACGATGGCATCGGGTTCCGGCTGGTTGGTGGGGCTCAAAAGCGGGCCCAACTCGATTGAGACTTCCTGCTCTACCATTCGTGATCCAAAGACACTGCGTAGCCATTCAACGAGCAACAGCAGTGCGATTGCATGCAGTCGAGATTTCGGGACCTTGGGTATCAACGCCCGGTCGATCAGTTCAAAGCGCTCCCACTCGAGGAGGCCCGCAGCCTCCAAGGCGCCACAATCTGCCCGTGTGAGCCGTCGACGGGCACCGGGGGGAAGTTGCGCGGAATGAACTTCAACTCCAGCGGGCATAGTTTCTTTTCGCGTACGAGGGTCCAGGCTCGCCTTGTGAGGCGGACCCGTTCAGTCCTTCGCGCTCGCGGGCGTTGGAGACGAGGGTTGGCCGTAGCCGGCGTTCCAATATGACGGCGCCGGGGTGGGCGACTACATCGGCCCCGGGGTGACTCGGAGGGTGAGGCGGGAGCCATCGGCGCCGCCTCGGAAGACGCGCTGGGTGGCCTTTTGGAAATCCTGTTGGAGGGCTATGAACTTCTGCGGGTTGCGGTCTGTGAGCGAGAGCCAGGAGCTTTGCACCTGGACGATGATGGGGTGGCCCTTGCGGAACGTTTGGTAGGCGTCGGGAATGGCGAAGGCGACGCGGACTGGTGTTGGGCACTGCGGCGGCGTGGCCGTTGCGGACGGTGCTGGTTTCGTTTCTGTATCGGAATTCGGTGGGGGATTTGCGGATTTGGGTGGGAACGTTATTGGTGTTGGGGGTGACGACGGGGGTGGCTGCGCCGACGAATGTGACGGAGGCGTTGCGGGGGGAGTGCGGGAGCGGAATGGGAAGGGGGAAGTTGCCTTCCCCCCGTTTCAGGCGCCCACTCTGCAGTAGGCTCCTTATTAATCACAGGCAAATGAAGGTGCGCGGTGGGGACGGTTTAACCGCCGTCCCCACCGCGATCCGCTACGGAACCACCACGCGGGCGCCGCTGCTGAAGGTACCGCCTGAGTGGCTGCCCGCCACGCTCAATACAGACACTCCGGTGGGCGCCGCGTTGGCCGGGAATTGCACGGTGAACATAGCCGCCGAGGCCGCGGCGATGGAAGCTACAGACGCCGGAGCGATGATGCCATTCACACCGTTCAGGCGCACCGAGGTCAGCGTCACATTCTGCGCCGCGTCCCGGCCGCTGTTGCCCACTGCCAGCGTCGCCACGATGTTGCCAGCTTTATCGCGCGTGAGAGTGGAAGCTGTCAACAACTGCACCGACGTGGTAGGGGCGTAGGGAAACACAATCAGCGTCATATTCCGCTGGACCGGGCTGCCCACGCCATTGGCTGCGGTAACCTGCAACCGATACGTTCCGGTTTGCGTGCTCGCCGGTGTTCCTGAGACTCGCAGAATCCCAGTGGGGAATCCCGCCTCATTCAGGTTGCTGGCCTGTAAACTCGGCGGCAAGCCTTGCGTGGCGAAATACATGCCCAACCCGTCACTCGGAGACGTGGGAGCCGCTGTGAGCAAACCGGGAGTTGTGCCGGTGGAGGGATAGCCTGTTGCGGACAACAGGAAACTTCCCGGCCTGCCGGCAAACATGACGGCTAATGGGTCTCCGGAAATGGTTGGACCCTCGAAAATCCGGACTGTCACGTCCCCCGTTCCGGTTCCCGAAGGCGACGTGGAGGTAAACTGCAGCGGATACTGTCCGCCCGAACCGGGCAAGGGATACCCCACAGCCGCCGTAAGAGAGTAACGGGAGTTCGCGGGATCCGATTGCCCCGTTATGCCCGCCGGCAGCAAGCTGTTCAAGGAGACCACGCCGCTGGTGGCTGTGACGTTCTGCACTTTAGGAACCACCGCTCCGGGATTTCCCACGGTAAACTCCAGGACGCTCGAGCTTGTGAAGACAGGCGTGTTCACTACGTTGATGGTGTACACCTGACTCGTTCTGTACTGTGATCCCTCTGCCCCAGGAGAAAAGCGGGCCGAGAAGCTTCCGCTTGTCCCTACGGGTGGAGTGACGGTCAGACGCCCGACGCCGTCAGCGCCGGAATCCAACCGGATCCAACTGGGGTTGGAACTATCTCCCTGCCATGTAACGGGCGTAGTGGCGCCGCGGGAGACTAAGGAAAACTCGGTCGAGACGCCGGCAGGAGCGGTAAAGGCAAACGGCTCAACAGCCTCCGCCCGCGGGGCGCCGTCGACGAAGACCGTAAAGATCTGGCTGTCGCTGGTGCGGCCATTGCTGGCACGGATCTTCGGGCAGGTCGCCCCACCCACTTCGACGCAAGCATCCAGGACCGTTGGAAGAGTGGATGTCCCACTGATCGTTGCTGTGCCATCGAGGTTATCCTTGAACGTCAACCCTCTCAGGTCGAGGCCCGGATCCACCGTAAACCTCGGCCTGGGAGAACCGGCCGCGACGATGGTGAAATTCACCGGCTGCTTATAGACAGCCGTGAGTGACGCAGGCGTGACGAACTTCACGTCTGTGCCAATGTTGATGGCGAAGTCCTGAATGACCGTCCGGACCGAATTTGTCGCAGTCAGTCTCACCGGGAAAGTGCCAATCACTGACAATGGGGATCCGTCGTACGTGATGGTGAATGAGGTACCGCATGCTGGGAACTTGATTGCCGCCGGAGTGGTGACCGCGGTGGCGCAAATTGTCGGGGCTGGGGTACCTTCAAAGACGATGGGGTACGAAACGGGTAACCCGGAAGAGAAACTCAACACGGTGGAACCGGTAAATCGCGGAGGTACATTGGGGACCAGCGTTACCGTCACCTGGTGCCGGGTTCCGTCTTTCAGAGAGATGCTGTTTGAAACATACGAGGTGCACTTGCTGACGTCCGTCGCTGTGGAAACACCGGTGATCGGGTCCGCTGGGCAGGGGGCATCCCCAGCCGCCGCCGCACTGGCCTTCGTATGTGTAAAGCGATTCCCCAACCGCGACGCGGTCCACTTGTTTCCTTTCCAATCCAGGTAGCGAATCGTCCCGGTGATGCTGTCCCGCACCGCACAGGTGGACACGCCCGGATCATGGTCGCACTTCTGGACGAACCAACCGCCCCAGGCCGTCGCCTTCCAAACTGTCTCATTCCAATCCATGTAGTCCATCTCGTTAAACGTCATGGAAATGCCGCGAGTGTCTGCAATCTTGAACATCGGGTCCACGTTAGGATTCCGCTGGGGTAGCGCCGCGGGGCTCTCCACCTCAGGAAGGGTTTGCCCGATCAGGCTCATAGAGATCTTGTTCAAGCCGATACCGCTGTTATCATTGAACATAGCCTTCATGTCCGGCTTCGTGATTCTTGCCCGCGCCAAGCCGGACTCCAGGTTGGCAAGATTGTCAAGCTGGCGCTGATTATCGAAGGCTTCGATGGCCACTGATGTGGTGACCAACGCGGCCATGAGCACGATGGCACCAACTCCTAGCGCTGGGATGAGGAATTGGCTTGATGAAAACGATTGGACCCCCCACGTAAGGTGGTAGAGATCGCCGACCTTTGTCATGGCTACGACAACCGGCGTCGCCAGAAAAGCATAGATGGACCCGGCAGTAGCAGCGAAGGCAGTCCCCGCGGTAACCGCAATCACCGCGGCGCTGACACCGGCCACCATGGGCAGGTTGAGCTGTGTATCGGCAGTCAGAAAGGTCGCGTATGTGTAGTCCTTAGCGTACTTCCCGTAGGACTTAGCGATTCCATACATGCGGAAGTAGTCCGAACTGGGAACAGGAGGGGGATAGATCGTGCCGAGGAGTGTGCAGAATCGCCCGCCGTCATAGTCGAGGCCTATCGCTCTTGCAACGCCGCTATCCGGACGAAAATGGCATGGGTCAGTTTGAAAGGAACGGAAGTGCGATAGTGCCTCCGTGTAGTACTCGATCTCGTTGCGCGCCACGATACTCTCGTACCTGTTGAAAAGGGCTGTTTCGGTTGCAGTTCGCTCGCTCGGCGCCTTGCTGACGATAGCGACCAGTCTGGAAATCATAATCGCTCGCACGGCGCTCCGTACGTCCTTCCGCCCATACGTGTAGATGACGCTTGCATCGGTTTCAGGAAGACCGTGCAATGCCAGATAGGCCTTCACAGAGTCCGATTCCAAGGTGGCCAATTCAGGGACAATCGATCCCGACGCATTACAGTAGTTGCGGATGATTGAGTTGCCGCTACCCACATCACAGGCGCTGACCGGCGCCTGTGCCGCGGCCTTGAATCCGGAATAGCGGGTGGACGGAAGCGTGGGAAGCATGAGAATAGCCAGCAATACCGCCAGCGGCCGAAACAGCTGCCACCGCCGGACTGCGCTGACAGAAATGCGGCGCCATCGAGACGCCATTCGAGATCGGTTTTGGTTCAAGAGCGACTCCTTTTCATGTATGGGAATGGGAGTCGAGCGCGCAGAGTGTGCCAAAAAAACCGCACTATTCTGAATTTTGCGTTGGGAGGTCCGGGCTGGCCTGCGCCCCGTCAGTGGAACGTCAATCCCCGGATCGAAAACCGTCAGCCAAAAAAGATCGATTTTTCTTGGCACATTCTCCCCACTGCTCGCCCACTTCCAGGTAGGGGAAAAATCCGACTTTGTCCGTCGCAGCTCTCACCCGTGCGTGTCCCCGTCTCGGTGTCGCTTCGCTAATCAGCGTTACCTAAACCGGATGAGGGGGCTGAAGGTCATCCCCATGCTCCCCGTTCACACTCATAAGGAACTCAAAAATGTACAAACTGATCCTCGCACTCCTAGTTGGCGCTGCCGCTGCGTCCGCGGCATCACTGACAGTTACGCTGGACACCGTGAGCTTCTCCACGCTTCCGGGTAGTGTCGTCTCCGTCACCGGCAGCATCACCAACGGCTACGGTGAAACAGTCGACCTCAATTCCATCAATATCAGCCTGGGCGGCGACTTCACCGTCGATTCCTCACCCTTTTTCGCCGGCCCCCTCACGGTGTCGGCCAACGGCAGCACTCTGAACTACACACTGTTCACCTTTACCCCCAACGATCCATTCACCTTTCCCTACGGCATATACACCGGGACCATATCGATCCTCGGTGGAGTGGAAGTGGGCAACGTATACGACCCCAACGTTTACGACCTTCTTGGCGAAACGCAGTTCGACATTCACGTCGCTGACCCCTCGACGGGCGTCCCCGAGCCAGCCACAAGTTCTCTCTTCCTGATGGCCGCCGCCGGTTGGGGTCTTTACCGCCGAGGAGCCAGAACCTAGGCCACGAGTTTGGCAGGCCGAATCCGACCAGGATACGGACGGCTTCACTCCGGCGATTGCAGCTCCTTACGCCGGACTCACGAGCCACCAGCATGGAAATGGAGCGGGAAAGCAGGGCGAGGAATGCGTGAAGAGATCTTTACAGCTGGGCCGATATGGCAAGAGATAATGTCGAAAGGGATGAGTTCGACCGAGCATGAGCTAAGCCCTGCCAAAGTCCGGGCTTGGATGAGTGAGTTCCGGCAGGGCGACCAAGGGGCTGCCGCGCAGTTGGTGGAGCATTTTTATCCGGAGCTGCGGCGGATGGCGGGGCACCAGATGCGGCAGGAGCGGCCGGACCATACGCTGCAGGCGACGGCGCTGGTGAACGAACTTTACCTGCAACTGATGCAGGTGAAGAACTTGCCGCCGGCCGGATCGGACGAGGAGTCCGAGCGGCGGCTGTTTCTGGGCCTGGCGGGATTCCTGATGAAGCGGCTGTTGATCCACCACGCCCGGCCGTTGAGTAAGAAGGCAGAGAAGATTGAACTGGCCGAGCACCTGGCCGGGGCGACAACGGCGGATGCGGACCTGCTGGAAGTGGAGCAGTTGCTGGCGAAGCTGGCGGAGATGGACGCCGTGCTGGCGCAGGTGGTGCAGTTGCGCGTGTTCGACGGATTAACCCGGGAGCAGATTGCCGAGCGGCTGGGAATCTCCGTACGGTCCGTGGCGCGGCACTGGGAGTTTGCCCGGCGGTGGCTGTGCGCGGCGCTGGCGATCGGCGAGATGGATTAGTCGCGCTTGGCTGGGGCGGTGGCGAGCGCTGTTTTGCCCTGCTTTTCGCGGGCAGAGGCCAGCCATTGACGGACCTGATCCTGCTGGTACCATTCGCTGGCAAAGGTGCGGTTGCGGAGGCCGCTCATCTCTTGCAGGGCCGGCGAGAGCAGGGACTCCGCTTCGGAAAAACTGCCTTTGGCCGCGAGCGTGGCACCGAGGACGGCGCGGAGATAGCTGGCGCTCCAGCCCGGTGCGGCTTGTTTTCCGGAGACGGCGCCGCTGAGCAGCGCTTCCGCGTCAGCGATGCGCCCCTGACGCAGAAGGGTTTCGGCGAGGGCGGCTTCCATGGGGCCGGCCTCGCGTTTGGCCGCCCGCCGTGCGTCGACGACGGCGCGATAGGCGGACTCCGCCTCCCGCAGCTTGCCGGTTTGTATATAGGCCTGACCGACGACCTGGGTGAGCAGGGCGACGGAGCCATCGCCCGCGCCGCGGGCGCGGATGCGGGCGGCGAGCAGGGGGACGCCGATTTCGAGGGCCTTTCCAGGGTCGCCCGCCCAGAGATGGCTCTTGGCGAGCAGGTAGCGCACCTGCTGGACGCTGCCGTCGTTGGGGCCCTTCGACTCCGTCCACCGGGGCAGGTAGGTGTTTAAGAACGTGATGGCCTCCGCGAAGCGGCCAACGGTCATATATGCGGCGGCGGAATTGGTTCGCCAATTGATGCCGACGGGGTGCTGCGCTCCATGCTGCCGCTCGTACCCATCGGCGGCGAGGTTGAAATAGCGGAAGGCTTCGTCGGCACGGTGGAGCCGCTCGTAGGCGTTGCCGATGGTACCGGTGTTATCCAACGTGATGGTGTGATAGGGTCCACGTAGCCGTTCGTTCAAATCCCTTGCCTTGTGGAGATAGGGCAAGGCCTTTTCGGACTGCCCAGTACTGAAGAGACCCATGCCGTAGGCCTGCATGCTGACAACAGTATCGGGATGTTCGGGACCAAGGACCTTGGTTCGGAGGCGGAAGGCCTGTTCGGCAAAGGGCAGCCCGCGAGGGTCGCCGCCGGAATAAATGTAGGCGATGCCGAGATCGTTGAAACTGCGGAGAGTGTCGGGATCTTCCAGGCCCAGGACGCGCTGGCGCGCATTGAGCACTTTTTCGTGCAGGGTGCGGGCTTCGTCGACGTTTCCGGCGCTGCGGAGCGAGATCGCCACAGAGTGCATCGCCTGCAGGGTGCGGCGGTCGTCCGGGCCGAAGGCGCGGGTGCGACCGTCGACGACCTGGCGGAAGAGCGCGGCAGCTTCGGCTGATTTGCCATCGGCACGGAGGACAGTGCCGACGCCGTGGAGGGACTGGAGCGTGTCCGGGTGCAGCGGGCCGACGTTTTTTTTGCGCAGCTCGTAGGCGGCTTCAAACTGCTTCTTGGCGGCGGGGAGAATGTTGAGGTTGAAGTACGTCTCGCCGATGGTGTTGCGGATTTCGGCTTCGACTTCGGGTTGGTTGTGGAAGCGGTCCCCGATGGCGGCGGCGGCACGGTCAAGAGCGTCGCGGACCTTGATATCGCGGGTGGGGGTGGCGACGCCGCGGTCGGCCTGGGTGGTGGTGTTGGCAACTTTGAGGAGATCGTTCTGCAGGAAGTCGACGACGGCGCGGGTGGTGGAGGCTTGGAGGTCGGCGCGGCGACGCTCGACAATGGCGTGATCGCGTTCGAGTTCGCTGGCGTGTTCGGCGGCGTTGGCGCGGGCCTGCTCCGAGCGGGCTGCGGCTTCGGCGCGACGGGCTTCGTCGCGATTGGCAATCGCTTCGGCCTGGGAGCGGATGGCGCGGTCGCGACTGGCGACGGCTTGCTGTTCGGCAGTGGTCGCACGAAGGGCCATCCAGATGCTGACGCCGGTGGCCAGGAGGAGCACGGCGACGAAGGCGGCGGCGGTGACGAGCCATTTTCGATGCTGGATGGCTAGCTTCTTCAGGCGGTAGGTGATGGAGGGCGGGGCGGCTTCGACGACTTCGCCGTGCAGGTAGCGGCGGAGGTCCTCGGCAAAGTTGTACGCGCTGGCGTAGCGCCGGGCGGGATCCTTTTCGAGGGCTTTTTGGACGACCCAATCCAGTTCGCCGGCGAGTTCCTTGCCGAGATGCGGGGCGCGGCGGCTGAGGGGTTCGGGGATTTCGTTGCGAACACGGGTGAGGAGGTCGGGCAGGTTGACGTAGCCGGTGCGGATGGTGGCGTTGCGGAGGGGCGTGGAGCCGGTGAGGAGTTCATAGGCCAGAACGCCGAGGGAATAGACGTCGCTGCGGGTATCGAGTTGCGAGGTGTCGTGGGCGGCCTGCTCCGGGCTCATGTAGGCGAGGGTTCCGACGAAGGAGCCGAAGTTGGTGTCGAGAGTGTTGAGACCTGCGTCACTGACGGCGCGAGCGATGCCGAAATCGATGATTTTGAGGACGGGCCGGCCATCCGGTTCGGAGACAAGGATGTTAGAAGGCTTGATGTCCCGGTGGACGATGCCCTTCTGGTGTGCGTGCTGGATGGCGTGGCAGGCGGAGATGAGGAGTTGGAGTTTGCCGGAGAGGGGGAGCTGGTTCTGTTCGCAGTATTTGGTGATTTCGACGCCGGGCACGTATTCCATGGCAAAATACGGGGCGCCGTGGGGCGTTTGGCCGGCATCGTAGACGCGGGCGATGTTGGGATGGTCCATCATCGCCAGGGCGCGGCGTTCGATTTCGAAGCGCTCCAGTACCTCGCGGTTGGGAAGGCCGGGGCGGATGATCTTGAGGGCGACCTGGCGTTTGAGCGGCTTATCCTGCTGGGCGAGGTAGACGCTGCCCATGGCACCTTCGCCGAGGAGTTTGAGCGGACGATAGGGGCCGTAGAAGTCCGGGCGGGGACCGGCGGGCTCCATGATTTCTTCGCTGCGGAGGACGCCGCGAACTTCGTCGAGGACTTCGGGGGCAAGATGCCGCGAGAGCAGGACGGATTCCTGCTCGGTCACCTTGAGGCCTTCCAATTCACTGATCAGGCTCCAGGCCTGTTGCCATTGTTCCTGGGTCATGCGGTGCGACTCGGGAATTCGTCTCCTTTTTGGCCTTTTATTTTAGCAGCGGAGTGCTTACATGGGGCCCGGGATGACTCGGAGGGTCAGGCGCGAGCCATCGGCGCCGCCGCGGAAGATGCGCTGGGTGGCCTTTTGGAAGTCCTGCTGGAGGGCTTTCGGGATCTCCATGAATTTCTGCGGGTTGCGGTCCGTTAGCGGAAACCACGAGCTTTGCACCTGGACGATGATGCGGTGGCCCTTGCGGAACGTATGGTAGGCATCGGGCATGGCGAAGGCGATGCGATCGCGCTGGCCGGGCTGGAATGGCTCCGGCTTTTCGAAGCTCTTGCGGAACTTGCCGCGGAAGGGTTCGCCGCGGACCAGTTGTTGATAGCCGCCCATCTTGATGGGGCTCTTTTCGTCGTAGGCGGGGAAGTCGCCCGGGTAGGCGTCGATTAGCTTTACGACGAAATCGGAATCGGTGCCGGTGGTGGACACGGCGAGGCTGACATCTACGGGGCCGGCGATGGTTAGGTCTTCGGCCAGGACTTCGGATTCGTAGGTCAGGACGTCGGGGCGCTGGGCGGCGAAGCGCTGGTCGTCGGTCATATAATCGCGCTGCATGCCCATGTTGGTGTAGCCGAGATAGGGCACGGGTTTGTTGGGGTCGCTGATGTATTCGTCGAACGCGGTGGCTGGTTCGGCTTGCCAGGCGAGCTTGCCGTTTGCGTTGAGCCAAATCGACTTGGGGGCGGCGGCGGCGGGGGGCCAGGCTTCGTGCTGGCGCCATTCGTTGCGGCCGGTTTCAAAGACCCACGCGCGGGGGAACTTCCCTTCCCCTTTGCCCTTGAGGAAGTGTTGGAAGAAGGCGAACTCGATCTTTTCGCGGTAATATTCGCCGGTTTTGGCGCCGAATTGGACGTTGCCGACGGCCTTGCCTTCGCCGCGCGACCAGCCGCCGTGGGTCCAGGGGCCCATGACGAGCATGTTCGTTGCCGGCGGCGAGTTCTTCTCCATGAAGGCGTGGGAGCGCAGCGGGCCTTGGAGGTCTTCGGCGTCGAACCAGCCGCCGACGAGCATCACCGCCGGGCGGATGCGCGCGAGGTGTTTCCAGACGCTGCGCGCTTTCCAGAAGTCGTTGTAGGTGGTGTTTTCGGTGTTTTCGAGCCAGTAGGGGTTACCGTTTTTGAAGTACTTCTCGTTGGCGTTGGCGAGGCCGCCCATACGGAGGAAGAAGTCGTAGCCGTCGGGGGTTTTGAAGTCGAAGGGGACGCGCGGGCCGGGCGGGGCGGGATCGCCTTTGCGTTCGACAAAGCTCTGGTAGAAACCGAAGTTAGCGCCTAACATGAAGGCGCCGTTGTGATAGGAGTCGTCACCTAAGTAATAGTCAGTAACGGGGGCTTGCGGGGAGGCGGCGAGGAGGGCGGGATGGGCGTCAATCATGCCGGCGGAGACATAGAAGCCCGGGTAGGAGATACCCCACATGCCGACTTTGCCGTTGTTGTTTTTGATGTTTTTGACGAGCCAATCGATCGAGTCGTACGTATCGGTGCTTTCGTCGGTATCTTTGGGGTTGCTTTTGACGGGTTTGTGGGGGCGGACCTCCTGCCAGGTGCCCTGCGATTGGTAGCGGCCGCGCACGTCCTGGTAGGCGACGATGTAGCCTTCTTTTTGGAAGTGTTCGGAGGGGCCTACGCTGGCGCGATAGTGGTCGACGCCGTAGGGGGCGACGCTGTAGGGGGTGCGCAGGAGCATGATCGGGAAGGGGCCGGCGGCTTTGTCCTTGGGCACGTAGACGGAGGTGAAGAGTTTGACTCCGTCGCGCATGGGGATCTCGAATTCGTACTTGGTGTACTTTTCGCGGACCGCGTCGGGACCTTTGAGTTCTTCGGGGGGAGCGGCGGTGAGGGTGAGGGCGGCGGCGCAGAGGGCCAGCAAAACTCGCATATTTTATTGTAGTGAAGCGGGGGTGGAAAAATGCGGGACCAAGTGTTCCGGCGGGATTGCCGTCCCATAGGGGCGCACGCCCGTGGATACGAGATTCAAAGAATGATGTCGAGGCCCCTTGCGAGGGTGGCGCCTATCACCGAAAAAACAAAAGGGCGGGACTGAGGTGGTCCCGCCCTTTTGTGTTTTGTATTGCCTGACTGGTCTAGGACTGGGATTTCCAGCGACGGAGACCGGCGAGGAGGAGCCCGCCGCCCAAAAGGACGAAGGTAGACGGCTCCGGGACGCCGGTGGAGGCGGCGGAGATGGAGCCGTCGGTAAACGTATCAATCGTGATTGCGCCGCCAGTGTTACTGGAGAGGCTTGTGATGACGATGGATTGGTCGATGGTGACAGCGATGGGGCTAGCGGGCGCACCGCCGGTGAGGTTGTAGTAGATGCGACCGAGACCGTAGGTTTCCCCTCCGTTTACGACAGTGCCACCGTTGGCGGTGTCGAAGTTATCGGCGCCGAAGGCTTGGGTGGTTCCGAAACCGCTGATGGAGATATCGGGCCCGAAGAGGGAGTTGGCCGCGAAGATGTAGTTGGACGCGGTGATGGTGTCCACTACAGTGGAAGGCAAGGACGGGAAGCCGAAAGTAACGCCGGAACCATTGGCCACGGAAAGACCGAAACTGAAGCCACCGACGTTGATGGCGGAGGAGCCAACGGTATTGGTGAGCGTGAGTTGCAGGTACCCATCGCCTCCGTTGGAGGTGACAGAGTCGAGAGCCAGGATCACTCCGGCGTGCGCGGGGATGACACAGGTCCCGAAGGCGAATAGCAGGCTGAGTATTTTGTACTTCATTTTGGTTTCTTCCTCAAATGACAACAGTTACGGCAGTACCGTTCCGATGCGGGCGCGGACCAGGGTGACGTCGGTGATATCGATAGCGCCGCTGCCGTTGATATCGGCGAGGACGTTGTAGGCGGCAACGCGGGCGTTGTTGACGGCGGTCATGTCCGGGGAGTTGACGACGCCATCGTCGTTAAAATCGCCGGGCAGCACTTTGAAGTTGCGGTTGTAGGTGGTTAACGGACCGCCGGGGCCGGAGATGGCGGCGGGGCCAGTGCCAGCGAGCGAGGTGGACACGTTGCCGAGCGGCAGCGGGCTGGCGAGGGTCCAGGTGAGCGTATCGGTACCGACGCCGCTTACCGCGGTGGCGGAGAGGCCGGAGAGACTGGCGGCGGTGGCAGTGGTGATGACGGTGCTGAACCTTACGCGGATGGCGGTGATGGCCGTCCAGGGCAGGCGGACACGGGAGGATCCGACGAGATCGTAGGATTGGGTGCCGTTGAGGACCTGGTAGGAGACGACGGTAGGAGCGGGGAGCGCGGGAACGATGGTCGTAATGTCGGAACTGGTGTTGCCGGTTAAGACCATGTCTGAGCCACCGGAGACCTCCGCGATGTTGGTGACCGAGGAAGCCGCGTTGGCGGCGACATTAACGGTAAGAGTGAGGGCCGGGTAGCTGGAGCCATTCGCGAGGGCATCGGTGCGCATGCAGGGGCCGGACGGCTGGGTGCAGGTCCAACCGGTACCGCTCAGGTTGGTGGCGGTGAGACCGGCGGGGACGGTGTCGGTAACCGTGACAGGGCCGAAACTGGGGGCATCGCCCGTGTTGCTGACCGTGATGGTGTACTGGGCGTTGCTTTGGCCGAGAGTGAAGTTGCCAACGTGGGATTTGCTGATGGTGAGGTTGGCGCCGGCGGTGGGCGCCGTGCACGTGGGGAACTTAAAGGAACCGATGCGGGTGTTCCAGTTGGTGCCGGTGGTGATGTAGTATTCGCTGGTGAACCAGAAGGTACAGTCATCGACGGGGTCGACACTCATAGAGGCGTAGTCGCCCCAACGCTCAATCGAGGTTTGGGAGCCGGTACCAGCGATGAGGGTTGTTTCGGTTTGGGGAAGGGTGTTTGCCGTATCGGAGGCGAGACGGCCGGCGTAGCGAATGGAGGGGAAGTTCGGTGAAGTGGCGTTGCTGGTGGAGTAGCCGACAGCCATGTTGCCCTGATTGTCAGCGGCGACGGAACCCATCCAGCGGTGCAGACCCGTGGAGACGGTATCGCCGTGGAAGGCATCCTGGACGAGGGTGGTGGGCAGAGTACCGCCCGTGACATTCAACTGGGACCAATGGACGCGAAACACCTGCCCGGTATTCCGGGTACTATTGGTGACCCAGATCGACTCCGTATTGCCGACCTTCCGGTAAAAGGGGCGATTCATGAGGCGGTCCGTCAGCGATTCGATTGTCTGTGTCGTACCCGGCTGCGGGACCCGATTCACGGAGAAGGAGTAGCTAGGATGGGGGGCCGTGGTGACGGCGGAGAGCACCCCTCCCGCGCCGCAATTCGTTCCCGGAGTAAAGGTTCGAGTTTCCCAGCCGAATACGGAAGAGGACTCACCGACGAAGATTGCCGGCCGGCCCGCGGGCGGGCGGGAGGCAGGGGTCTTGCCGCTGGTATGCGTGGGAAAACTGCTGAATACACTGGCGGAGTTCGGATAGATCATCGACCAGGTAAGGGGCGCGCCGCTGTACAGGTCAGCGCGGCTGAAGGAAGCGTAGAGGGGAGAAAGGTAGGTGGTACCGGCGGCGTTGAACACGTTGGCGCCCATGTACATGCAGTCGGTCCAGATCCCGAATTTAGGGTAATCGGCGAGGGCTCCGGCCGGCGGCGTGCCAGTGGTGCCGGGATCCATCTGCAGCGCGTAGAGGTACCAGCCGCCATTGACAGGGTCATTGGTTTTCGAGGCGGCGATGCATTGGAAGGTGCCGGACTGGATGTCCCCATTGGACGCAAGGGTGAAGGCGAAGTGGGTGAGGATCCAGCGATCGGCAAAAGCGTCGTAGAGCACAATGGGGTCGCCAAAGGCATTTCCGTTGCATTTCGTGTTGCCGACGCCGTTCCACAGGGCGTTTTCGGTGAAGGCCGCAAGGCGGGAGCCGGTGGCTTTGTCATAGATCGCGTAGGAGTCATTGACACCGAGGATGTAGTGTTTGGGGCCGACGTCGCCATTGGTATCCGGCGGATAGCCGGAGCCGGCCTGGCCGCCAGTAACGGGATCGCTTAGGCTGAGCCCGGCGAAGCTGGAAGAGGCAACCGGCATGGGGGCTAAGATGACGGGCAAATTGGCGGCCGAAAGGGCCGGCAGATTCCGAGGATCCTCAATTTTGTTGGGCCGAGGGCCTTCGCGCTCCGGCTTATTGGCACGTAGCGGGGTGACCGGCATGGGCCAGGTGGAGAGTAAACGCACGTCTCCCCTGTACTCCTGCGGTGACACCTTGGGCATTTCAACACTGGTCTGGGCGACGGCACACACGCCGATCACGCACCCAAACAGCAACTTCGATACAACCCTCATATTTCCTCCGGTTCAAAAGTATTGCATACGGAAAACCAACGTACTATAGGTCTAGGGCCTTACTAGGGATACAGTGTACTACAACTGCTTTATCGGGGAGAATATTGGATTTTGGGTGAAACGCAGGACGCGGGGGGGGATTTTTGAGGGATGGAGGGGCTCATTTTGATGAATCGGCGAGGCTTACTAGTACTTCCATTTGCGCCGCTAGCGCGGGGTGAGGCTGGAGGAGTGCGGTTTGGATTGGTGACGGATATTCATCATGCCGATAAGGAGTCGACGAAGACGCGGTTCTACCGGTCGGCGAAGGGGCGGCTGGAAAAGGCCGTTCGGGAGTTCGAGGCGCGAAAGCTGGATTTTGTGATTTCGCTGGGGGATTTTATTGACTCAGCTCCGACGGTGGAGGGGGAGAAGGGGCATCTGGCGGAGATTAACGCTGTGTTTAAGCGGCTGTCGTGCCCGCGGCATTATGTTTTGGGGAACCATTGCGTTTATAACCTGACCAAAGCGGAGTATTTGGCGGGGGTGGAGCGGGAACGGAGTTACTACGCGTTTGATTCGGGTGGGGTGCGGTTTCTGGTTTTGGATGGGTGTTTCCGGAAGGATGGGGTTGATTACGGGCGGCAGAACTATGATTGGCGGGATACGTCGATTCCGGAGAAGGAGTTGACGTGGCTTCGCGGGGAGTTGGGGCGCGGGCGGGGACCGGTGGTGGTGTTTGTCCATCAGCGACTGGACCGGGTGGATGATGTGGGCATTAAGAACTCGCCGTTTGTTCGGGAGATGCTGGAGAAGTCCGGCCGGGTGCAGGTGGTGTTTCAGGGGCACAGCCATGAGAACGACCGCTCCGATATTAACGGCATTACCTACCTGACGATGGCCGCCATTATTGAGAAGCCCGATCCGGCGGGCGGGGCGCATGCGGTTGTGGAGATTGGGCCGGGGCGGATGACGGTTTCCGGGTTCTTGCGGCAGGCGCCGTACGAGTTGGCGCGTTAGAGAGAGTACGTCGTCCACTTGCCAGTGCAGCCGTGGCCGCGGCGGATATGGAGGCGGCGGTGGGCCGGTTCGGCGATGTAGCCGGAGATGGAGTGCATGTTGACGGCGCCGTGGCGGCAGATGGCGGCGGGGGTGCCGTCGTGGTCGGCGAGGATTTCCTTCATCGTGTCGACGGTGATGCGGCCCCAGTGCTTTTGGATGAGTTCGCGGGTACGGTGGAGGCGGGGGACGGAATCGGGGAGGGTGTTGTTTTCAAACGGCGTGAAGGCGCCGGTGACGTAGTGGTTGGTGTGGAGACGGCGGTCGGGGTGGTCGTCCGGGAATGGGGTAACGCCATCGGGGCGGACTTCGACATCGGCGATGGCGCCGGTGGCGTCCGCCAGGACGAGGTTGAGGGCGGAACAGGTGCGGGCGCGTTTGAGAAGAGCTGTGCAGGCGGCGACGTTGGGTTGTTCGAGAATGGCGCGGCGGAGAGGGTATGTAGGCAGGCCGGGCTGCCAGGTGAAGTTGTAGAGGGCGTTGACGAAGTTGCATACGCCGTGTTGATTGATGCCGGCGTAGCCGAGTTGGCCGGCGAAGGTGAACATGAGGGCGGCGGGGCGGCCGTCGTTGGGGCGGACCTTGAGGACGATGGCGACATCGGCGTATTCGCTTTCGAGGTCCTGGTTCTGGCCGGCGATTGGTTGGCCGGAGGCGGTGCCGGAACGGGTGATGGCGAAAGCGGTGCAGCCGCCCTCCCATTTTTGGGCGGCTTCGGCGCGGGACTGGCAAAGCATGGCGTCCGATAGCGAGATGCCGGCGCCTTCGGCGAGGCCCATTACCTCGTCGATGTAGGCCGGGCTGAGCTTGCGGATGAGGGGCAGGAACCGCATGGCGTTTTGCTGAAGGAGGGGGCGGGGTTTGCCGGTGAGTTTGTCGATCCAGCGGAGGTATTTCTGTATGAGTGGCGCGGCTTGCTGGCCGTGCTGGCGGCCCATTTCGAAGGCGCTGCCGCTGACTTCGATGAGGGGGAAGGTGTCCATGGCTTGGAGCCAATATATCGTTTTTGCGGCTGACCAAGGGATCGGAAATCTCCTGGGTGACAGTCACCCAGTCAACGACGATCTGCGAACGTCATGACGGGCAGAAACCACTTGCGGTGCTGCCCGTCATTTCGTTAAGAATGAGACGGCAAGGGTGTCGCAAGCT
>JBIKOG010000375.1:0-5396 GCA_044358225.1 Bryobacteraceae bacterium | reverse complement strand
ACGGTTTTCGAGAAAATCCCCATTTTAGAGGCCTTCGACAGCATCGATAGTCACTCTTCGGATAGTGATGCCGCTAAACAGTTGATTCTATTCGAGTAACGTTGGGACACTAGTGGTGTGACACGGTTGATTCTCTTGTGGGTTTGAGGGGTGGTGGATTGCGGCCAGGGGGCTATGGTTTTTGGTAGAAATGGGACAAGGGTGGTTGTCCCTTTATAAGGGAAATGGATAGTGTGCCCGCCGAAGGGGGCGCGGGGCGCCCCTCGCTTCCAGGCCCGGTTGTTATCGGGCCGGCCGGGCGGATCGCCTCCCTGATGCTGCGCAGGCGGTCTGGCTCGGCCGGGGTTCCGATAGTCCTAGGCTTGCATAGTACCAGTAGTACTACTTCGATTCAAGGATTAATGGCCGGGGGGTAACTTTTCGCCTGCCTCGATCGCGATCGGCAGGATGTTTTGCTTTGGCGGTAATGGGCACGTTGCGTAGGGCGTGAAGACACACGGCGGGTTCTTGGCGACGTTGAAATCGATTTCGGCGATTCCTTTGACGGGCAGGGGGGAGTACAGCATTCGGCCGGCGCCGTAGGTGCCTTTGTTTGCTGTCTTGTCCTTAAAAACGAAGAAGAGCTGGCCTTCGTCTTCGACCGGCTCCAGGCGGAGGAGTTGGCCGTTTAAGGTGAACTCGACGATGCCGGGGCTGATCATCTTTTGGGTGTTGCCGGTGTGGTCGGCAAAGTTCACTGTCCGCTTGTAGGGGTGGGGGATGAACTTGGCTTTTACCTTGTACTTGGAAGATATGGGGTACCAGACACTGCCGGTGTATTCCTTGCGCATCTTGCTTTGGTCGTCGCGGAGGCGGATGGCGAACTTGCCGTTGCGCTCGATGGCGACCAGGCGCATGCCTTCGATGTCCAGGGTGTCCGGGGTGCCGGAGGTGTCGGTGCGGAGGGAGCGGATGGCGCCCTTCGGATCACGGTAGCGGACGGTTTTGCCGTCGAACAGGAACGCGCCGGCTTTGGCCGGGCCGCGGGGGAGGACAACGTCGTTGTTATCCGCCGATCCGGCCAAGTTTTCGCCTTCTTTCAACCAATACAACCCGGCGACGGAGAGCCAACCGGTATAGGGCGCCTTCAGACCTTCTTCGTACTTCTTCCGCCATTCTTGTACAGACTGGGTATGGGGATCGGCGGCCAGCACGAGGAGGTTGACGGCCAGGAGCCAAACCTTTCGTGTAACCATACTTCATGGTATACATCGACGGTGCCATGCGTACTTACCTTTTCCTAATCTCACTCGTTCTGCCGGCGCAGGACTTCGCCAACTTGCACATTGAGAAAGTAGCCGGGGGGTTCACCTTTACCGAAGGCCCGGTGTGGAGCCGGGAGGGCCATCTGCTGTTTTCCGATCCGCCGGAGAACAAGATTTACCGGTTGTCGAATGACGGGAAATCCGTTTATCGCGAGGCGTCGAATGGCGCGAATGGCAACACGTTTGACACCCAGGGGCGGCTGTATACGTGCGAGTCGAAATCGCGGCGGGTGACTCGGACCGATGCCAAGGGGAAGATTGAGGTTTTGGCGGATAAGTTTGAGGGGAAGCGGTTGAACGCGCCGAATGACATTGTGGTCCGGAAAGACGGGCATGTGTACTTTACCGATCCGGCGTTTGGGGCGCAGGCGGATGCGCGGGAGTTGGATTTTTATGGGATTTACCATTTGCCGCCGAAGGGGCCGTTGGCGCTGATTGCGAAGACGCCGGGGCGGCCGAATGGGATTGCGTTGTCGCCGAATGGGAAGTTGCTGTATGTGGCGGATTCCGATGACCGGTTGGTCCGGGTGTACGATGTCGCGGGCAATGGCGTAGCGACGAACGGCCGGACGCTGATTTCAAAGATCGATGGGCCGCCGGATGGCATCCGTACCGATGACAAGGGGAATATCTGGGTGACGTGCAATAACGTGTCGGTGTATGCGCCGGATGGGAAGTTTATCAACAAGATTGATTTCCCGGAGACGCCGCGGAATTTGACGTTTGGGGATGGGGATTATTCGACGCTGTTTGTGACGGCGTTGAAGTCGGTTTATAAGGTGCGGTTGGACGTTAAGGGGTCGGTGCAGTATTGAGTGATAACGACGATCGACGGTATCCGCGGCGCCCGATTCTGGGGGTGGGCGCGCTGATTTTGGATGGGGACCGGATTTTGATGGTTCGGCGGGGGAAGGCTCCGTTGTTGGGGTATTGGTCGTTGCCCGGTGGCGCCGTTGAGACGGGCGAGCTGTTGCGGGACGCGATTGCGCGTGAGGTTTTGGAAGAGACGGCGTTGACGGTGGAAGTGGGCGAGATGGCCGAAGTATTTGAACGGCTGATGCCGGACGCCGAGGGCGGGACCGAATATCACTACGTTTTGCTGGACTATTTGTGCAAAGTGACGGGCGGGACGCCGGCGCCGGGGGATGATTCGGCGGCTGTCGAATGGGTGCGGCGGGAAGATTTGCCCACGCTGCTCATCACACCGGGTACGCTGGAAGTAATTGAACGGGTCTTTGCACGTTATGGAAACCAGCAGTTTTGAACTTTTAGAGTATGCCGAGCTGAAGGCGATTATCGGCCGGCAGATCAGCTCCAACCAGGCGCGACGCATTTTGGAGGAGTTGCTTCCTTCGACGGACGTGGAGGAGCTGACGCTGGCGCATCGGGAGACCGCTGAGGCGGTCAATATCCTGAACGAAGCGGCGGCGATGAAGAACGTCAACATCCGGTTTTCGGGGTTGCCGGAGGTGGATCAGGCGCTGGGGCGGATTGGGATTGAGGGCGCGTCGCTGGACGGGAAAGAGATCTACGACCTGTTGCAGTGGCTGGACCGGGGGGCGGAGTTGCGCGCCTCGATTGCGAATGCGGGGGAAGGGTTTCCGTTGCTGGCGAAGCGGGCGGCGAAGCTGGCGGACCTGCGCGCGGTGCTGCGTTCGATTGCCGGGAAGCTACATCCGAACGGGACGTTGACGGACCAGGCGAGCGTGGCGCTGGAGCGGATCCGGCGGGGGATGGAACGGCAGAGGGATTTGATTCAGCAGTCGCTGGAGAAGTTCCTGCGGCTGCATAAAGACGATGGCGTGTTGCAGGACGACTTCGTGACGATCCGGTCCGAGCGGTTTGTGATTCCGCTGGTGGCGGGGCAGCGGTCGAAGATTCCGGGCGTGATTCATGCGTCAAGCGGGACGGGGCAGACGTTGTTTGTGGAGCCGATGGAGACCATTGCGCTCAACAATGAACTGGTCCGGTTGACGGAAGACGAGATGCGGGAGACGCATCGGATTTTGCGGGAGTTGACGGAGACGTTGCGGGAGCATTCGGTGGCGATTAAGGCCACGGTGCACGCGATGGCGGCGTTGGAATTCACGTTTGCGAAAGCGCGATTCGGGAAGCAGTTCCGGTGTGTGGTGCCGACGTTTGGCGAGCGGCTGCACCTGGACGCGGCGCGGCATCCGATTCTGGAAGACGTGTTGCGGCGGGAGAACAAGCGGGTGGTTCCGGTGAGCTTTACGATGGACCGAATCAAGCGCACGTTGTTGATCACGGGGCCGAACACGGGCGGGAAAACGGTGACGATGAAGACGGCGGGGCTGCTGTCGTTGATGGCGCAATCGGGGATTCCGGTGCCTTGTGAAGAGGCGGAATTTCCGGTTTTTACGCAGGTTTTGGCGGATATTGGGGATAACCAGTCGATTGCGGAGAGTTTGTCGTCGTTTTCGAGCCATGTGCGGCAGTTGCGGGTGATGCTGGACGCGGCGACGCCGGATTCGCTGGTGCTGTTGGACGAGTTGGGCCGGGCTACCGATCCCGAAGAGGGCGGGGCGTTGGGAGTGGCGGTTCTCGAGAAATTTCGGGAGTATGGGGCGTTTACGCTGGCGTCGACGCACTTGATGCCGTTGAAGGTTTGGGGGGCGACGGTGGAGGGAGTTGTGCAGGCTTCGATGGGATTTAACGAGGCTGAGTTTACTCCGACGTACTTGTTGGTGACGGGGGCGCCGGGGCGGTCGGCTGGGTTGGCGATTGCGTCGAAGCTGGGTTTGGACAAGGGGCTGATTGCGCGGGCGCGGGCGGCGATGTCGACGCAGGAGCGCGATATTGCTGGGTTTTTGGCGGATTTGCATCGGCGCTTGGATGAAGTGAAGGCCAAGCAGATGTCGCTGGCCGAGGAGCGGGTGCGGCTGGAGCGGGAGGTGCGGACGGAGCGGGACGAGCTGCGGAAGGCGGAAGAAGCCAAGCGCAAGGAGATGGAGAAGAAGGCCGAGGCGGCGCTGGCGGCGTTTGAACGGCAGGCTCGGGAGACGATTGAGGGGATTCAGCAGGCGGGCGGGACGAGCCGGAAGGCGGCTGATATTGCTGTTCGGAAGGTGATTAAGGCGCAGACGGAGTTTAAGCAGGAGGTGCAGGCGGTGGTGGCTCCGGCGGCGGCGGAGAAGCGGGCGAACATTATCGTCGATGAGGGGGACCGGGTGCGGCTGAGCGGGATTCGGGAGCCGGCGCGGGTTAGGAAGCTGTTGCCGAATGGGATGGTGGATGTGGAGATCGGCATTATGAAGATGCGGGTGCCGTATGCGGATATTACGGAGAAGCTGCCGGATGGGCCGACGGGGCCGAAGTTGCCGTCGGGGGTGACGTTTACGGCGGGGCCGACTTGGGACACGGTGACGAAAGAGATCAATATTATTGGGCAGCGGGCGGAAAAGGCGATGGAGGCGGTGGAGAAGTTTTTGGATGTGGCGTCGCTGGCGAGTGTGGACCGGGTGCGGATTGTGCATGGGCATGGGATGGGGATTTTGAAGCGGGCGGTGGCGGATTTGTTGAAGCGGAGTCCGTTGGTTACTAAGTTTTATGGGGCGACGTCGGCGGAGGGTGGGAATGGGGCGACGATTGCGGAGTTGAAGGAGTTTTAGATGGTGACGCATTTGGATGTTCCGGGCGAGGTGACGGGGGCGGAGCGGGCGCAGGAGGTGCTGCGGGCGTGGGTGGCCGATGGCGGGTTGGTGTGCGCGCTGCAGCCGGACGCTTGGGAGAATACGGCGGCGTGGGGGTTGTTGCTGGCGGATTTGGCGCGGCATGTGGCGAATGCGACGCGGGAGTTGAATGGGGTGGAGCCGGCGGTGACGCTGGCGGGGATTCGGGCGATGTTTGAGGCCGAGTTGGACGCGCCAACGGATGAGGCGAAAGGGCATTTTTAGGGGGCGTGGATTAGTGTGATTGGACGCGGCGCTTGCGGTGGCCGGTTTCGGGATGGCGGGAAGGGCGCGCGTGAGCGGGCGGGCTTGGGGCGGGCGGGCGAACAGGGGGACACTCTTCGTTTCGGACAGGGGGGATTTGTCGGACTGGGGATCAGAGTGTCCCCGGGCGGGGCGTGGG
>JBIKOG010000374.1:0-5416 GCA_044358225.1 Bryobacteraceae bacterium | reverse complement strand
CCCCGCCACCGCCCCGCCGGCCACAAAGTGATGCCCGCCCCAAGCGTGATCCGTCCCGCCACTCGAGTTCGGCATCAACGTCCGCCCGAACTCCGAAGCCGTAAACAACGTCACCTGCGAATCAACCAGCAACCCCTGCAAGGCCAGCAAAAACGCCGATACCGCCCCCGACACCTGCCCCAACAACGCGTCATGCGCACCAACCTGCGCCGAGTGCGTGTCGAACCCGCCCAGCGAGCAAAAGAACACCTGCCGCGAAACGCCCAACTGGCCCCGCACCGAAATCATCCGCGCCACCATCCGCAACTGCGCCGCCAGAGCCCCCGCCCCGAACGAAGCCACAGAAGGCCCTGCCGCCAGCGCCCCATTCAACAACCCCGCATGGCTCACCCCGCGATTGGTCACCCCATTCGCCGACTGCACCAACTGCATCCCATTATCGAACTGCAACACCTGCTGCGCCCCCAAAGCCCGCGCCGCGTTGTTCGACAGCAGGTTCAGCCCGATCGCCCCCGATGGCGGCACCGTCGCCGGATACGTCGCCCCGCCCATGCAAAAGATCCCACCGCCGCCCGTCGCAATCAACGACGGATACGTCGCCCCGGCATTCGTCGGAACCATGTAATCCGCCAGCCGCCCGCCCCATCCCGTCGGCGACAAATTGTTCGGCACCGCCGTCTGCCACTGGTCGGTCTGGTCGGAATGGCTGTACAGATTCTGCGGCACCGCCGCCCCCGCCTGCAACGCCTGCCGATCGACGATCGGCTGCACCAGCATTCCCGTATTCGGCAAAATCGCCAGCTTCCCGCTCGCGTACAAGGACTGCAATCCACCCATCTGCGGATGCAGCCCATACACGTCGTTCCCATTGGCAATCGGCAGCAGCTGCGCCTGCGGAATCGCCAGGCTCCCCCGCGCCGTCTGGTAGGCGGAGTAACTCTGCGTACCAGTCAAGATCGGCACAATAGTGTTGTGGCAATCGTTCCCGCCATTCAGAAACACACACACCAGCGCCTTATAATCGCTGCCCGCCGCCAGGGCATTCATCGCCCCCGCCGCCAACCCCATCCGCAAAAATCCACGTCGAGTTTTCATATCGGTCTCCTTAGTTCCAAACGTTGTAATAGCCGCTCAGCAGCGCCAGATAAATCGCGGTTTGCGTCTGCCGCACCGCGCCGCCCCCGTCGTTCTGCACCGCCGTCACAATCGTCTGCTTCAACGAAGCAGGCATCTTGCCGCGGAACAGCGCCGCGTCCACCGCATCGGCCAACAACCCCGGCGCCCCCGCCAGGCTCGTATAAGCCGTCAAATCAATCGACGTCCCCGGCCCATACGTCTGCACCGGATTGTTATAAGCATTGAATAAGTTGGCAACTACGTTAGCCCTGTGAATCGCCGCCGGCGGCGTGTAAATCTGAAACTCCCCGCCAGTCAGCGAGGTACCCGGCGCCAGCGACTCCGGCTTATAGAAATTGAACACGCTCGGCGGGTTAAACACGTCCTGCCCCATCGCCGCCAGATCGCTCGCCAGATAATGCTGATCATTCACAACGGCGCCAAACGCCCGCAAAAACCCTGCCACATACAGCGCCGGTTCCTGCAAATGCCCATCGGCGGCGGACACCAGAACCGCATCGTCATTCGCCCGCGCCTCCGGGTCCAGCAGCACCGCCGCAATCACAGCCTTCATATCCCCGCGCACCCCCTGCCCGTTGTTGGCAAACGCCGCCGCCACCCGCCCCACGTAGGCCGGGCTCGGGTTGCTCTTCACCAGGTGCTGTATCAACTGTTTCCCAATAAATGGGCCCACATTCGGATGCAGGAACAGGTTGTCCAGCGCATCGTCCAGGTCCTTCTGCGCCGTCTGCCCGGCCGGCAACACAACGCCATCCAACAGCGTCTTCGCTCCCGGATCGTGCATCGGCGCATACGCCATCATCGGCGCATTCGGGTTGATGTAGGAACCCCACACCACCGGTCCGCCCGCCGTCGTGGGCGCATTCGTCCAACCCGTAAACACCCGCGCAAACTCGGCAATCGTCGTCTGCGTATACGCCGGCACCGCCACGCCCGTGTACAACGTCCCGTCGCTATTCAGCTTCGCCGTCCCAATTGAAAACAGCTGCAGCACCTCCCGCGCATAATTCTCATTCGGCAGCGTCGTCCCGGCCGCGTTCCCGCGCCCGTTATTCGCCATGTCCAGGTAGTAACCCATCGCCGGCGAAAGAGTAACATCGTTCAGTATCTGCCGGAAGTTCCCGAACGCATTCCCCAGCATCATCTCGTGATACGGAATCGCCGACGAAAACCAGATCAACTTGTTCTGCGAGACGACGAAAATCTGCTCCAGCGCAAACGCCACCCGCTGCCGCAACTGGTCCGGATTCGTCACCGCGTTCGTCAGAAATCGAACCGACATCCCCAGCCCCTGGTTCCCCGCAATCCCCTGGTAGTTCGAAACCTTCGGCGCGTTCATCTGCTGCTGCAAATACCCCGCCGCGCCCAACTGCTGCACCAGCGTCACATCCGAAGGCGAGGGCCCAAACGCCGCCTGCTGCAACAACCGCCGCGCCCCGGCCGCGGAGATCAATGGCGACGCCGCGCCAAACTGCACCGTCGCCCCATTCGACGTCAACGGCCCCTGCTTCACCATCACCGTCCCCGTGCCATTCGCGAGCGCCGCGCCATAGGCCGTCAACTGTGTAGCGGAAACAAACTTCGTCGGCAGCACCGCCCCGTCCATCACCACCACCGCCTGCGGCACAAACCCCGTCCCGCCAACAGTCACCGCATAAGCCCCCAACGGAATCGGCGCCGGCGTCACGCCGGAAACCACCGGCGGCACATTGCTCATCAGCGTCACCGTGGCCGCGGCCGTCGCTCCGCCCGCCCCAGTCGCCACCACCGTTGCCGTTCCACCAGTCGGCATCACCACCGGCGCTGTATACAATCCGGAAGCGCTCACCGTCCCCGCCCCGGTCACAGACCACGTCACCGTGCTGTTCGACGAGAACTGCTGCGTCCCGCCCAGCATCACCAACGGCGCCAACGGCGCCACCGTTACCGTGCTCCCGCCCGATCCCGGATACGCCGTCACCGACACCGTAACCACCGCCGAAAACGCCGTCCCCGGATTCTGCGCCCGAAAGAACGCATTCCCGGGAGCCGCCACGCCATCCGCCCGAACCTGCGTCGGAGAGAGATAGGTGGTCGCCAATGGCGCCGCCCCGTTGTAAGCCACAACCCCCGGCTGAAATCCGGAACCATTCAGAATCACCGAGAACGAACCCGCCGGAAACGTCCCCGGCGTAACGCTGCTCACCACCGGCCCGGTCAACCGAACGGTAATGGACGCCGTCCCGCTCACCATCGGATTCATCACACTGGTGGCCGTAATCGTGACAGGATTCGGCGCCGGCAGCGCCATCGGCGCCATATACAATCCCGCATTAGTGATAGTGCCAACCGTAGCGTTCCCGCCGGCCACGCCGTCGACGCTCCACGTCACGATCGCATTCGCCGTAAACTGCTTCGACTTACCAGTCGAAACCGTCTCCGCACTCGGCGTCACGGTAATGGTCTGTCCGGCCAGCCCCGCGGCCAGACCAACCAAGACAAGAAGCAGATCCCTCATAGTCCCTCTTTCAATCGAGCAATGCCAGGAACGATATCCGTCCCTAACTACCGATTGCGAAAAGGAACCCCACTAATTTCATCTCAGTAACTTTTCCGCACTAACTACGGATTCACCTTACCACCGAACCCGGTCAGGGTCCGGGATCGACAGAGACATCGCGAAAGGTTGGCTCCATTTGAAGCAGGCGCAGCAGGTACGAGGCGCACTCGTCCTGCCCGTCCATCCGCGCGCGGCCCAACAGTTTCTCTTTGATACTCCTGATTTTATCGACCTGCAGAACCCACTCCCGCGCCCCATCCTGCTCTTCTTCGGAGGCACTTGCCCCAACTAAGTATCGCCGCCCATTCCACATCGCGTCGCTATACCAACCCCAGTCTTCACAATCGGGCGCGGAAAACTCCACTGCCCCCTTGGTGTTATCAATCAGCCACAACAGTAGCGACTCGCCTGGAATGGGATTAATAGGGTTCGGCCGCTCCTTAGCGACGTCGAACCGATTGGTCGTAAATCGGAAAACCATTGCCATATTCGTCTCCATCCCATTTAGCGGCACCCCGGCATCTCCTTCTCCAACTCCACCACCACCGCCTTCTCCGACGCCCGGATCGGCCGCGGATCCAGTGCCCGATACTTCCGCGAATCCCGCAGCGCCACACACGCCCCCGCAAAATCATCCAACTTCACCAACGTCAAAGACACATTCGCATATAACTCACTCCGGTCCGATAACATCACCGCATTCTTCGGCTCCTTCGCCAATATCTCCGCATTCCGCCGCAACGCCTCCCGCAGCGCCGCCAACGCCGGCCCCAACTTACTCCCATCCCCCTTCACCCTCTCGTACTCATAAATGAACAAGCCCCGCTCCAAAGCATAAAACTCCCGCGCAATGACACTATCAGCCGGACTCCGCCGCAACGCCTCCTGCAACACACTCCGCGTCCGCGCATACGCCACCCCCGCCTCGTCAAAACGCTCCAAATCCGTCAACGCCTTCGACAACCGGTTCAACGAAATCCCCAGCATCACCGTCGATTGCGGCTGGTCCGGCGCCAGCCGCAGCAACGTCTCCGCCGCCTCCACCGACCGCCGCGCGTGCTCCAGCGCCTCCTCCTTCCGGCCCTCCATCATGTTGCTCGACGACGCCCGCTGCTCCATCAACGCCTTATCCCGCGCCAGTTGCTGATTAAACGGCTCCAAAACCCGCAACCGGTCATGCTCGCCAATCGCCCGTTCGATGTAGATCCGCGCGTCCTCCGGCTTGCCCTTCAGCTGCCGGAAGAAACCCCGGTACAAATCCGCGAACCCGATCAACAGCCACACCCGCGTCCGCAACAGCGCCGGGTCCAGCCGGTTGCCGTGCAACGACGCATCATTCAACGCCAGCCCCTTCTGCAAATAATCCAACGCCTCCGCCGCCCGCCCCAGCCGCGTCAATAGCGCCGCACAGCGATGATAGATCCCCGGATGGTGCCCAATCGGACTGATCGCCAGCGCCTTCTGAAACTCCACCACCGCCGCCGTCATCTGCCCGCGCCGTTCCAACATGTCCGCCCGGTGCTGCAACACCACCGACAAACCCGCATTCTCCGGCCCCGGCATCGACTCCACCATCCGCCCCGCGTCCAGATACGCCTTATCCGCCCCGTCAAAATCCCCCTTGGCCCCGTACAAATCCCCCCGCGCCACCAGTAAAAGGCATAGCCGAATGATGCGTTGAGCGAAAGGACTGCGCATGCAGACAGCAGGTAGGCGAAGCCAATTCGGTTTGATCGAAGC
>JBIKOG010000068.1:0-32294 GCA_044358225.1 Bryobacteraceae bacterium | reverse complement strand
CGATATTCCGGCGATGGGGCCGAGCGTGGTGGTGGTGACGAACAACGACGCGGCGCTGGCGAAGCGGGAGGCGGAGCGGCTGGGGGAGATGTTGTGGGGTATGCGGTCGGAGTTGGTGTTAAAGGCGCCGACGGCGGCAGAGGCGGTGCGGATGGCGATGACGAATGGGCAGTGGCCGGTGGCGCTGATGGACGCGGGAGACAATATTGGCGGTGGTTCGGCGGGCGATAGCACGTTCATATTGGCGGAACTTTTGAAGCAGAAGGCGGAGGGGTGGTCGATGACGATTTCTGATCCTTCGGCGGTGCAGGCGGCGATCAAGGCGGGCGTGGGTGGCACGTTCGACATGCCGGTGGGCGGGAAGACGGACAACCTGCATGGCGATTCGGTGCGGGTGAAAGGGCGGGTGAAGGGGATCCACGATGGGAAGTTTGTGGAGACGGCGGTGCGGCATGGGGGCGGGCGGTATTGGGATATGGGGATTTCGGTGGTTATTGAGGTGGAGGGGTCGACGCCGGACATGCCGAATTTGCTGCTGCTGACGCCGAAGCGGATTATTCCGTTCAGCTTGAATCAGCTGGTGAGTGTGGGGATTTATCCAGAGCGGATGAAGATATTGGTTGCCAAGGGGACGATTGCGCCGCGGGCGGCGTATGAGCCGGTGGCGGCGAAGATTATTGAAGTGGATTCGGGCGGGGTGACGGGTGTGAATCCGGCGCGTTTTGACTATAAGCGGATCCGGCCGGGGCTGTTTGGGGTGAAGTAGTGCTGACGATTCCCTATACGAGGCTGCGGGAGCAGTATGAGAAGGTGAAGGCACTGTCGGCAGAGGAGGAGTTGCAGTGGGCGCGGGAGGTGAGTGGCGTGGCCTTGGGGCATGTGTTTGCGGAGAGCGTGGGGCAGTTCCGTTCGTATGTGAATGATGAGCCATTCTATCCGGCCGCGCGTGCTTCGCGGGTAGAGGGGAATTTATCGGGGACGCATCGATTGGCGTGTTTGTTGGAACGCGCCGGCGGGGCGTACGTTCCGGAGGCGCCCGTGCTGGGGTTCCAGTATGTGGACCGGGAGATTGTGCCCGCTCGGACGACGGCGAAGGCGGAGTATTCCAACGGACAGAAGAAGACGGAGTTTGTACGATTCGACCTGCTGCTGGCGAGCGATGTTCCCATTGTGGCGGAGGTCAAAATTGCGGGGGATTCGAACGCGTTTTCGGCGCTTGCTCAAGTTCTGACGGCGGCGGCGGAGTTGGCGGCGCCGAGCCAGCGTCAGCGGTTGTATAAGCAATACGGAACGCGGCTGCCATCGACGGCCGACCCGCGGTTGGATGTTTACCTGCTGTTCGTGGATTACCCGGTGCGGAGTCCCGTAAAGATGCCGATTCTGCGAGAGACGCAGCGGATTGCTTCGGAGCTGGTGGCGTACCCGGCGGTTCGGCCTTATCTGCGCCGGGTGGCCGCCCTTCATCTGCAATCTGCCGATGCGCGCGGCGTGCTGTTCCGGCCGGAGTTCTGGTATTCCACATGAGTCTACGGCGACAGATACTGGAGCAGCAGGAGCGCTGGGCGCGGGCGCACGGCCTGGCGCCGGGACCGCCTGTGGGCCGGCCGGGGAGCACGGTGAGCGGGTACCTGCCGGTGTTGGAGCAGAATCTGTTTGTTCCATTGGATGCGGAATCCCGAGCGCAGTTTCTGGCCGGCGCGGGCGGGGAACTGGCGAGTGGGAAGTTGTGGGCGACGCACTCTTCGGCGGCGCTGTGCGTGAACGTTTTCCAGTACTGGCGGCGGTTTTTGGCGATGCCGCACGGGGCCGAACGGGAGGCGGCGCTGGCGCCATTGCTGCCGGCGTGCGGAGTGGTGCCGATGGCGATCGAACGCATCGATTTTGAAGTGAAGAACGTGGTGAACCCGCGGTTCCGCACGGCGCCGCATCTGGACGTGCAGATGGCAGCGGGCGGTGGGGTGGTGGCGATTGAATCGAAGTTCTGTGAGCCGTATATGGGGAAGCCGGCAACGGGCTTGCATGGGGCGTATCTTCGAGCGACGCGGCTGTGGGATGGGTGGCCGTCGTTGCTGGCGCTGGCGGGCGCGATTTCGCCGGAGGACGGTCAACACCGGCATCTGCACGCGGCGCAGTTGGTGCAACACCTGCTGGGGCTGCGGCGGCAGTACGGCGGCCGTTTCGTGCTAGTCTACTTGTGGTTCGATGTTGCGGGGGATCCCGAGGCGGCCGCGCATGGCGAAGAGGTGCGGCGGTTTTGTGCGGTGGCCGCCCAGGACGGCATTCCCTTCGCCGCGCGGCGGTACAGGGAGTTATTCGACTCGCTACCGGCGACGGGGGAACACGCGGCGTACGTGGCGTATCTTCGGCAGCGTTACGGGTAGTGTTGGGCTATAACTGAAAGAATGATCAAGCACACCGACGCCAAGGTCTACTCTCCGACGCAGGTTTTGTTTCCGGAGATATCGCACCAGACGTTCACCTATCCGGGAGACGAAGAGGCGCTGGGGGCATTGAAGGCCGTGCCGGGCGCGGGGCCGTTGTTGACGTGGCTGCAGGAGAACTTCACCGAGCAGATCACCTATCTGACCAACAACGAGCAGATGATCCGCGCCAATGCGGAGAGCTTTCCTTCGCTGCATGCGCTGGTGGTGCGGTGCTCGGAGATTCTATCGTGCCCGGTGCCGGAGCTCTACATCACGACGAATCCGGTGCTGAATGCCTACACGGCGGGGCAGCGGCGGACGTGCATCGTGCTGCACAGCGGGCTGATTGAGAAGCTGACGCCGGACGAGTTGTGTTTTGTGATTGGCCACGAGATTGGCCACATTAAATGCGCGCACGGGCTGTACCGCCAGTTGGGCGATCTGCTGATCCGGTATTGGGATCTGCTGGCTTCGGTGGTGCCGATTCCGGGGCTGGGGCTGCTACGCGTTCCGTTGTTGCTGGCGTATTGGGAGTGGTACCGGCGGGCGGAGTTCACCTGCGACCGGGCGGCGCTGTTGTGCGTGCAAGACCTGGAGCCGAGCCTGCGGGCGTTGGCGAAGCTGGCCGGGACCGTGGACGGGTACGAGGATGAGGTGAATCTGGAGTCTGCGATTTCGCAGGTGCAGGCGCACAAGGATGTGAACAAGCTGGTGATGCTGGTGGCGATTCTGGAGAACGCGGCGAATACGCACCCGTTCATTCCGGTGCGGCTGAAAACGCTGCGCGAGTGGGCTGGCGGGGAAGAGTACCGGCGGGTGTTGGCGGGGGATTACAAGCGCGACGTGCTGGGCTTGCACGAGGGCGGGGAACGGTTGAAGTGTGCCTGCGGGACGCTGGTGAATTCGAAGCTTTCGTTCTGCCCGCAGTGCGGCCGGCCGGTGACGGCGGTGGCGGTGGCTTCGGCGTGCCACCAGTGCCAGACGCCGCTGCCGCCGGGGACGCGGTTCTGTCCGAAGTGCGGGGCCAAGCAGGCGGCGGCGGAGGCGCCGGAGGCGTCGACGGTGGACCAGTGGAAGAATACGGCTTCCAGCTTTTTTAAGCGGTAGCTACTTTGCGGGTTGCGGGATGACCCAGAGGAAGAAGTTCTGGCTGAGTCCGGTGTATTCGTCCTCGGACTCGGCGAGGCTGGCCTGTTTTTCGGCCTTCCAGTCGCCCATGTCGAAGGTGTTGGAGACGACGCGGGAGCCGGGCTTCAGGTCCTTCAGCAGCTTGGGGCGGAGCCGCAGGTTGATTTGCGGGAGCAGGAAGATGGTGACGACGGTGGCTTCGCGGAAGTCGGCGAGGAAGAGATCCTTTTCCTCGAAGCGGACGAGGTGTTCGACACCGGCCTTTTTGGCGTTTTCGCGGGCTTCTGCGATGCGTTGCGGGTCGATGTCGAAGCCAACGCCGCGGGTGCCGTACTCTTTGGCCGCGGTGATGACGATGCGGCCATCGCCGCAGCCGAGGTCATAGACGACATCGGATTTCTGGACCTTGGCGAGTTTCAACATCTCCCGCACGGCCGCTTCCGTGGTGGGAACGTAGGGGACGTCGAGCGGTTTCTTCTTCGCGTTTTGGGCGAAGACACTGGCGGCGGCGAGGGAGGCGAGAAGGGTGCGGCGGAGCATGCCGCGATTATCGCAGCTTTCTATTCGGAACCGCCGGGGGCGCCGTCGAGGACCTCATTGGCATAGGTGCTGATGCGATGGATCATCTCGTCGACTTCCTGTTCGTTGGGGTGGACTTCGCGGATGGTCATGAGCAGGTGGCCCATGAAACGGGTCAGGTGCTTGGTGGTGATGCCGCGTCCCTGATGGATATAGTCAATGGGTTGACCGGTGTACTTAACCGGGCCGTCGAGGGCGGCGGCGAAGAACTCCAGTTGCATGGCACGGAGCTTCTCCATGGGGGTAAAGCGGAAGAAGGGTTCCAGTTCGGGGTCGTCGAGGACACGGTCGTAGAACTGGTCGACGAGGCCGGCGATGGCTTCTTCCCCACCGATACGGTCGTAGAGGGACTGCGTCTTTTGGGTCATGGTTTACCGCCTTCCAACAGTTAGGATTGATTGCCGGACAAGAGTGCGACCACGCGGGCCACGGCGCGTTCGGCGCCCTGGCGCATGGCCTGTTCGGTGGCTTCCCGGGAAACGGTCATGGGTTCCGGGGGAGCCTGGGGTCTCTGGATGGACTTCTCCAGAAACTGATATGCCTGCAGGCGATCGTGGCAGAACTCGGCCAGATCGCGCGAGACAGCGATACGGGCATCGCCGGCGGGTAGAAAGGGAATGGCGAGGGGCGGACGATCGCCGAAGAGCTCCAGATAGCGGGTGAGTTCGACGGGGTCCTGATCGCCGGCATCGGCGGTAAGAGTTCGGAAATGATGGCGGAAGGAGGCGTCGCAGGCGACGGCGTGGGCGGCGGTCCAGGAGTTAGGCTCGATGGGCTGGAGGTCGAAGCGGTCCGCCCAGGCGGCGCCGCGGGCCGGGTCGTAGCTGAACAGCGGCCAGGCCTTGGCGAGCGGGAGAAGGACGGCTTCGGCCCAGCCGCCGCCCGAGGGGACGGCGATGACGGCGATGGCGGGCCGGAGGCACTGGCTGAGCGCGGCGAGGGCAGACTGCAGATGGGCCGGGTGGGCGAGCGAGGCCTGCAGCACGTACGCGTCGCGGTGGGCGAGGGCGATCTGCGCGAGGTCCGGGCTGATGGCTCTGAGGTCCGCCGTAGTGAGGGCGGGGTTGGAGATGACGATGAGGATGGGGCAGCCGGAGTGGAGCGCACGTGAGAGCGACTGGAGCGGGAGTGCGGCGGCTTCGGCGGCGGTGAGAGCGGCGATGACGGGCGGCTGGGCGGCGATCTCCGACGGGTCGGCTGCTTCCCAGCGGAAGCGATCGAGAATGGCGTCGTGGTGGGCCGGGTCGTAGGCGTCTTCCAATTCCAGGCGCGCCACGCGGAGGGCGCGGAGCGTGGGCTGCATGGCGGCAAGCTGGCTGCGAGCGTGATCGACGGCGGCCGAGCAGGGATCGGCGGAGTGGTGCAGTTGGCCGTGGAAGGGATTGGGAACGGGGCCGGCGTGGAAGAGGGCGAAGGGCGGGTGGACGACGGCGAGCGCCTGGCGGAGGGCGGTGAGGGCGTGCTGGCAGCGTTCGCGCCGTTCGAGCGTCATGCGATGGACGGAGGTGGTGCGGCGTTTGAGGGCCGCGGTGAGGTTGGCGGTGTTGAGAAACAGGCCGCCGGCGCCGAGGGCGCTGGTGAGCGCGTTGGGGGAGACAGCGTTCGCATCGTGGCTCGCGTCGAGGGCCAGCAGGTCTTCGAGCCGTTCGGCTGTGCGGCGAACGGTTTCGATGAAGGCGGCGTGGCGCGGGGCGCGCGCTTCGAGCAGGGCGGCGATGGGCAAGGTGCCGGCGGCTTCGGCATCGAAGGGAACCAGGAGGCCGGAGGAGAGGCGGATGGGGTAGTGGGCCTCGAGCGCGGGCAGGGGCTGGCCGTGGGTAATGGCTTCGACGCTAAGCGTGGGAACGGCCTCCTCGAGACCATGGCCGGTTATGTGAAAGGTGCGCAGTTGTTCGGCGGGGGTGGCTGTCATGGCATCCTCTAGATTTCGTATTTGCTGAGCCACTTTTCGGTGGCGGCTATTTTTTCGGCCTGGGAGCGGCCGAGGCCCTGCTGGGTTTGCAGATCGTAGCGGGCGGCGTTTTCGTCCCGATACAGCAGGCCGACGGGGTAGACATCCTCGCGGGTGGCGACGGCGCGGGCGTTGGCGAGGTCGTGCGGATTGTGCGCGGTTCGATTGGGGAAGAGGCGTTGCAGAGCGGGGTCGAGCGGGATGCCGTTGTCGTCGAGCAGCAGCAGGCACTGGCTCATATCGCTCTGCGCTTCGGCGAAGATGTGCGAGGTGAAGTGCGGGCAGCGCTGCAGGATGCGGACGAAGGAGGTGCCTTTGTGTTCGTAGGCGGCGCGGATGGTGTTGTAGAGGTGCGGCGGATTCCAATCGACGGTTTGGGCGACGAAGGAGGCGTTGGTGACGCCGAGGGTGACCGAGAGGGGATTGAGCGGCGGCAGTACGTTGCCGCGCGGATGGGTGTTCGACTTTTCGCCGGTGCGTGTGGTGGGCGAAGTTTGGTTTTTGGTGAGGCCGTAGATGTTGTTGTCGAGCAGCAGGATGGTGAGATCCATGTTGTAGCGGATGGTGTGGATCCAGTGCGCGGTGCCGATGGCGCAGCAGTCGCCATCGCCGGTGACGACGAACATGTGCAAGTCCGGGCGACGGGAGCGGACGCCGCAGGCAACCGGGAAGGCGCGGCCATGGAGGCCGTGGAACCCGTAGGTAGCCATGTAGTGGGGGAAGCGGCTGGAGCAGCCGATGCCGGAGACGCAGACGGTCTTTTCCGGGGGCAGTTGTTTATCGCGCGCCAGACGCTGCACGGCGTTGAGAACGGCATGATCCCCACAGCCGGGGCACCAGCGGGCGGCGGCGCCCTGGTAGTCTTCCAGGGCGCAGGTGCGGGGGGCGGCCTCGGCTTCCCACTCTTTGTGTAGACCTTGCATGGTTAGTTCTCCTTGGTGAACGTGTCGAGGCGGCGGCGGAGTTCGGCTGCGATTTTCGACGGGGGAATGGGGCTGCCGGGGACTTGCCCCCAGCAATCTATGTCGACGAGGGTTTGGGAACGCAGCAGCTGCGCGAGTTGCGAGTAGCGGCGGGACTCTGCGGTGATGTAGGGCGCGCCCACCGGGTCGCAGTAGTTCACCTCCACCGTCATGACGCGGCGGAATTTCTGGAAGATTTGTTTGAGGCCCGGCTCCATGGGGGAGAGGAAGCGCAGGTGGACGGAGGAGACGCGTTTGCCTTCGGCGCGCAACTGGTCGACGGCTTCTTCAATGCAGCCGAGCGTGGAGCCCCAGCCGATGACGAGCAGGTCGCCTTCGGGATCGCCGTGGACCTTGGGCGGCTGGAGCGCGCTTTGCAGGACGGCGAGTTTGCGGCTGCGCATTTCCATCGTCTTCTGGTTGATGGCCGATTCGTAGGCGACATGGCTCTCTTCGTCGTGGGCAAGGCCGGTGAGCACATACTCCCCGCCGCGCTGGCCGGGGAGCGGGCGTTTGGAGAGGCCGGTTTCGGCGTCCCAGGCGAAGGGTGGGACCGACTCGTCCCACGCCGCCTGATCGACCGGGGCGGCGAGCCAATCGGTCTGCAGTTGCGGTTTCGGGAAGGGCTGCTGGCCGGTGGCGAGGTTGGCATCGGAGAGCACCATGACGGGGCCGCGGAACTCTTCGGCGAGTTTGCGGGCGGTGATCATGAAGTGGAAACACTCTTCGATGGTGGCCGGGGCGAGGATGATTTTCGGGCTGTCGCCGGGGGAGGCGTAGAGCGCGGCGAGCAGGTCGCCCTGTTCGATCTTGGTGGGCAGGCCGGTGGAGGGCCCGCCGCGTTGGACGACGACGATGACGAGAGGAACTTCGGCCATGACGGCGTAGCCGAGGAATTCGGTTTTGAGCGCGAGGCCCGGGCCGGAGGTGATCGTGACCGCGGTTTTGCCGGCGTAGGAGGCGCCGATGGCAAAGCCGATGGCGGCGATTTCGTCCTCGGCCTGGTGGACGAAGCCGCCGGCATCCTGAAGGGCTTGCGCCAGGAAGTGGGAGGCCGAGGTGGCCGGCGTGATGGGGTACATGGAGCAGACTTCGATGCCGGCGGCCATGACGCCGAGGCCGATGGCCTGATTGCCATTCATGACCACCATCGGTTGCGTGTGCTTCTGCGCTGGGATGCGATACCGTTGCTGGACGTGGGCGAGGGCCCAGTCGTAGCCATCGGTGAAGAGCGCCAGGTTCTTCTGGATGACGGCGTCGCCCTTCTTGGCGAAGCGCTTGGCGATGTTGGCGCCGACGCTGGAGCGATCCAGATCGTAGAGGGCGCATAACAGGCCGAGAACCCACATGTTTTTGCCCTTTTTCGGGTCGTCGGTGTGCTTACGGCACTCGGCTTCGATGGGCGATTCGACGACGAAATAGGAGCGGGCATTGAAGTCGCTGATGGCTTCGGCGTAACGGCGGCGGATGTCGTCATCGGGGCTTTCGGCCCAGGTCTTGTCTACGAAGACGGTGGTGCCTGGGCGTAGCGCCCCGGCGTCGATCCGGCTATAGAGCACCTGCTCGTTCAGGGCGACGACGATGTCGGCACAGTCGCCGGCGTTGGTGACGGGCTTGGACCCGAGGCGGATGCGATTGCCGCTGGCGCCGGCGCGGGAGCGGCTGGGCGGTTCAATCTCGGCCGGGATGATCTCGACTGTCCAGATGCCGTTGCCGTTGCGGGCGCAGAGATCGGCGAACATCTGGCCGCAGGTTTGAGCGCCTTCGCCGGAATCGCTGACGATTTCGACGATGTGCTGGTCGACAATCTGGACGGCGCTAGCGGAGGGTGCGATATCGGCGTCAATGGTAGATGTGGACATTTCTAGTTGTCTTCCTGACGTGGGAATTCGAGAGCTTTCTGGAAGCCGGCTGTGGTGAAGAGGCGGCCATTTGGATCGATAAGCAACGCCTCCACGCCTTCGGCGCGGGCGAGCGCGAGGCCCTTTTCCGGGCCCAAAATGAAGATGCCTTTGGCGAGCACCACGCCTTGTTCGGCGGTGGGCGCGAGCACACTGACGGAGGTGGCGGCGGTGGCCGGCCAGCCGGTGCGCACGTCGATGATGTGGTGGTAGCGGACGTTGTTGACGATGCGGAAGCGTTCGTAGTCGCCGGAGGTGACGAGCGACTGATTGCGCGGTTGGACGGCGGCGAGCAGTTGGCCATGTTCGCGGCGCGGATGTTGAATGCCGAGCCGCCAGGATTGGCCGTAACGAGTGCCGGAGACGCGGACGTCGCCCCCGCCATCGACCATCGTGTTGGGGAAGCCGGCCTGGGCGAGGACGGCCGCGGCGCGGTCCACCGCGTAGCCTTTGGCGATGCCGCCGAGGCCAATGCTCATCGTGGATTTGGGGAGAAAAACGCGGTTGCCCTGGATCTGAATGGCGCGATAGTCGACGTTGCGGCGCGCTGTTTCGACGGCCTGTTTGGTGGGCGGCTGGAACTTGTCGTCGAACTTCCAAATGGAACCCATGCCGCGCCAGGTGATGTCGAAGGCGCCTTCGGTGGCGCGGCTATAGCGGATGCTGCGTTCGATGAGTTCCCGGAGTTCGGCGGGGACTTCGACGGGGTGGCGGCCGGCGGCGGCGTTGACCTGGGAGATGGGTGATTCGGGTTTCCATTCGCTCATCAACCGGTCGATACGGTTCAGCTCGGCGTAGGCCTGATCGATGGCGGCGCGGGCTTCGGCGGGGCGAGCGTCGTCGAACACTTCAATGGTCCATAGCGTGCCCATCAGCGGGCGGCTGAGGCGAATGGTGGAGACCGGTTTTTCCCAGGGAACAAAGCGGAGGCCGAAGAGGCCGCCGGCGATGGCGAGGGAGAGTGCGGTGCGTCGCCAGATGTTGACCATACGGCCCAGTAGGGTGCAAGTTGAAGGCCAAACGGAGCTGCGGGTTTGGCCCTGTGCTTGCGAAGGAAAAGCTGCGGACCAAGGCACAATGAGGACAAGGAAAACCACAAAAGAAGCCGAAATTGGGAGTTTTTCCCTTGTTTTCGGCCGTCGTTGCGGTGAACAGGCCGACACCGCCCCCAGCCAGCGGGGCATATCCCCCACCGGCTCCGGGCGGGATGGCGCGGCGAGGAGGGTGGAAGCATGAACGAGTTCCTGATTGCCGGCGGAGTGATGGGCGGGATCGGTGTTGCGCTGGCGGCGATGCTGGCGTACGCGGACAAGAAGTTGTATGTGTATGAAGACCCCCGGATCGACGAAGTGGAAGGGATGTTGCCGAAGGCCAACTGTGGGGCGTGCGGCTGTGCGGGCTGCCGGGCGTTTGCGGAAAAAGCGGTTAAGGGGGAGATCGCACCGGGCAAGTGTACGGTGAGCACACCGGAAGGAGTGCAGGCGATCGCCACGTTGTTGCAGATCGACGCGGGGTCGGAAGAGCGCCGGGTGGCGCGATTGGCTTGCGCCGGCGGACCGCATGTGGCGCGGCACCGGGCGCAGTATGTGGGATTGCAAACGTGCCGGGCGGCGGCGCTCGTGAACGGGGGCGGCAAAGGGTGCAGCTGGGGCTGCCTGGGGTTGGGTGATTGTGAGCGGGTCTGCGATTTCAAGGCGATTACGATGGATCGGCACAGTCTGCCGGTGGTGACGCAATCGCTGTGCACCGCATGCGGTGACTGTGTGGATGTCTGTCCGAAGCAGCTGTTTTCGCTGCATGTGGTGAGCCATCGGTTGTGGGTGGCTTGTAAGAACCTGGCCGATGGCCAGCAGGCGGAGCTGGATTGTGAAGTGGCCTGCACGGCGTGCGGCCGCTGCGCCGCGGACGCGCCGGCGGGGCTGATTCAGATCGTCAACAATCTGGCGGTGGTCGATTACGCGCGGAATGCGCTGGCGACGCCCGGGCCGATTCAACGGTGCCCGACGGGGGCAATCGTGTGGATGGAAAAGGACAAGCCGCCCCTGCGCGGCCTGGACGCGAAACGAATTACACGGCAATCGCCGTTACCAGTAGCCGAGGCGGACCTGCCTCTGCAACGAGCAAATAGTTCAAACCCAAGTAGTTCAAGTCAAGGAGTGCACTCATGAATGGCAAACAGAGCTTCCGTTACCCCGGCGTGCGGCAGGCGATGGATGGGAACACCGCCGTCGTCATGTGCGAACGGGAGTCGAGCGACGCCGCGGGTGCGTACCCGATTACGCCCTCCACACAGATGGGCGAATACTGGGCCGAGGAATCGGCTAAGGGCCACATCAACATCTCCGGCCGCCCGTTGATCTTCATCGAACCGGAAGGCGAGCATGCCGCCGCCGCTGTGACGGCTGGCCTCTCGATGACTGGCCTGCGCGCGACGAATTTTTCCTCGGGGCAGGGCATTGCGTACATGCATGAGTCGCTGTACGCCGCCGTCGGCAAGCGGCTGACGTATGTGTTGAACATGGGCTGCCGCGCGATGACGAAATCGACGCTGAACGTACACGCCGGCCACGACGACTACCACTGCATCGACGATACCGGCTTCTTCCAGCTCTTTGGCAAGAGCGCGCAGGAAGTGTGCGATTTGAACATCATTTCGCACCGGATCGCCGAGCTGGCACTGACGCCGGGCATCTGCGCGCAGGACGGGTTCCTCACCACGCACTTGATTGAATCGCTGCTGCTGCCGGAGCGGGAACTGATCCAGGAATACCTGGGCCGGCCGGACGACATCATCGACACGCCGACCCCGGCGCAGCGGATCCTCTACGGACCGCAGCGGCGCCGCATTCCGGAGTTGTGGACGGTGGACAACCCGGTGATGATCGGGACGGTGCAGAACCAGGACGCCTACATGCAGAGCGTGGCGGCGCAGCGGCCCTACTTCTTTGCGCACATTGCCGGGATCACTGATCAGGCGATGGCGGAGTTCTACGCGCTGACCGGGCGCCGGTATCAACGCGTGTCGACCTACCGTGTGGAAGATGCCGAGTACCTGATCCTGGGCATGGGCAGCATGCTGGTTACGGCCGAAGTGGTGGCCGACTATCTGCGGGAAACGCGCAAGCTGAAAGTGGGCGTGGTGAACCTGACGATGTTCCGCCCGTTCCCCGGTGACGTGCTGAGCACTTTGCTGCAGGGCCGTAAGGGCGTGACCGTACTGGAACGTGTGGATCAACCGCTAGCCGAAGATCTGCCGCTGATCCGCGAAGTGCGCGCGGCGCTGGGCCGCTGTGTGGAGAACGGCCGCTCCGGCGTGGTGCACGAGGGCTACGCGAGCTATAAAAAAGCCGAAGATATGCCGCCGCTGTACTCGGGGTCATTCGGGCTCGGCAGCCGCGACTTGCAGCCGGAAGGGCTGATTGGCGCCATTGAAAACATGTTGCCGAACGGCGGCAAGCGGAAGTTCTTCTACCTGTCGATCGACTTCGTCCACGACAAGGCGTTCACGCCGAAACAGGAGATCCATCAGATCCAAGTTGCCGATGCCTACCCGGGGCTGAAGGCGCTGGCCGTGCATGGCAGCGAGAACCCGAACCTGATGCCGAAGAACAGCATCACTGTGCGGTTCCATTCCGTCGGCGGCTGGGGCGCGATCACGACCGGTAAGAACCTGGCGATGACGCTGTTCGACCTGCTGGGTTACCACATCAAAGCGAACCCGAAATACGGCTCCGAGAAGAAGGGCCAACCGACCACCTACTACCTGGCCGCGGCACCTGAGCCGATCCGCGTGAACTGCGATTACTTCTACGTGGACGTGGTGCTTTCGCCCGACCCGAATGTGTTCCTGCACTCCAATCCGCTGGCCGGCTTGAAGCGCGGCGGCGTCTTCATTCTGCAGAGCGCGCACACGGATCCGGCCGACGTTTGGCAACAGATTCCCGAGAAGTTCCAACGGATTCTGATCGACAACGAGATCCACCTCTACTACCTGGACGCCTTCAAAATCGCCCGCGAAGAGGCTACCGACATCGAGCTGCAGTTCCGCATGCAGGGCAACGCCTTCCAGGGCGCGTTCTTCGCCGCATCTCCGCTGATGGGCCAGGCGAAGTTGACCGATCAAACCCTGTTCCAGGCCATCCGCTCGCAGCTCGAACATAAGTTCGGCACTAAGGGTGCGCGCGTCGTGGAAGACAACGTTCGCGTGGTGCGCCGCGGCTTCGACGAAGTGAAGGAGATCACGGACAAAAAGATCAGCGCGACGCCGCTGACCGTTCGCAAGGCGCCGGACGTGCCGATGGTGCTGCAGCGGCAGGTGCCGGCGGCCACCGCGACGTCGGACATCCACCGCTTCTGGGAACAGACCGGAACGTTCTACGCCACCGGCCGCGGCAACGACAACCTGGCCGACCCGTTCATCGGCCTCAGCTTCATCCCCGCCACGACGGCGCTGTTCCGCGACATGACGGGCGTGCGTTTCGAGCATCCCGAGTGGGTGCCGGCGAACTGCACGGCGTGCGGCGCCTGCTACACGATCTGTCCCGACAGCGCCATTCCTGGCCTGGTTCATTCGGTGCTGGCCGTGTTGGAAACGGCGATGAAGAAGGTGATCGCCAACGGCCAGCCGGCCAAGCAACTGCCGCGCGCCATTCGCACGTTGGATCAGAAGCTGCGGGCCAAGCTGGGCGATGGCCTGGACCGGCCCGACGTGGGCAAGATGCTGGATGCGGCGATCGAAGAGCTGCTGGCGGCCTACCCGCTGGCGAACGCCGAAAAGACGGAGCTGACCGAGGAGTTGCACAACCTGCGGGCCGCGCTCGGTGACTACGCCTTCGCCACGCCGCAACCGTTCTGGACGGCGCGCGAGAAGAAGCAGAAGGGCTCCGGCGGATTGCTGTCGATCACCGTCAATCCGTTCGCCTGCAAGGGTTGCATGGAGTGCGTGAAAGTCTGTAATGACAACGCGCTGAAGCCTGTGACGCAGACGCCGGCCTCCACCGAAAAGCTGCGCCGGAACTGGGATCTGTGGCAGAATCTGCCGACGACGGCGCCTGAGTTCATTCGCATCGATAGCCTGGACGAAGGCATCGGCGCGCTGCACACGCTGCTGCTCGACAAGAAGAACTACATGGGCATGGTGGGCGGCGACGGAGCCTGCCTGGGCTGCGGCGAAAAGACCGTGGTCCACCTCTTCGTCGCCACCGCGGAAGCGCTGATGCAGCCGCGCGTAGCCCGGCAGATTGAAAAGATTGACGACCTCATCGCCCGGCTCGACCAGCACACGCGGTTGAAGCTGGCCGCGACGATCGACTTGAGCGACGACGCCCGCGTGGCCAACGCGCTCGATCATCTCCACAACGCCGACGTCACCCTGGCGAGCTTCTCCGAACAGCTCGATTCGCGCCACGCCGGCAAGACCATCGACCCGGAATGGCTCCGCTGGGTATCGCAGTTAATCGCCAAGTTGAAGCACTTGCGCTGGCAGTACACTGATGGCGCCGGACGCCGCGGCCGCTCCAGCATGGGCATCGTCAACTCCACCGGTTGCACGTCGGTCTGGGCGTCCACCTACCCCTTCAACCCCTACCCATTCCCGTGGACGAACCACCTGTTCCAGGATTCGCCGTCCATGGCCATGGGTATCTTCGAAGGCCACATGGCGCGCATGGCCGAAGGCTTTGCGGCCGTCCGCATGGCCGAGATCGAACTCGACGGCGGCTACCGCAAGGAGAAGCAAGGCGAGTTCTTCACCTACTTCAACTGGAAGCAGTTCACCGACGAGGAGTTCCACCTCTGCCCGCCCGTGGTTTCGATCGGCGGCGACGGCGCCATGTACGATATCGGCTTCCAGAACCTGTCGCGCATGATGATGTCCGGCAAGCCCATTAAGGTGCTGGTGCTCGACACGCAGGTCTATTCGAACACCGGCGGCCAGGCTTGTACGTCCGGCTTCACCGGCCAGGTCTCCGACATGGCGCAGTACGGCAAGGCGTTCCACGGCAAGGAAGAGATCCGCAAGGAGATCGCCCTCATCGGCATGGCGCACCGTACGACCTTCATCGCCCAGGGCACGACGGCCAATACCTCGCACCTCATCGAATCGTTCGTTGAAGGTCTGAACGCCCGGCGTCCGGCGCTGTTCAACATCTACAGCCCCTGCATGCCGGAGCACGGGATCGCCGACGATCTGGCCGAGTTTCAAAGCAAACTCGCCGTCGAATCGCGGGCGTATCCAATCCTCCGCTACAACCCCGACAAGGGCAACCTGCCGGAAGAGTGCCTGAACCTGGACGGCAATCCCTCGCTCGACGACGACTGGCCGACCTACACCCTGAAGTATCAGGACGAAAGCGGCGCGCCCGGCGAGATGGAGGTCCCGATGACCTTCGCCGACTTCGCCATGACCGAAGGCCGCTTCCGCAAACAGTTCCGCACGGTTCCGCGCGACGCCTGGAACGAGAACATGGTTCCGCTCGCCGAATACCTGGAATTCGCGGCCGACGACAGGGAAGGGAAGTTCCCCTACATCTGGGCAGTGAACAAGAAGAATAAGCTGATTCGCGTGATCCCGGCCGAGCCGCTGGTTCACTCCTGCGAAGACCGCCGGCACTTCTGGCGATTGTTGAAGTCGCTGGCCGGCGTCCGGTCCGCCGTCGACACAACGGCGATCGCCGAACAGGCGCGCAGCGAATTCGCGCAGTCGATCGCGGCGCAGTTGCTGGAAATGGTGGCCAACGGCACTCTGCTCGGTGACGGCGCGGCGCCTACCCCGCTGGCCGCCAAACCAGCCGCGGTGGCCGTAGCCGCTGCTCCCGCAGCCGCCGCCATCGCCGCGGCCCCCGCCGAAGCCTCCAGCACCCCCTGGATCGAATCGGCCATGTGCACCTCCTGTGACGAGTGCATCCGCATCAACAACCGCATCTTCGCCTACAACGAAAACAAACAGGCTTTCGTCAAGAACGCGAAGGGCGGACCCTACCGCGATCTGGTGAAGGCGGCTGAAAAGTGCACCGCCCAGATCATCCATCCCGGGTTGCCCCAGGACCCGACGGAGAAGGATCTGGAGAAGCTCGTGAAGCGCGCGGCGAAGTACAACTAGTGCCGCAGGAGTCACTCGCATGAATCTCTTCGGAACAAAACGGTTGTGGCGGGGCGTCCATGTCCCGGAAAACAAGGAGCAGACCGCGCACCTTCCGATCCGGCGTCTGCCGTTCCCGCCATTGCTCGTCGTCCCGCTGTCGCAACATGCCGGTAAGCCCGCGAAGGCCATCGTTCGCGAGGGCCAGGAAGTGGTGCGTGGCGAGCCCATCGCCGAAGCCGACGGGTTCATGAGCGTCCCCATGCATGCCCCCGCCACGGGCCGCGTGGAACGCATCGCCCCGGCGCCCAGCGCCCGCGGCGAGTTGACGATGGCCATCTACATCAAGCCGTATCCCAGCGCCAGCCAGGAGGTGCTCTACGGTTCCGATCAGGACATCACGCAGATGTCGCCGGCGGAAGTCATCGCCGCCGTGCAGGCGACCGGCGTCGTGGGCCTGGGCGGCGCGGCATTCCCCACCCACGTCAAATTGAAGCCCCCGCAGGGGCGGAACATCGACACCGTCGTCGTCAATGGTTGCGAGTGCGAACCGTACTTAACCACCGATCATCGCGTGATGGTGGAGTACCCCAAACAGGTGTTGCACGGCACGCGCGTGGTGATGCGGGCCCTCGGCGTCGAACGCGCCATCATCGGCGTGGAGGACAACAAGCCCGACGCCATCGCCGCCCTTCGCGAAGCCAATGCGGACCGGCCCGATATCACCATCGAAGCCGTCGCCGCCAAGTACCCGCAGGGCGCCGAAAAGATGCTCGTCAAGGTACTGCTCGGCCGCGAAATCCCCACTGGCGGACTACCCGCCGATGTCGGCCTCGCCGTGTTCAACGTGGCTACTCTCGCGCAAATCGGCGAGCTGCTGCCGCACCGCCACGGGTTGATTGAGCGTGTCGTTACTGTCACCGGGCCTGCCGTCAGCAAGCCCGGCAATTACCTGATCCCGCTCGGCACTCCATTGCGCTGGGTACTGGAGCAGGCCGGCTGTACCGATCAGGCAGCCTCCATCATCCTTGGCGGCCCCATGATGGGCCCGGCCGTCGGCTCCTTCGATATCCCGCTCACCAAAGGCGTCACCGGCGTGCTGGTAATGCCCGCGAAGAAGCCGGAGACGATCTACCCCTGCATCCACTGCGCCGCCTGCGTCGACGTCTGCCCGCTGCACCTGGACCCCTCCCATCTGGGCCTGCTGGCGCGCAAGGAGCGCTACGAAGACATGGAAGAGATCTACCACTTGAACGACTGCTTTGAATGCGCCTGTTGCAGCTACGTCTGTCCGGCGCACATCCCGCTGGTGCAGTATTTCCGAGTCGCCAAACAAATGAACCGGGAAAGGAAGGCGCGCGCATGAGCGGAGTCACCACGACCGTCATCGAAGTCCGCACGTCCCCGCATCTTCACGGTCCGCTTTCCGTGGACACGATCATGCGGAACGTGGTCTACGCCATGCTGCCGCTGGCCGCGTTTTCGGTGTGGCACTTCGGCCTCAGCGCCCTGGTGCTGCTCACCGTCACCACCGCCGGTTGCGTGCTTGCCGAACACATTCTGTGCCGCGTCAACGGCAACGCCTCCACAGTCAACGATTACAGCGCCGCCATCACCGGCCTGCTGCTCGGTTTGACGCTGCCCCCGGGCTTCCCGCTCTGGATGGCGCTGGTCGGCTCGGTGGTCGCCATCGCCCCCGGCAAGTTGCTCTTCGGCGGACTTGGGTCCAACGTCTTCAACCCCGCTCTCGTCGGCCGCGCCTTTCTGCAGGCCGCCTTCCCGGTGGCCATCACCACCTATACGCCGGGCCTGGCCAAGGGGCGCTTTGCCGAGTTTATCCCCACCACTTGGACCATGCCGCTCATGAAGCCGCCACCGGTGGCCGAGTGGATCGCGCAAGTCCGCGTGGATGGCTTCACGGGCGCGACGCCGCTGGTGCTGCAAAAATTCGACCACATTTACACCGACCCCTGGCCCATGTTCTGGGGCCAGCGCGCGGGCTCCTCCGGCGAAATCCCGGGCTTCCTCATCCTCCTCTGCGGCGCCTATCTGGTCTTCCGCCACATGATGGATTGGCGCATCCCGGTGGCCATGATCGGCGGGGCGGCGGCGGCGGCGGCGGGGTTCCATCTCCTTGACTCCACCCGCTACCCCGACCCGCTCTTCATGCTCTTCACCGGCGGTCTGCTGCTGGGTGCCACCTTCATGGCGACGGACCCGGTGGCCTCCCCCGTCACCCCGCGCGGCATGTGGATTTACGGCGTACTGATGGGCGTGTTGACGATCGTGATCCGCAACCTCGGCGGCCTGGCCGAAGGCGTCATGTACGCCATCCTCCTCGGCAACGCGCTCTCCCCGATGATCGACCGCCTGACGCCGCCCCGCCCCTACGGCGCCCGGAAACCGAAAGGCGCCATATGAATAGCGTCAGCATTGTTCGCTGTCTCGGCCTGGTCTCGCTGATCAGCGGCTTTCTCATCGTCGGCACCCACGTCGCCACGCTGGAGCCGATTCGAAAGAACCAGGAACAGATCATGCGCGAATCGGTTGCGCAATTGCTCCCGGGCTCCGAAAAGCAGGTCACCTATGGCGTCTCGCCCACCGGCGAATTGACGGTGCTGACCGATGCCGGCGCCGCCGGCACCAAAATGTTCGCCGGTTACGACAAAGCCGGCAAGCTCCTCGGTGTCGTGCTCGACGCCAGCGAACGGGGCTATGCCGACATCATCACGGCGATGTACGCCTACGATCCGGCCACCAAAACCATCACCGGCTTCCGCGTCGTCGAAATTCGCGAAACTCCCGGCCTCGGCGACAAGATAGGCAAGGACCCCGCGTTCCTCGAGAACTTCAAGAAGCTCGACACCTCCAAACCCATCACCGCCGTCAAGCACGGGACCAAGAAGAACCCCTGGGAGATTGACGCCATTTCCGGCGCCACCATCTCTTCCCGCGCCGTCGGCCGCATGCTGCAAAAAGGAGTCGCCGAAATGGCCCCCATCTTCACGCGCAATCTGGAACGTCTGCAAAGAGGCAACTAATGAGCCAGGCAACCGACAATCCGTTCTTGAATGGACTCTGGAAAGAGAGCCCGGTGTTCGTCCAATTTCTGGGCATGTGCCCGACGCTCGCCGTCACCAACAGCGTGCGGAACGCGCTGGCCATGGGGCTGGCCACCACCTTCGTTCTGGTCTGTTCCAACGGCCTCATCTCCGCCGTGCGTAAACAGGTCCCCAATCAGGTGCGTATCGCCACCTTCATCGCCATCGCCGCCACCATGGTCACTATCACCGATTACGTCGTGAAGGCCATTAGTATCGACATCTATAAAGCCCTCGGCCCCTTCCTGGCGCTGATCGTGGTGAACTGCGTCATCCTCGCCCGCGCTGAAGCCTTTGCCGCCAAGAACGGCATCGGCCGGTCGCTTGCCGACGGGTTGGGCAACGGCCTGGGCTTCACCATCGGACTCACGCTTCTCGGTACGGTTCGGGAGGTGCTGGGCGCGGGCTCCTTCCTCGGCGTCTCGCTGTTCGGTCCCAACTTTGAACCCTGGGTCCTGTTCCTGTTGCCCGCCGGCGGCTTCATCACGCTCGCCTTCTGGCTGCTGGTCTTCGCGTGGTATCGCGACCGGCAGGATCGGAAGGAACGTGCGATCGGCGCGCAACAACCTGTGGAGGCACGGTCATGAATGAATCCCTCGGTCACATCTTCATCGATTCGCTGTTAATCAACAACTTCGTCCTCTGCGTCTTCCTCGGCATGTGCCCGTTTCTCGGGCTTTCCAGTAAGTTCAGCACCGCCTGGCGCATGGGCGTGGCCGTCATCTTCGTCATCACCATCAGCTCCATGCTGGCCTATGGCACCAACCAGTTACTGGTTGCCGTCCATGCCGAATATCTGCGGCTCATCTCCTACATCGTCATCATCGCGGCCACCGTGCAGTTGACGGAGATGATCATCAAAAAGACCAGCCCGGCGCTCTCGCGCGAACTGGGCATCTATCTGCCGCTGATCACCACCAACTGCGCGGTGCTCGCCGTGGCCCTCTTCCAAACCGTGCGTAACTACAACTTCGTACAGAGCACCGTGTTCGCCGTGGCCGCCAGCGGCGGGTTCTGCCTGGCCATCGTGCTGCTTTCGCTGGTGCGGGAGCGGACCGAGCTTTCCGATATTCCCAGCCTTGCGCGCGGCACGGCGCTGACGCTGGTTCTGGCCAGCATTCTCTCCATGGCCTTTATGGGCTTTGCGGGCATGGGAAGTGGAGGCTGACACCGATGGAGAGCAAAATGATGGAAATTCTCTGGAGTATGGCGCAGGCCATGGCCGGCATGTTTATCGTGCTCGGTGGCTGGATTCTGGTGCAAGGGGTTGTCCGGCGCGGTTCCGGCTGCACGAACCCCAATCGGGATGTCTTGGATTTTATGCTGCACGGTTGCAGCGGTACTGGTGGCGGCGCCTGCAATGGCAAGGGCGGATGCCACTCCGGCAAACCGGCAAATTCGAAACTGCGTTAAGGCGAGGCACATTATGAAACTCACTGAATACGATGTGAACCATCCATATACGACAACGCTGGTGAGCACAGAGCGCATCACGCCGTTGGGCTGGGAGGCGGAGGTGCGGCACCTGGTGCTGCGTCTGCCCGACACGCCGTTCGACTATGTGGAGGGCCAGAGCATTGGCGTGCTCGCGCCCGGTCCCCACGAATTCGGCAACAGCCACCACTTGCGGCTCTATTCGATCGCCAGCCCCCGCGGCGGCGACGACGGCCGCGGCGATACCATCTCCATCTGCGTCCGCCGCTGCTTCTCCATCGATGACATCAGCGGCGAACGGTACCCGGGCCGCGCCTCCCACTTCCTTTGCGACGCCAATCCCGGCGACGCCATCCAGATCACCGGTCCCTACGGCGTGCAGTTCGAAGTGCCGCCCAACGACGAGGCCAATCTCCTCATGGTCGGCGCCGGCACCGGCATTGCCCCGTTCCGCGCCTTCGTCAAACATATCTACCAGCGGCACGGCGAATGGAAGGGGCAGGTCCGGCTCTTCTTCGGTGCCAAAACCGGCATGGAGATGCTCTACATGAACGATTTCCGGAAGGATCTGGCGCTGTACTACGACCAGGGCTCCTTCCGCGCCTTCGAGGCGATCAGCCCCCGCCCGCACTACGACGCCCCGCCCGCGCTCGACCGCGTGCTGATGGAAAACTCCGCCGAAATCTGGGACATGATCCGCGATCCCAAAACCTTCGTCTACGTCGCCGGCCTCTCCGACGCCGAGAAGAAGTTCGAACTCGCCATGGAAGAGATGGCTGGCGGCAAGGAAGCCTGGCTCGATCTGAAGGCCAGCCTCAACGCCGACGGTCGCTACGCCGAACTGCTCTACGATTGAGCCGATCCAGGTTGTCAATAAAAAACGGCCGTCAACCCCAAAAGTTGACGGCCGTTCCTGCGCCGGGGAGCGGTTAGAGGTAGCGCCAATAGACGTACACATGGCAGATGGCGATCGAGAGGATCATCAACCCAAAGCTCGATTTCATGTACGCCACAAAGCGAATCGGCTGCCCGGCCCGCTCGGCCAGTCCGGCCACGACGAGATTTGCCGACGCCCCGATCAGCGTCCCGTTCCCGCCCAGACACGCGCCCAGCGACAGCGCCCACCACAACGGCATCAACCCCTGCTCCCCGCCAAACGCCGGCGCCATGCTTTTGATCAGCGGAATCATCGTCGCCACAAACGGAATGTTATCGATGAATGCGGAAAGGAACGCCGACCCCCACAGCACGGCCAGCACGGTGACCGTGCGATCGCCCTTGGTGGCTTCCAGCAGTTTCTCCGCCATGCTGCGGATCACGCCCGAAGATTCCAAGCCATGCACCAGGATGAACAGGCCCACGAAGAACATCAGCGTCACCCACTCCACTTCCGCGAAGGCGTGTTGCACCGCCGCGCCCTGCTCCTCGGCGTGCTTGGAAAAGTTGTCCAGCAGCAGCAGTAATGCAGCGCCGCCCATCGCCACCGTTGCCGGTTCCAGATGCGTCATGCGCGACGTGAAGAATCCGACCAGCACGAGCGATAGGACGAACAGCGCCTGCTTCAGCAGCCGCGGGTCTTTAATCGCTTCGCTCTCGTCAAACTCCATCACCCGCTGGCGCGCCTTGTCGGTAGTCACCAGTTCCTTGCGCCAAATGAAGTAAAAGGGGACCGCGGAAACTACAAGCACGATCACCACCACCGGTGCGAGATTAAAAATGAAATCGTTAAATGGAATGCCCACCAGGGAGCCGATCATAATGTTCGGCGGGTCGCCAATTAGCGTCGCCGTGCCGCCGATATTGGAACAAAGGATCTCGGCGATCAGATACGGATACGCTTTCACTTTCAATTCCTCGGTGATCAGCAGCGTCACCGGCACCACCAGCAGCACCGTCGTCACGTTGTCCAGCAGCGCCGACAGCACCGCCGTCACAATCGACAACATGAACAGCACGCCCATCGGCTGCGCGTTCACCTTCTTCGCCGACCAGATGGCCAGATACTGAAACACGCCCGACTTCGCCGTGATCCCCACAATCAGCATCATGCCCATCAACAGGCCGATGGTGTTGAAATCGATCCCGCGGAACGCCGCTTCCTGCGTCAGCGCGCCGCACACGATCAACAGCGCCGCGCCCAATAGCGCCAGGATCGCGCGGTTCATCTTCTCGGCAATAATTAGCGCGTATACCGTCGCGAACAAGATAGAGGCAACCCAAGCCGCGTTCCACCCGAACAGGACATGTGCGCCCGATTCTCCATGCATTGTGATCCATCTCCTCGAATAAAATAGCGATTCAGCCCACTACCGCAAAGCGTCCAGCAACTCCCACGCCGCTATCGTGCCCACCAGTTTTCGCGTCTGCCGATCCACCACCGCCAGCGTCTCGCCGTACTCGTCCAATAGCAGCACGGCCTGGATCAGCGGGCTCTCCGGATGCAGCGCCGGCAGGTCTTCGGATGTCAGAAACTGCGCGATCGGCAGCGCCGCCGCCTCGTCAATCTGGTCCTTCATCTTGCCAATCGAGCTCGACACGAACGACAGGTCCTCGATCGATTTCCGGTTCAACTGCGCCGCCTTCGGCAACAGGATGCGCCAGACATCGCGCAAGTCAAAAATGCCCTTATAAACGCCCTCGGCGTCCACCACGGGAATCGTCGTCACGCGCGATTCCAGCAGCGTTTGAAACGCACTGCCAAACGTCGAATCGCTTCGCACCGAAACAGGGGTGCGGTTCATGATTTCGGCAACTTTCATTGGAACTCCTTCTTGGCTCGTTGCAATCAGCTGGCCACGATATGGGGCCGTTCTCCCCACAAAATAGGCACTGTTTGATGATATGACCCATTCGCCATGGGTATATGCCCCGAATGCGGTCGCTCGCGCAGCGGCGCCGCGTCGCAAAAAAAGGCCGCCAACCTGAGGTGTTGGCGGCCGTCTTGGCGCAGAGGAGCGTTGTCATCCGTTTAGAGGTAGCGCCAATAGATGTACACGTGGCAAACCGCGATGGAGAGGATCATTAACCCAAAACACGATTTCATATACGTCATGAAGCGAATCGGTTGCCCGGCCCGTTCGGCCAGTCCGGCCACCACCAGGTTTGCCGAAGCTCCGATGAGCGTCCCGTTCCCGCCCAGACACGCGCCCAGCGAAAGCGCCCACCACAACGGCATCAGCCCCTGCTCCCCGCCAAACGCCGGCGCCATGCTCTTGATCAGCGGAATCATCGTCGCTACAAACGGAATGTTGTCAATGAATGCGGATAGAAACGCCGACCCCCACAGCACGGCCAGTACCGTCACCGTGCGGTCGCCCTTGGTGGCTTCCAGCAGTTTCTCCGCCATGCTGCGGATCACGCCCGATGATTCCAAGCCGTGCACCAGGATGAACAGGCCCACGAAGAACATCAGCGTCACCCACTCCACTTCGGCGAAGGCGTGTTGCACCGCCGCGCCCTGCTCTTCGGCGTGCCTGGAGAAGTTGTCCAGCAGCAGCAACAGCGCCGCGCCGCCCATCGCCACCGTCGCCGGTTCCAGATGCGTGATACGTGAGGTGAAGAACCCGATCAGCACCAGCGCCAGCACGAATAGCGCCTGCTTCAGCAGCCGCGGGTCTTTAATCGCTTCGCTCTCGTTAAACGCCATCACTCGCTGCCGCGCCTTTTCGGTAGTCACCAGATCCTTGCGCCACATGTAGTAATAGGGCACCGAGGAAACCGCCAAAACCATCAGGACCACCGGCGCCAGGTTATAGATGAAGTCGTTAAATGGGATGCCGACCAGCGAGCCGATCATGATGTTCGGCGGATCGCCAATCAGCGTCGCCGTCCCGCCAATGTTGGCGCAAAGCACCTCGGCGATCAGATACGGGTACGCCTTCACTTTCAACTCTTCGGTGATCAACAGCGTCACCGGCACCACCAGCAGCACCGTCGTCACGTTGTCCAATAGCGACGACAGAAACGCCGTCACCATCGCCAGCATAAACAACACGCCCATTGGCTGCGCGTTCACCTTCTTCGCCGACCAGATGGCGAGATACTGAAACACGCCCGACTTCGCCGTAATCCCTACAATCAGCATCATTCCCAACAGCAGGCCTATGGTGTTGAAATCGATGCCGCGAAACGCCGCTTCCTGCGTCAATACGCCGCAAAGTATCAGCATCGCCGCACCCAATAGCGCCAGAATTGCGCGGTTCAGCTTCTCGGCAATAATTAGCGCGTATACTGACGCGAATAAAAGGGAGGCAACCCAAGCCGCGTTCCACCCGAACAAGACGTGTGTGCCCGATTCTCCATGCATGGTGATCGATCTCCTGGAATAAAGTAAAGAGGGTTCTGCCCACTACCGCAAAGCGTCGAGTAATTCCCACGCCGCTATCGTTCCCACCAGTTTCCGCGTCTGGCGATCCACCACCGCCAGCGTCTCGCCGTGTTCGTCAAACAGCAGCACGGCTTGAATCACCGGGCTCTCCGGATGCAGCGCCGGCAGGTCTTCGGAGGTCAGAAACTGGGCGATCGGCAACGATGCCGCTTCGCCGATCTGGTCCTTCATCTTGTCTATGGAACTCGAGACAAACGAAAGGTCCTCAATCGATTTCCGGCTCAACTGCGCCGCCTTCGGCAGCAGGATGTCCCAGATGTCGCGCAGGTCAAAAATGCCCTTATAAACGCCCTCGGCGTCCACCAGGGGAATCGTCGTCACGCGCGATTCCAGTAGCGTCTGAAACGCACTGCCAAACGTCGAATCGCTTCGCACCGAAACAGGGGCGCGGTTCATGATTTCGGCAACTTTCATTGGATCTCCTCCTTGGCTCTCTGCAATTGGTGGACCACGAAAATGGGCCATTTTCACCCGTAAACCCGCCTTTGGCTGACGATATGACCCGATCGCACGGGGCATATGCCCCGAATACAGTGGGTCCGATTTATACTGGTATTAATCTCTCTTTTCGCGAACGCTTCTTCTTATCACGCCATGCTCCAATGCCCCGTTCGCGACTGTCACAAACCGCTTCTCCGCGAAGCCCGCCGGTGGGTCTGCGGCAACGGACATTCCTTCGACGTGGCCCGCAGCGGCTACGTCAATCTCCTCCAGCCCCAGGACAAGAAGTCGAAACACCCCGGCGACTCCGCCGATGCCGTCGCCGCGCGCCGCCGCCTGCACGACCGCGGCGTCACCGCCCCGCTCCTCGCCGGCATCGCCGCCCTGTTCGCCCCGCAGGCCGATGAGACCATCCTCGACGCCGGCTGCGGCGAAGGCTTCTATCTCGGCTCGCTCGCTGCGCGAACCGGTTTCGCCGCCCACGGTGTCGATATCTCCATCCCCGCCATCGACGCGGCCGCGAAGAAGTACCCCGCCTGCTCCTGGGTGGTCGCCAATGCCGACCGCGCCATCCCCTATGCCGATGGCGCCTTCTCCGCCGTGGTCTCCATCACCGCCCGCATGAACCCGGCCGAGTTCCGTCGCGTGCTGCGGCCCGAGGGCCGTCTCCTGGTCGCCATTCCAGCCCCGGAAGACCTCATCGAACTTCGCGGCGCCGGCCGCGACCGTGTCGACCGCACCATCGAAACATTCACGAGCGCCTTCACCCTCGTCGCCCGCGAACGGGTCACTACCACCGCGGCCCTCGATGCCGCCGCTGTGGCCGACGTACTGCTCGCCATCTACCGCCCGCTCCAACCCCGCCCGCCGGAAGCGCAGCCGGTGACGTTCAGTTTGGACTTGCTGCTGTTCCGCTAGGGTTGTCTTGGGATTGACGCCTCCGTCGGGGCTATGTTGTAATTAGTCCCGACTTTATTCGCCTATACGGTCTAGCCGTTCATTTCCCGGAAGAAGGATCGCCTCTATGAAAAAGGCCTTCGTGTATGTGATACACAAGATCGGCGCCCTCGGCCGCCGTGCCCTCTGGCTCGCCGCCGCTCTGCTCGTCTTGATCGTCGTTGTCCGCGCCACCGCCTGGTACGGCAGCCTCTACCAGAAATTCACCGATAACGACCCCGGCCGTGGCGCCGCCGTCGTTTCCGCCGACGTCTTCGGCGACAAGTTCCAGCAAGTGAAATATCTCGAACAAGGCTGGACCGCCGCCGACAGCCTCTGGTTCTACTCCACCACGCAGGGCTCCAACCTCCTCCCCTACGACTTCTTCCTCCACGTTGAACAGGAAAAGGCGCCGCAGCCCTTCCGCGCCCCGGAAAACATTAATCGCTACCGCTATCTCCCGCAACGCGCGACCAAGAGCAATCCCGATGGCCTCCCGCTCGGCATGGTCGCCGATACCTACCTCGGGAAGAAGTACATGGGCTTCACCTGCGCCGCCTGCCACACCACGCAGGTCAACTACAAGAACGTCGGCATCCGCATCGACGGCGGCCCCGGTGCTGCCGACATGGACGGCTTCATGAACGATCTCTGGCGCGCCCTCGCCGCCACCAAGGCCGATCCCGCCAAGCTCCAGCGCTTCGTCGCCGCCGTCAAAGCCAGCGGCAACTACGACGACGAAGCCTCCATCCTCCGCGACCTCGATGTCTACACGCTCCGCATGGAAGCCTACAGCTTCTTCAACGACAGCTTCAAACGCAACGACGACGGCAGCGTCACACCCGTGCCCTACGGCTACGCCCGCCTCGACGCCTTCGGCCGCATCTACAACCGCGTGCTGGAGCACGTGCTGAATCCCGAAGCACTCCAGGAGGTACTCGCCGGCGCGCTTCCGCCGGCTGAGGCCCAGTCTCTCCTGGCCACTCTGAAACCGGTGTTGACAGGGGAGAACCGCGACACGCTCATGGCCCATCTGGTCAAACTTCCCATTGAGCAGCGCCGCGCTCTCCGCGACCGCATCTTCAACCCGCCCAACGCCCCCGTCAGCTACCCCTTCCTCTGGGACATCCCGCAGCACGATTACGTGCAATGGAATGGCATCGGCGCCAACGGCGGCGTCGGCCCCATCGGCCGCAACGCCGGCGAGGTCATTGGCGTCTTCGGCACCCTCGATTGGAAACAGAAGAAGGGGTGGTCGCTCTATGCTTTCCTCGGCGGCCAAGGCTTGGGCGATACCCACATCAGCTTCCAGTCTTCCGTCAACGTGCACAACCTGCGCCAGTTGGAGGACCGTCTCTGGAGCCTGCAATCCCCCCGATGGGAGGACCCCGCCGCCGGTCTGCCCGCCATCGACCCCGCCAAGCGCGACCGCGGCGAAAAGCTTTTCGTCGAACACTGCGCCGCCTGCCACGCCAACATCGATCGCAGTAGCTCCAGCCGCCGCATCGTCGCCCATATGGACAAGGTGTCCGCGGTCGGCACCGACGCGGCGATGGCCAACAACAGCGTGAAATACGACGGCTTCAGCGGCATCCTACGTAACCTGTACATGAAGGCCGGCGTCGGCGCGGTGCTGTTGAATACCAAGGCCCCTGTCGCCGCCATTCTTACCACCGCCACCGAAAACGTCGTCGCCACCCCCAGTCCCGATAAATGGTGGTTCACGCGCGCCGCCGAATGGGCCGTCGATCTCTTCAACGAGTACACCGGCAACGCCATTAAGCCCAGCGTCAAAGCTGGCGACTACACTCCTGACACCACCGCCGCGCCGTTCCAATCGCTGCAGGCCTATAAAGGCCGGGCGCTGAACGGCATCTGGGCCACCGCGCCCTACCTCCACAACGGCTCCGTGCCGACGCTATATGATCTGCTCCTGCCAGCCGCGGACCGGCCGAAGAAGTTCCGCGTCGGCTCCCGCGAACTGGACGTGAAGAAGGTGGGGCTCCGCCATGGGGAATCCGAATACGACGGCTTCCTCTTTGATACGTCCCAATTCACCAACAGCAATGCCGGTCACGAGTACGGCACGAAGATGACCGAGGAACAGCGCTGGGATCTGGTCGAGTACTTGAAATCGCTCTAACTTACTTGGCCGCGCCGAAGGCGATGATCTCTTTGGCCACTTCGTCCGGGTGCGACGCGAAGAGGTAGAAGTTCCCGCCTTCGATGTCCACCACCTTCGCCTTCGGCACGCCCGCGATAAAGTCGTCCCGGTGCCGCTTGCGGATGATGATATCGATCGGGTTCTTCGTGTCGGTCTTCGAGAACAGCGCCAGCACCGGCATCTGAATCTTGGTGTACTCCGGCTTCTTCCGGCCGGCGAAGATCGCGTCGCGAATCTGCAGCGACGACTTCGCCGCTCCCAGGCTTCCGTCCGGCTTCTCTTCGTAAATGTTCCGCAATTCGGCTTCGGGGAACGTCATGCCCTGCGTTTTCTTCTGCCACGCCATGTAGGCGGCAAACGAAGTGCGGTCCACCGGGACCGGCTTGGTGGCCGTCGGGGGCACGGTGCCGGGGGGGATTTTGTAGTCCGGCATGGTCAGTGTCGGGTCCTCGGCGGAGTTGATGTAGACCAGCCCGGTCACCCGCGGCGAGTCCTGCGCGCCGATGGTGGAGGCATCCTGTCCACCCCAGGAGTGGCCGGCCAGAATGACATTGTTCAGGTTCAGCGTTTCCAGGACTTTCAGGACATCGGCGGCCGACCAGTCGGCGGTATGTCCCTCTTCGGTGCGCGTGGAGGCGCCGTAGCCGCGGCGCGAAATCCCGTAGACATGGAAGTTCGCCGTCAGCTTCGGGGCCAGGTCGTCATAGGCGTGCGCGGAGAGGTAGCCGGCCAGAAGGACCAGCGGCCGGCCGGTGCCGCCCCAGTCGAGAACCTCCAGTTGGACCCCGTTGGCGACGGTGACCATCTGCGTCTTATGCGTCGACGGATCCTTCCACCCCTGCGAAAAGAGTGCAGAAATGCACAAAAAAGGTACCAAAAATCGCGCAAACATACCCCGATTGTACCTATTTTCATGGCGAACAAGCGGCGAAAGTGGTATGCTCTTCGCATGGCGCAAAAACAGTGCCGGGTTACGGTGACAGACATGAATGGGATCGACCACACGGTGACGGTGGAGGGCGATTCGGTGTACCTGGCGGCGGCGCGCGGGCTGGCCGAACTGCGCCGCCACGGGTGGGTGGGGGAGATCGCCTCCGGGATCAACGTGATTCAGGTTTTGATTCACGAGAACCGGGAGGTTTCGCATGCCGTCTCCTACCGGAAGCTGGTGGAGTGGGCCGGGCGGACGGCGGGCGGTCCGGCGGAGGTCGTGCGGCGTCGCGAGGTGCGCGATGTGCTGGGACTGGGCTCAGGCGCGAAGGAAAAGTTTGCGGGCATATAGCCAGTAGGCGAGGGCCAGGTGCAGGGCTACGTAGGTGAGCGCGTAGAGCAGGCTCGCGTTCATGGGAGAGGCGAGAGGCACGAAAACGGCCTGATAAATGGCGGTTTTCCAGTGCAGCAGGTGCAGAGTGATTTCGATGAACTCGCTGGCCATGTAGAGGGCGATGGCGTTCATGCCCATGACCATAGCAGGCTGGAATGGCTTCACGACTTTCATCCCGTCGATGAGCCAGAGCAGGAAGGCGAAGACGCTGAAATCGAGGCCGGCCATGAGGAGCGTGAAGGACGAGGTCCAGAGTTTTTTGTTGATGGGCAGGACGGTGTTGAGCGCGAGGCCGGCGGCGATCAGTATGATGCCGATGACGACCAGGTGCAGGGCGCGTTTTTGCACGTCGTTGGAGGATTGGAGGATGTGTCCAGCCAGCACGCCGAGCAGGCAGGTGGCGATGGCGGGCAGGGTGCTGACGATGCCTTCGGGATCCCAGGTTTTGGTCTCGCCGTAGTTGTGGGCGCCGAGGATAATTTTATCTATGTAATGAGCGAAGTTGCCTTCGACGGAGAGGTCGCCGGGGGCGAAGCCGGGGGCTGGGATGAAGGTCATGATTGCCCAGTAGCCGGCGAGGAGGGCGACGGTGGCGGCGATCTGACCGCGGATGGAGGTGTTGAGGAACAGGACCGCGGCGATGGCGTAGCAGATGGCGATTCGCTGCAGGACGCCGAGGATGCGGAAGGTGTCGAGTGGGAACGTCGGGAAGGCGTAGATGAGCAGGCCGAGGCCGAAGAGGATGGCGGCGCGGCGGAGGATGTCTTTATAAAGTTGGGGGCGGGGTTGGTCGAGTTTGCGACCGAGGGAGAGGGTGATGGCGACGCCGACGATCCAGACGAAGCTGGGGAAGACGCAATCGGTGAGGGTCCAGCCGTGCCATTCGGCGTGCTGGAGCGGGGCGTAGGTGGTGCGGCCATCGCCGGGCGTGTTGACCAGGATCATGAGCGCGATGGTGAGTCCGCGGAAGGCGTCGAGGGAGAGTAGGCGGGACACGATTTCCTAGTGTAGTACCAGATTTCATTCGGGACGCCGGTGGCGCCATTGGCGGTGAGGGTAGAATCAGGACATTCGAATCATGGATCGACGTACCTTTACAACCGCACTGGCTTTCGGTGGCACCGTTGGCGCAGCTCCGCGCCAGCCGCGCATTTTGCTGCGCTCCTCCTGGCAGACGATTAACATTGGCGACATCGGGCATAGTCCGGGCGTGATGACGTTGCTGGAGAAGTATTGGCCCGAAGCGGAATTTCGGCTGTGGCCGGGGAATATTGGGGATGGCGTGCGGGAGATGTTGTTGCGCCGTTTTCCGAAGCTGACCTTTGTGGAGGGCGCCGAGGCGGAGAAGCGGGCATTTGCCGAATGCGATTTTCTGTTGCATGGATCGGGGCCCTATCTGGTGGCGCCGGCCCATGTGGAGCGCTGGGTGAAAGAAACGGGCAAGCCGTATGGCGTCTATGGGATTACGTTGAATCCGGACAAGATCGATGCGCAGGTGACGCGCCTGTTGACCGGGGCGCGGTTTGTGTTTTTCCGCGACTCGGTTTCGCTGCAATTTGCGAAGGATGCGGGGGTGAAGAGCCCGGTGATGGAGTTTGGACCGGATGGCGCTTTTGGGGCGGACCTGCGGAATGATGCGGCGGCGAAGGCGTTTCTCGCGGCCTATGGATTGGCCGCGGGACAGTTCCTGTGCTGCATTCCGAAGTACCGGCGGACGCCGGAGTGGCGGATTGCGCGGAAGAACAAGACGATCAACCAGGAGGCTGAGGCCCGCAATGCCGAGATGCAGGAGCATGACCAGGCACCATTGCGCGAGGCCGTGATCGCGATTACGCGGGAGACGCCGATGAAGGTTCTGCTGTGTCCGGAAGATGAGACGCAAATGCTGCTGGCCAAGGAGATGATCTACGATAAGCTGCCCGAGGCGGCGCGGAAAAAGACCGTTTGGCGGGAGAAGTTCTGGTTGACCGATGAGGCGCTGAGCACGTACACGATGAGCGCGGGGCTGTTTGGCAATGAGATGCACAGCCCGATCCTGTGCGTCGGGAATGGCATTCCGGCGATTGTTTGCCGGTTTCGTGAACAGACCACGAAGGGCTTCATGTGGCGGGATATCGGGCTGGGCGACTGGCTGTTTGATCTGGACAATGAGGCGGATGTGGCGCGGGTGGCTCCGGCGGCGTTGGCGATGGCGAAGAACCCGGCGGCGGCACGGGCGAAGGCGGCGAAGGCTCGGGCGTTCGTGGTGGCGCGGCAGAAGCATACGATCGATGTGTTGAAGAAGCAATGGTCCTGATTCCTCTACTGGCATTGTTGGCGGCGGCTCCGTCGGGCGTGGACGCGTGGCGCGCGCATCGGGTCGGCTTGTTTGTGCACTGGGGCGTGGCGACGGGACGGGCGTTGCCTCAGTCGCATTCGCACGCGCGGCTGAGCGGGTTGAACCCGTCCGGGTCGGTGCCGGCGGCGGTTTATGACGAGTTCTACA
>JBIKOG010000089.1:0-28398 GCA_044358225.1 Bryobacteraceae bacterium | reverse complement strand
TGCGATTAGCGCACGCGGCCGGGATGCGGTATGCGGTGTTTGTGGCCAAGCACCACGACGGGTTCAGCATGTATCAGAGCGCGGCGAACCCCTATAACGTGATGGCGACACCGTACGGCAAAGATGTGGCGCGGCAGTTTGCCGAGGCTTGCCGGCGGCAGGGGCTGGCGCTGGGCTGGCAGCTTTCCCCCAAGGATTGGAAACACCCGGATTTTCACACGGCTTCGCACGAGAGGTATAACGCCTATTACGAAAAGGTGGTGGCGGAATTGGCGACGCAGTACGGGCCGTTGACGACGATGTGGTTCGACGGGACCGAGCCGATTGAGGCTGCCGAGTGGAAGGGCACACCGCAACGGGTGGCCGGCTATTTGCACCGGGTGCAGCCGGGGATTATGTTGAGCAACCATGGCGGCGGGCCGGAGGATTTTGTCAGTTTTGAGGCAATGGTCGGGCCGTTTGACCGCGCGCAGCCTTGGGAGATGGCCGAGGCGATTAACCCGAGCGGGTGGGTGTTTAACAAGCCGATGCCGGCGCGGCCGTTCCGGGAGTTGTTGCGGAATATGGTGTACACGATTGCGCGGGATGGGAACTACCTGTTGGACGTGGGGCCGCGGCAGGATGGGTCGTTGCATCCGCCGGACGCGGAGCGGTTGGGGGAGTTTGCGGCGTGGATGAAGCCGAACGCGGAGGCGGTGCATGGGACGCGGGGCGGGCCGTATCGGGATGGGGATTGGGGCGGGGCGACTTGTAAGGGGCGGATTGTGTATCTGTTCGTTTCCGACCGGGTGGGCGGGGCGCTGACGTTGCCGGCTTTGGGGGCGAAGGTGCGGTCGGTGCGGCGGTTGGATGGGGGCGCGGTGCGGTTTTCCCGGGTGGGGCGGGGTGGTTGGCGGTTTGATTTGTCCGGGGCGCGGGCGGCGTTTACGGTGGTGCGGGTGGAGTTGGACCGGGAGGCGTTCGGGCTGCCGGTGGTGGATGGGCAGGAGAATCTGGCTACGGCCGGCAATACGGTGGCTTCGAGTGTGCGGGGCGGGTTCCCGGTGGGGGCGATGTTCGACAATCTGGGGGATACGGCTTGGGATGCGGAGGCGGGGGATGCGGCGCCGTCATTGACGGTGGATTTAGGGACGGTGCGGGCGGTGCGGGGCGTGTCGTTTTCGCAGCGGTCGCAACGGTTGAGTTGGCATCAATACTACCGCTATGAGGTTTCGGTTCGGGATACGGCCGAGGGGGCGTGGCGGAGCGTGTACAAGGGGCATTCGTGTTTGGGCGGGGTGCCGGTGTTGGAGTTGGACGGGGTTCGGGGGCGGTATGTGCGGGTGGAGATTCGGAAGTCGCGGGCTTCGTTGCCGGTGGAGTTGGCGGAGTTTCGGGTGTTTGGGGAGTAGTTGGTTTCCGGGGTAGGGGCGGAGAAATCCGAAATTACGGGTGTTTCCGGTAGCACGGCTCCAGGGGAAATCTGACCTCGGCGTTTTCTGGTAGCACGGCCCTGTGGAAAGGCTGTGGAAAAGTTAGGCGTAGGCGCGGAGTTCGTAGAGGCGGGCGGTTTTGGCGCCGTTGGTTTCTTCGATTTTCAGGCGCAGGGCGGTGGCTTGGACTGGGGGGAACCGCAGCACCCGGCGGCGCATGTAGTTGTCCTTCTCCTCCGCTACTTGCTGCCAGCGGCCGGCGACTTCGGCTTCTATTGTGTATGCCCGTACACAGTCCGGGTAGCGGAATAGCGGCTGGCGGGTGTGACGGTTCATGTCTGTGTCGAACGTGAGTTGGACGGTTCCGATCCGTTGGGGTGTTGGCCAGCGGAGTTCGAGGGTTGCGGGAAGGCTTTCGGAGATCCAGATGTTCGGCCAGCGGTCCGGGCGGTTGGTGCCTCGGGCTACGTTTGTCGCTTCGTATGGGTGCTGTTGGGGCTCGATCTTTAGGGCGAAGTTCTGGTTGTTGGTTAACGCGTGCCAGCGGGTGGGGCCGGGTAGTTCGGCGGCCGTGCAGCCAACCGGGGATTGCGCCGGGACGTCCCGCGGGTCCTGGTGGCGGGCCCACTCCACTCCTTCCGCCTTTTCCAGATAGATCCAGTAGAGCTGGTTTGGTTTCACCTTTACTTTCAATGGGATGGTTTGCCATCCTTCGCCGGTTACTTTGATCGTTTTTCGGGTGAGATCGGTGGTGGATTGGAAATCGTAGACCGTTTCGGCGGAACGGAGGCCGAGGGTGATTTCGCCTTGCCCGCGGAGGCGAAGTGACACCGAATCAATGTGATCTGACGAAATGGGAAACAATTGCGCGAATGGCGTTGTTAGGGGTGTCCAGGTGTCGCCTGGCGGGAATGTCAGGGTTGTGGAGCTGGTGGCGGTGATGGCGGCGCGGCGGGCGAGGTCGGCCGGGTCTTCGTTTTCGACGCCCGGGAGGAACTGGTCCTCGCGGATCAGCGTCTGGCGGAGTTCGGGTGCGTGTTTGGCCGCGACGTCTTTGGGGAGGCAGTTGTGTTTTTTGCAGAGGGCGGCGGCGACGCCGACGCCGTGGCCGACGATGGCGCCCGTGCGCAGGACGCGCGTCGAGGAGAACGCCACGTAGCTCGTGCTGATCGGGCGGCCGGCCACTAAGAGGTTTGTTATGTTGCGGGAGTAGCAACTTCTTAATGGAATGCCGTAGGGGACGGTGCCGGCTTCTTCCCAGGTGGGTTTGGTGTTGGGGCGGCTCCGGGCGAGGATGCCGCCGGGTTTGTGGACGTCGATGTACCAGCAGCCGAAGGCGAGCGAGTCGGGGTGGCGGGGCGGGGATTGGAGGTCGGACTGGGTGAGGATGTGGTCGCCGAGGATGCGGCGGGCTTCGCGTTTGTAGGGCCAGAAGCTGACGAAGTCGAGGCCGTAAGTGGCGGCTTTGGCGCGGTTTGTGCACTTGTTCTTGATGTGGTCCCAAACGCCGAGGAGTTGACGGAGGGCTTCGTGGCGGATCTTTTCGTTGTCGTGGATCTGGTGGAGGGGGAGGCCGACTTCGATCCACCAGTAGCCGCCTTCGAGCTGGGAGTGGTTGCGGCCGGCGAGGTCCTGTTCGGTGGGGAACTGGGCTGCCCAATCGGGGGCGCGGAAGGGGACGGGGCGGCCGGCATCGCGGGCGCGGAAGAAGAGCGAGTTGCCCATTTGGGGCTGGGCGGCGGGGGCTTCGGGGGCGACGGATTCGTTGTGGGTGGCGCGGGCTTCCATGCCCCAGCGGTAGTCGGCGCCGGCGCGATGGCCGAGGACGCCATCTCCTGTTGAATCAACGAAGAGCGGGGCGGAGATTAAGTACTTCTTTTCGGTGCCGAGTTGGTAGGCGTGGACGCCGAGGATGGTGCTGGCGTCGCGCATTTCCACTTCGCGCACGGTGGTATTGAGGAAGAGGGTGATGTTGGGTTCACGGACGACCCATTCGTAGAGCACGAGGTCCCAGACGGAGTTCATGAGGCCTTCGATGTAGGGCTCGTGGTTGCGGAAGCGTTCTTCGACGTGGAGCTCTTCGAGGATGCCGGTTTCCTTGCTCCAGATGTTGTGGTTGGTGGAGACCTCCGGGTAGAGGCGGACTTCACTGGAGGAGTTGCCACCGAGCATGGAGCGTTCGTGGACGAGGGCGACGCGGACGCCGTTGCGGGCGGCGGCGATGGCGGCGCAGGTGCCGGCGATGCCGCCGCCGATGACGGCGAGGTCGAATTGGTGGGATTCGGTGATTTGCTGGCCCGGGCGGATGTAGCCGCCCATTTCACCGGGTTGGGTTTGCCCTTGGGGAGCGGCGAACCAGGCGGCTAGGGATTCGAAGATTGTCCGGCGACCAAAGAGCATCCCGCCATCGTATATCTTCTTCGTTCTGCCGATAAGATACCGGAGTGAGCATCTGGGGCCGCAGATTCGAGTGGGTTCTGTTTTGCCTGCTGTGTGGCGTCGTCGCGTTGGCGCCGATGGTGGCGCATGTGCTGTTGTTGTCGCTACCGAATGCAGGGGGCTGGCTGGGTAGCGTGTGGCTGAACGGGATCTATCTTTCGTGGGCGTTTCTGATCTATTTCTCCTGGGCGTTCCTGCCGGGGATGCAGGCGCCGTTTCGGGAACGGATGCGGGGGTGGGTTGTTTTCCTGGTGTTGGAGTTGGCGTATCCGGTGTTGAGTTGGGGGCTGGAGGGAGACTCGCGGGTGTATCTGGCGGTGGACGTGTTCAGCTACGTCTCTACTTGTGTGGCGGTGGGGGCGGCGTTTGTGTTGTTGCGGGAGGGGACGGAGAATGCCTGGGAAGGCGGGGTGCTGCTGGCATTGGTGGCGACGTTGTTCTGCATTTTGCTGCCGGGCGTGGTGGGGGAGGTTGCGTGGTGGCAACAGGTGGAGTTGCCGGGGGACGGCTGGATGGGGCCGGTGTTGCGCGCGGGCGGGGTGGGGATGGGCGTGACCGGGGTGGTGCGGAACTTGCGGGCGTCGGAGATATTCTAAATGGGAGTCCTGCTGGTGGCCCTTTGTATAGAGACATTCGCGGTTTTGCACTCCGCTTCGCCGTTGAGCGAGATGCGGAGGGCGGGGTTGCCGGCGGACGATTTTCCGGTGGCGTTCGCGGCGGCGCCGATTGATAAAGCGCGGATGCGGCCGTTGGGGGATTTTGGCGGGTTGCTGTGGGTGGACGGGCAGCGGGTGGTGGCCGATGCGGCATTGGTTGCGGATTTGACCGTGGTGGATGCGACGAGGCTGCGGGCGGGGGAGCGGGCGGTGGTGGGGAAGTTGGTGGGGTTGAAAGGCGTGCGGCCGTTGATTGAGGCGGGGGTGATCCGGACGTATTGGCATTTGGAGAGTACGGTTTGTCTGGAGGCGGTTTCGGAGAAAGACGGGGTGTGGGAAGGGCGGTATTCGGGGTCGCACGTATATTTCACGAATTCGAGGAATGTGGGGAAGTTTGCGTTTGTGGTGAGGGTGGAGCGGGATGGGACGGTGGCGGTGGTGGGGCGGTGAATGAGTTGTCTGGGGGCGTTGGCGTAAGGCGGTCAGGCCGGGAAAGTCTGTAATTGCGGAGTTTCCCGGTTACCCGGTACCAGGGGAAATCCGGGGCGGGTGGGGTAGGATGGGTGCTGGTATGGGTAGCCTTCTTTCGCGACGGACATTTATGGCGTCGATGCTGGCGGCGAATACGCGGCCGAACATCGTTTTGTTGTTGGCGGATAACTGGGCGTTTCCGCATGCTGGCGTCTACGGCGACCGGGTGGTGAAGACGCCGGTATTCGACGCGTTGGCGCGGGAGGGCACGTTGTTTACCCACGCGTTTGCGCCGAATCCGTCGTGTTCGCCATCGCGTTCGCTGCTGCTGACCGGGCAGGATACGCACCGGCTGGGGGAGGCGGCGAGCTTGTATGGCCCGTTGGCTTCCGACATCCCGACGTACGTTTCGACGCTGGAGAAGGCTGGGTACTTTGTGGGTTTCGCGGGGAAGGGCTGGGCTCCGGGGGCTCCGAAGGGTGGGAACCCGGCGGGTCGCCAGTTTGCCAGTTTCGAGGCGTTTTTGGCGGCGCGGCCGAAGGACCGGCCGTTCTGTTTCTGGTTTGGGTCGCACGATCCGCATGTGCCGTGGGACCGGGGCGTGGCGTTCCGGGAGCAGATGGATTTGAGCGCGATTGGCGTGCCGCCGCATCTGCTCGATCATGCGACGGTGCGTGGGGATATTCGGAATTATTACGCCGAGGTGATGCAGTTCGATACGGAGTGCGGGGAGCTGTTGGGCCAATTGGACCGGGCCGGGGAGCGGGAGCGGACGCTGGTGGCGATGACGGGGGATAACGGCTGGCAGATGCCGCGCGGGTTGGCGAATTGTTACGACCTTGGCGTGCGGGTGCCGCTGGCGCTGCGGTGGCCGGGCCGGATTGGGGCGGGGAAGCGGCATGACGGGTTTGTGACGCTGGGGGATTTGTGTCCCACGTTTATGGAGGCGGCTGGGGTGGCGATTCCGGCGGCGGTGACGGCGAAGAGTCTGCTGCGGCCACCGGCCCGGGCAGAGGTGTTCCTGGAGCGGGAGCGGCATGCGAATGTGCGGAAGGGCGACCTTTCCTACCCGGTGCGGGGCGTGCGGACGCGGGAGTTTTTGTATCTGCGGAACTACGAGCCGGCGCGATGGCCGGCGGGGGATCCGGAGATGTACTGGGTGGTGGGGGAGTTTGGCGATGTGGACGAGTCGCCTTCGAAACGGTTGATTATGGGCGCGCCGGAGGGGGAGCCGTGGCGGCTGTGCTTTGGGAAGCGGCCGGCGGAGGAGTTGTACGACTGCGGGAAAGACCCGGGGCAGATTCGGAACCTGGCGGGGGAGGCGGCCTATGCGGAGGTGAAGAAGAAGCTGGCGGCGAAGGTGGAGGCGTGGATGCGGGCGTCGGGGGATCCGCGGGCGAAGGGGGCGACGGATTTCTGGGATCGGGCGCCGTATTCGGGGCCGAAGGGGCGGCAGAAGTTCAAATAGTCGCACGTATGTGCAACCGTTTGAGGGCGGGAAGAAGGAGTTGCGCTTTCTGCCGCAGCCGAACGGGGTGACGACATCGGGAGCCTGTACGCTGGCTGTTGACCGATCCGGAGGTTGAGAAGTTTCTGGATGGGCCGAAACGGATCAGCCGCGGCCGGCGATTGTGGGGAGTTTGATAGACTGCCGGGAGCATGATTCGACTGGTTTTGTTTGCCTTGATGATGACCGGCCTGGGGGCCGTGGAGTACGCGCTGGGGCCGGATTCGCAGCCGCAGACGGGGGTGCCCAAGGGCACGGTGACCAAGCACGTTTTGGCGCCGGGGAAGCATTTTCCGGGGACGCCGCACAACTATTCGGTTTACGTGCCGGCGCAATATGACAAGACGAAGCCAGCGGCGTTCATGGTGTTCCTGGATGGGAGCGGGGCGCTGGGGAATGGCGTGCGGGTGCCGGTTGTTTTCGACAATTTGATCCACAAGAAAGAGCTGCCGGTGATGATTGGCATCTTTGTGGATCCGGGCGTTCTGCCGGCCGTTTCGCCGAACGTGCAGAGCCGGTACGAGCGGGTGTTTGAGTATGACTCGCTGAGTGACCGGTATTCGAAGTTCCTGGTGGAAGAGCTGATTCCGGCGGTGACGAAGACGCACAACCTTTCCAAGGACCCGAATGAGCGGGGGCTGTATGGCGTGAGCACCGGGGCCGTTGGGGCTCTGGTGGCGGCGTGGCACCGGCCGGACCAGTTCCGGCGGGTGTTGAGTTTCATTGGGACATTTGTGGCGATGAAGGGCGGGGATGGGTTCGCGGCGCTGATCCGGCGGAGTGAGGCGAAGCCGATCCGCGTGTTTTTGCAGGCGGGGAAGAATGACCACATCGTTCCCAATCAGCCGCAGGGGACGTTTTATGCGGGCAGTTGGCCGGTGAACAACCAGGTGATGTTTGACGCGCTGCGGTTTGCCGGGTATGAGGCTCGTTTTGAACTGGGTGATGAGGGGCACAACATGAAGCATGGGGCGGCGATTCTGCCCGATGCGTTGCGGTGGTTGTGGGCCGGGCATCCGACGCCATTGGCGGTGAAGGAGCCGGCGGCGCTGAACGGGCCGGGCTGGGATCCGCGGGGGAAAGTGTCGTCGATTGTGGCGGCGGAGACGGGTTGGGAAAAAGTGCAGGAGGGGGTGATGGATGGCGTCGAGGGGCGGAACGGCGAGGTGTTTTATTCGACGGGCGGGAAGCGGTACAAAGTGGGCGCGGCGGGAGCGATTGGCGCGAGCGCGGCGATGCCGTCGGCGGTGACGAGCAAGGGGGCTGTGTACACGGTGGACGCGGTGAAGAAGCGGGCGGGGCTTGCGGGCACGGCGGGGGTGGCGTTGGAGATGGCCGCGCCGTCGGGCATTGCGGTTTCGCCCGATGATGGGATGGTTGTGATTACCGACGCGGGCGGGCGGTTTGCTTGGTCGTATCAGATTGGGCCGGATGGTGCGCTGCGGAATGGGGAGCCGTTTTTCCGGTTGGAAGTGCCGGAATCCGGATGGATGAGCGGGGTACGCGGGGCGGCGATGGACACGATTGGGCAGGTGTATTTTGCGACGGCGCTGGGCGTGCAGGTGTGCGAGGCGAACGGGCGCGTGGCGGCGATTCTGCATTCGCCCGCTGGGCCGTTGAAGGGGCTGGCGTTTGGCGGCGCGTATTTGTACGTGGCGACGGACGCGGGCCTGTTCCGGCGGCCGGTGAAGGTGCAGGGCGGAGTTAGCGCGAAGCTGCCGAAGCCGCCATTGTAAGGGCGGCGAGGGGGAAGCCGATGGTGAATGTGGTTCCTTCGCCGGGGGCGGTGTCGAGATCGACGGTGGCGCGGTGGGCTTCGGCCATGGACTTGACGGTTTCCAGGCCAAGCCCATGGCCGCCGTTGGCTTGGCGGGTACTGAAGAAGGGTTCGAAGACGCGCTGACGGGTTTCGGGGTCCATACCGCAGCCGGTGTCGGCGACGGTGAGATGGATAAAGTGGGCGGTGGCCGCGGTGCGGATGGTGAAGGCGCCGCGGGCATTCATGGCGGCGGCGGCGTTGGTGGCGAGGTTGAGCAGGGCACTGCGAAGGAGGGGAGCGTCGAGGGGGATTTGCGGGAGATCGTCGGCGAGTTCGACGTTGCAAAGAACGCCGCGGCCGAGGGCGAGCTGGACAAGGGGGAGGGCGGCGCGGATGACTTCGTTGACACTGGCTGGGGCGAGGGTGCCAGGCTCTTCGCGGAGCCAGTTGAGGAGGCGGCGGGGAGAGTCGGAGGCCTGGTCGATGGAGGTTGCCAAGTCGTCGGCGAGGGCGCGGGCGGGGTGGTCCGGCGGGAGGACATGGGCGATTTCGCCGGCTTGGGCGGCGAGGAGCGTCAGCAGATTGTTCCAATCATGCGCCAGATTGGCCGCCAGGCGGCCCGCGGCGACGAGGCGCCGCGTTTGGGAATCTTCCATCGCTTCTATTATGGGCGCGGCGGGGGCCGAATCCAAACCACCCAGCCACTCGGCGTCTTCGCCGAAGAGCAGGAGGGCCATGTGGGCGGTGGAGGCGAAGTAGTCCGAGAGGAGTTCGTTTTCGGCCTGGAGGGCCTGGAGATGGCGGCGGGTGGAAACAAGGTCGCCGTCGGGGAGGGTGCCAGTCCAGCCTTTGCGGCCGGCCTTTACAAATGAGCGGAGGGTTTGTTGGGTATTGCGTTCGGTGATCTGGATGGCCTGAGCCTGGGAGAGGCCGGACTTTTTGAGGCAATCGACTGTGGCGGCGACCAGGGGGGTGAGGAGGGTTCCGGTGAAGGCGGCGCCGGCGGCGAAGAACTGTTTGCGGCCTGGGGTGATGAAGAAAATGCCGGCGCCGGTGGCGGTGGCAAAGCGTTGGAGAAGGCGGTGGGCGGAGGGGTCGACATCGGCGACGAAGCGGGGATCGGGGAATGCGTCGAGGCAATCGAGGGTGCCGACGGAGGCGCCACGGTGGCGGAGGGGGAGGAGGTCGGAGGAGTCGTGGTGGAAGTCGAGGAAGAGGACGGTGCGGCCGGTCCAATTGATGTCGGGGTGGAGGGCGAGGTCGAGGAGAGCGTCGAAGTCGGCTTCGGGGCCGGAGACGAAGATGAGTTCGGCCTGGCTGAGTTGGATGAGTGGGGCGGCTGTGCCTGCTTTGAGGCGATTGGCGAGGCGTGAGGCGACGCGGAGGGAGGCGGAGACGACGGGGCCGAGGTGGGCGCTGAGATTGGGGAGGCGGAAGAGGGAGGGGCTCATGGGCCCCGCGACGAGGAGCCCGAGCCAGGGGCGGTTTCTCATGGCGCGGGGGATTTGAGGGCCTTGATGCGATCGCGTAACTGGGCGGCCTTTTCGAACTCGAACTGGCGGGCGGCTTCGCGCATGCGGAGTTCGAGATCGGCGATGAGTTGGAGCTTCTCCTTGGGATCGAGTTCGGATTCGGGCGACTCGGGTTCGAGGGGAATGGTGACGTAATCGGATTCGGCGATGCGGACGAGGCTCATGTCGATGGGCTTGATGATCGACTGGGGCGTGATGCCGTTGGCGACGTTGTAATCGGTCTGGATGCGACGGCGGCGGTCGGTCTCGCCCATGGCTTGTTTCATGCTGTCCGTAAGAACGTCCGCGTATAGGATAGCGCGTCCATTGAGGTTGCGGGCGGCGCGGCCGATGGTCTGAATGAGTGAGCCGAAGGAGCGGAGGAAGCCTTCTTTATCGGCGTCGAGAATGGCGACGAGGGAGACTTCGGGAAGGTCGAGACCTTCGCGGAGTAAGTTGACGCCGATCAGTACATCGAGTTCTCCTTTGCGCAGATCGCGGAGTAACTTAATGCGGTCGAGCGTACTTACTTCAGAGTGGAGATACTGACACTTTACGCCGACTTCGGAGTAGTAACTGGCCAGGTCCTCGGACATGCGTTTGGTGAGGGTGGTGATGAGGACGCGTTCATTCTTTTCGACGCGGATGCGGATTTCGTTGAGCAGGTCGTCGACCTGGCCGCGGATGGGGCGGACTTCGACGGGCGGGTCGACCAGGCCGGTGGGGCGGATGATCTGTTCGACGGTGACGCCTTTGGCGATTTCGAGTTCGTAGGGGCCGGGGGTGGCGGAGACGTAGATGACCTGATTGACGCGGTTTTGGAACTCTTCGAAGGTAAGCGGGCGGTTGTCGAGGGCGCTGGGGAGGCGGAAGCCGTGTTTGACGAGGTTCTCTTTGCGGGAGCGGTCGCCGTGCCACATGCCACGGATTTGGGGCATGGTCTGGTGGCTTTCGTCGACGAAGACTAGGTGGTCCGCCGGGAGGTAATCGAGGAGGGTGGGCGGGGCTTCGCCAGGCAGGCGGCCGGAGAAGTGGCGGGAGTAGTTTTCGATGCCGTGACAGTAGCCAATTGTCTTGATCATTTCCAGATCAAACATCGTGCGCTGGTGGATGCGCTGGGCTTCGATTAACTTACCGTTTTTCTCTAACTCGGTGCGCCACCATTCCAGTTCTTCCTTGATGGTTCCCATGGCCTTTTCCTTCATATCCTCACTTAAGACGTAGTGCGTTTTGGGATAGATGGGCAGGCGGTTGTGAGATTGGCGAATGGCGCCGGTGAGCGGGTCGACGTGGTGGAGCGATTCCACTTCGTCTCCCCAGAGTTCGATGCGGACGGCGTATTCATCGTAGGACGGGAAGACTTCGACGACGTCGCCACGGACGCGAAATGTGCCGCGTTTGAAGTCGTGATCGTTGCGTTCGTAGAGGAGTTCGACGAGCCGGCCGAGGAGTTCCTTGCGGGAAACATGCATGCCCTTTTCGAGCATGAGGAGCATGCCGTAATAGGCTTCCGGGGAGCCGATGCCGTAGATGCAGCTGACGCTGGCGATGATGACGCAATCGCGGCGTTCAAAGAGGGACCGGGTGGCGGAGAGGCGGAGGCGGTCGAGTTCGTCGTTGACGGTGGATTCTTTTTCGATGTAGACGTCGGAGTTGGGGATGTAGGCTTCGGGCTGGTAGTAGTCGTAGTAGCTGACGAAGTATTCGACGGCGTTATTGGGGAAGAATGTTTTGAACTCGTGGTAGAGCTGGGCGGCGAGAGTTTTGTTGTGGGCTAAGACGATGGACGGGCGGCCGGAGGCTTCAATGACCTTGGCCATGGTGAACGTTTTGCCGGAGCCGGTGACGCCGAGGAGGACCTGGTGTTGGGAGCCGGCGTCCACACCTTGCAGGAGTCCTTCGATGGCGGTTTCCTGATCGCCGCGGGGGCTGTAGGAGACACCGATCTGAAATTGCATCCTTACAGTGTAGAGGGTGCGAAGCGGGCGCGGATACGTTCGCGTTCGGCGTTGAATTCACAGCCGAAGAGCGCGATGGCGGCGAGGAGGTACATCCAGACGATGAGGGCGATGACGCCGCCGATGCTGCCGTACATGACGTTGTAATTGGCCAGATTGCGGACGTACCAGGCGAAGATGACGGTGACGCCGAGCCACAGGGCGGTGGCGACGAAGGCCCCGGGCCAGACGTTTTTCCATTGCTGGGGGCGGTTGGGGGCGACGTAATAGAGCAGTCCGGTGGTGATGACAACGGCGCCGAGGGAGATGAACCAGCGGGTGAGTTTACTGGCGAACAGGACGCCGGCGGCGACGTTGCCGCCCACGTCGTGGAGGAGTTGTTGTTCGAGTTTGTCGCCGAAGACGAGCATGACGGAGGCCGCGATGGCGGGCATGGCGGAGATGAAGACGAGGACGAAGGCGACGATGCGGTCCTGGACGATGCCGCGACCGCCGGGCAGGCGGTAGGCGGCGCGGAAGCCCTCCATGAGGGTGGCCATGAGGGATGACGCGGCCCAGGCGGAGAGGAGCGCGGCGACGACGATGAGGGAGAGCGGCTGCTGGCCGCGTTCGCGGAATTGGCGGCCGATGATTTCGGCGGTGCCGGGAGGGACGACTTCGAAGACGAAGCGGGCGAGGTATTCCGAGACGCGATCGGCATTGGCCTGGACGAGGATGGCGGCCAGGGACGAGAGGACGGGGAAGAGGCTGAGCAGGCCGGAGTAGGCGGCGCCTTTGGCGATGCCCCAGCAGCCATCGAGGAACGAGTTGATGAACGCGCGGCGGAGGAGGATGAGGAACGTCCGCATGGGGTCACGGTTTCCTTTGGCGGATGAAGTGAAGGAGGAGGAAGACGACGCAGCCGAGGGCGGTGAGGATGCTGATCCAGGCGAAGGCGCGTTCTTCGGTGGAGGGCTCAAAGCGGAGGTCGAGGGAGGCCGAATCGGCGGGGAGAGGGTCGGAGACCATGAGCCCGGTGGAGTTGGCACGGAGGGGGACGGGTTGGCCGTTTTGATAGGCGCGGAAGTTGGGGTCCCAGGGGATGGCGAAGGCGACGTGCATGCCTTTGGGGAGCGTGCCATCGATGCGGGCGTGGCGGGCGTTTTCCCATTGGAAGTTAAGGGTGGGCCGGGCGGGATCGAGCATGGCGTTGACGTAGGGATACCAGGGCTTCTGGTAGCCGTACTGGATGGTAATGGTGGGGATTTCGTCCGTCTTTACGAGGTGGGCGTAGCGGACGGGGCCGAGTCGATAGATGGCGTCGTCCTTTTCCTCCCAGACCTTTTCGAGGACTCCTTCGAATTTGCGCGGATTTTTGTAGTCGCGGTAGAACTCCTCGGAGTTAGGGCCGTGGACGACGAGGTATTCAACGGCGAAGGCGCGCAGGAGCATGAGCGATTCTTCTACTTCGCGGCCCTTGGCGAGACCGAGATCGGTGCGGACCTGATAGGCGATGATGAGCGGGAGGCGGGTCTTGATTCCTGTTTCAAATACGCCGCCGAGTTGTGGGATGGGGAACCAGGAGTTGAGCCGGAAACGGGTGCCGCCCGTGGCAAAGACGCGGCCGGTGGGGTGGAGGTTGTTGAGTTGGTTGGCGACGCGGAACTCGGAGGTGTCCTCCTTTGGGATGAGGGTCCAGCGTTGATAGCCGTGGGAGAGGAAGCGCGAGACGAAGGGTGTCTGCTGCAGGAGCACGGCGAGCAGGAGAAGGGTGGCGAGGATGCGGACGGGGCGGCGGTGGCTGGCGAGCAGGAGGCGGAGGCACTCGACGATGAGGAGGACCAGACAGAACTCGAATTCCAGGGCGTAGCGGCGCGCTTCCGGGAAGGCGTTAATGCCGTAGCGATAGAAGAGCATGACGGGGAGGCCGTAGCCGAAGGTGCATAGGAGGAGCCAGCAGGTGTAGCGGTGTTGGGGGAGTTTATAGAAGAGGAATCGGATGAGCAAGAGGCCGGCGGCCCAGCCGAGCATGGAGAGGCGCTCCAGGCGTTGGAACTGGAAGCCAAAGGCGTCTTGCGGCCAGTTGTAGGCCATTTGGGCGATGAAGGACGGGGTGAGCCAGAAGGCGGCGAGGAGATAGCCAAGGAGGCCGGCATAGATTACTCGGCGCTGCTGAAAGTTCTTGTCCCCGACGTGGACGAACATGAGCATGAGCACGCCGAAGGCGAGGGCGAGGCCGGCGACCCAGTTGGTAAGCACGGTGGCGGCGAGGGCGAGCGCGGCGGCGAGCACGATGGGAAAGCCGGGGCGTGTGGCGGCGCGGCGGACCAGCAGGAGGGCCAGAAAGAGGAACAGCATGCCCACTGTATGGGGGCCTTCGCCGTATTTGATGAGCACCTGGATGCGCCAGGGGACGGTTAGTATTCCGCGGTCGGTATTGATGGGTTCGATGAGGGAGTACAGGGGGGAGCAGAACGTGACGGCGAGGACGGAGTACAGTGCCGGAGCGAGGCGTCCGGTCCATTCGCGGATCAGCAGGAACGCGACAACGGGGGAGAGGAAAAGCGCGAGGACGCAGACGGCGCGGTGGACGTAGGTGGCGTCGAGAGCGGGACTGGCCCAAAGGAAGAGGGCGTTGAAGTACGGCAGCAGCGGGAGATAGACGCAGTGGATCGGCAGGCCGCCGTATTGGAGAGGGTTCCAGGAGAGGTAGTCCGGATTGTCCGCAACGAGGCGGGCCATGTAGGCGTAGCCGCGTTCGATGGAGCCGCGGTAGGGGGTGATGCCGGGGAGAATGATTCGCCAGTTGAGGGCGAGGTTGAGGAGGAAGACAAAACTGGCGGCGATCCAGACCCGAGGGTTCATTGGGCGCGGCCGTCCTGCGGTTGGAGCGGGAAGAGGGAGTCGTTCACGCGGGGGTTTCCTGGAAAGTTGCGGTCACTGCTATATTCTATATTTCTACGCTCTTCGACTGAGCGTAACCTGCTGCGTGCGCAGAACGCCTACAATAGTTCGGAAATTACGGAATTCTCATAATGCAATCATTTCGCGCTTTCTTGTTTGCGCTAATCGTGGTGTTGGGTGGCTGCCAAAAGCAGGAGGCCCCTGTTGCCGCCAAATCGGATGGGCCGTTGACGGTGATGACGGCGCTGGCAAAGGGCCGGGATGTGCAGCGCATGGTGGAATCCGTCGGTACTTTTTATCCGATGGACGAGGCGATTATCTCCGCTGAGATTGAAGGCCGGGCGGAAGAGGTGCGGCACGACCTGGGCGATTTGGTGAACGCCGGCGAGGTGCTGGTGCGGATCAACGACGAGGAGCAGCGGTATCAAGTGGCGCAGTCGGAAGCGCAGTTGCGGCAGTCGTTGGAACGATTGGGATTGAAGTCGGAGAAAGACCGGCTGGCCGATGCGCGCGAGGCGCCGGATGTGCGGCGGGCGCAGGCGGAGTTAAACGAGGCCGAGCAGCGGTTGAAGCGGACGCGGAGCCTGGTGGACCAGAACATTGGGGCGAAGAGCGACTTGGACGCGGCGAATTCGCGGCAGCAGGCGATGAAGGCGGCCTACGATTCGACGATCAACCAGACGCGGAACCTGATGCAGGAAGTAGAGCGCTTTAAGGCCATTTTGGACTTGCAGCGGAAGAAGTTGCGCGACACGACGGTGAAGGCGCCGTTTAAGTCGTTTGTGAAAGAACGGCAGGTGACGGTGGGGCAGTTCCTGCGGGCGAACACGCCGCTGTTTGTGTTGGTGAAGACGGACCCGATCCGGTTGCGGGTGGAGATTCCGGAGCGGCAGGCGCCGTGGATTAAGCTGAACCAGCTGGTGGACATCAGCGTGGAAGCGTTCCAGGGCCGCAAGTTCCAGGGAAAGATCTGGCGCATTTCGCCGACCGTGGACCAGACGAAGCGCACGTTCGTGGCCGAGGTGCTGGTGGCTAATTCGGCGGGCGAGTTGAAGTCCGGTTCCTACGCCAAGGCGCATGTGCCGACGTCGCATACGGAAAAAGTGACGGTGGTGCCGCAGCGGGCTATTTACTATGTGATGGGCGCTAATAAGGCGTTTGTCGTGAAGGACGGGGTCATCGAGTCGCGCGAGGTGAAGATGGGCGACCGGTTTGAGACCGATGTGGAGATCCTGGAAGGGATTGAAGACGGGGAAGAAGTGGCCTTGACGCAGCAGGCGAAGCTCGACACCGGGGTGAAGGTGCGGGTGAATAACAATCCGCCGAAGAAGGATTCCGCGCCGGCGAAACAGGGGAAATAGCCGTGCTGGCCGGGGCGTTGCTGGCCGCGGTCCGGGTGTTGGTGACGGTGTTGGACCCGGAGAGCGGCTTGCCGGTGCCGGGGCTCGGGGCGGCGGATTTTGTGGCGCCGTCGGCGGTGATTTCGGTGGCGGCGGCGGAAGAGCCGCTGGCGGTGTTGCTGGTGTTGGATAACTCGGCGGCCGGGGATGGGTTGCGGCGTACGGCGGGGGAGATTGTGGCGCGGCTGACGGCGCGGGACGTGGTGGCGCTGGCGCCGTTTCACGGGGGCGCGACGGGGTTTTCGGGGGACCGAGCGGCGGTGGGTCGAGCGCTGGGAGAAGTGCGTTTTGGCGGGGATCCGCGGCTGTGGGATTCGGTGTTGGCGGCGTTGGACACGGGATTCCCGGCGGGCGGATATCGGAAGGTGGTTGTGTTGTTGACGGCGGGTGTCGAAGGTCCGAACCGGGCGACGGAAAGCGCCGTCATTCAGGCGGCACGGGAGAAGGCCCTTGCGCTGTATCCGGTCTATCTACATGGCTCCGGGCGGTGGAGTTTCCCCGCGGTGGCGCGGCAGACGGGGGGCGCGGCGTTCTGGCTGCGCGAGGTGCGGAGCGCGGAGGCGATCGTTGCGGCGATCCGGAATCCGTACGTATTGACGCTGCAGGGCGGGGCGGGTCCGATCAAAGTAAAAGGCAGAGAAAAGACTTTCGTCTCGTCCCTGCCTTTTGCGAACGAATAGCGCTTGCTTAGTTGCGGGCGTTCTGGACTTTCGGCGTCGCCAGATAGCCGACGATCAGATCCTTGCCCACTTCGTTGATCACGATCTCGTAGGGCTGGCGTGCCTTGGAGGTGTAGAACTGCAACGGCTCGTTGATGGATTTGTCCTTCTTTTCCACCTTCTTGTCGTCGGCGATCAGCTCAATGGTGAACCGGTTTTTCTTCAGGTCGGATTTCTTGAGCGTCAGCAGCACATCGCCCACTTTTTGCGGTTGCTTGGCCTTGGGCAGGCGGAACTCAAAGTAATTCCGTTCGCCGAGCGCCTTCAGTGCTTGCAGTTCCTTGCCGTTCGTAGCGACGAGACCGCTCTGTTCGCCCAGGTCGCCGCGGACGCGTTTCAGGTCGCCGATGGTCTTTTCGAGCTCGGTCTTGGTGCTGGCCACTTCCGTCTTCACGGCGCCCACTTCGGTGGACACTTCGCCGACCTTGGAGTTAACGGCGGCGGTCTGCTCCTTCACTTCCGTGATCTTGGACGTCAACGCGCCTTCCACCGCTTTCGTTTCCTGCTTCAGGGTCTTCTCGAGCTCCTGGACCTTCTTTTCCGCATCGAGCTTGGCCTGGCCGACGGCCATGGCCTGCGCCCGGCGCGCGGCTTCCAGATCGTCCTTCAACTCACTGACGTACTGCTTGCTGGCGCGAGTGGAAACGGCGGCGGTCTGTTGGACCTCCTGGATTTCCATCTTCAGCGAAGACTGCAAGGCCTTGACGTCGTTCTTGGTTTTGTCGAGCTGGGTAAACAGGTAGACATTGGCGCCGAGGAGCGCCAGGACGGATCCGAACAGAATCGGAATCTTGAGACCTCCGCCTCCACTGGGAGCGGGCGGGGGGGGCATATAGCCAGGTTGATTGGGGTTCACGTTCGGAGGGCCTCCTGCACTACTTTTGAGCAAAAACCGGATTCACCGCGGACGCGGCTGATATTCCTAACAGTTTATCACCCGTCCGTACAATGAGATGCGCTTGGCGGGGGTTGCGTTCCAACGCTGTTTCACACACTGTGACGATCGCGCCCGGGTTTGGCGAACTCAAGGTATTCCTGTTTCGGGATCCCGGGTTCGAAGCAGCGGCGGCAGCGGGCTTCATACATCCCGGTGGCGCCGACGACGATGAGTTCTTCACTCTCCACCAGCCGTTGGGTGTGCTTGGCCGGATTGCCGCAACGCATGCAAATTGCCAGCGTTTTGGTGATGGATTCGGCGAGCGAAAGCAGTTCCGGCATGGGCGGGAAAGGGCGGCCGAGGTAGTCGGTATCGAGCCCGGCGATGAGGACCTGCTTGCCGCTGTCGGCCAGCTGCTGGGCGATTTCGACCAGGTTCGGCCCGAGGAAGTTTGCCTCGTCGAAGCCGATGACCTGGGTGCGCCAGTCGAGCAGGGAGAGCACTTCGCGCGCATCTTTTATCACTTGTGACGGCATGCGGCAGTCGGAATGGGATACGATTTCGTCGGCGGAGTAGCGGTCGTCGAGTACGGGCTTAAAAACCTGCACGCGTTTCCGGGCGATTTTCGCGCGGCGCAGTCGCCGGATGAGTTCCTCACTTTTGCCTGAGAACATCGGTCCGCACACGACCTCGATCCAGCCGATGTTGCCTGTCACAATATCCATATCCCCACTATCATGGCACGCACTCTGCAACCGGAACTGATGGACTCGGCTTCGGCTGCCGATGTGGCGCTGAACCTGCGCGATTTATCGCGGATCAATCGCTGGTTCGGGGGCAACCGGGCGCTGGCCAAGGTCCTGGATCCGTACCTGCGGCGCAATCCGGAGGCGCTGGTGTTGGACGTAGGGGCGGCCAACGGGGAGACGCTGCGATGGCTGTCGGCGCGGTATCCGCGCGCCCGGTTTGTGGCGCTCGACCAAGCGGAGCGGTTGCTGCGAATGGGGAGCGGACCGCGCGTGGCGGCCGATGTGTTTGCCTGGCCTGTCCTCGGGAAGAGCGTCGACATCGTGCTGTGCAGCCTTTTCCTGCACCACTTTACGGATGCTGATATCGGGCGCATTCTTGCGAATTTTGAAGACGCCGCGCGCGAGGCCGTGGTGGCTGTCGATCTGCACCGTCACCCTTTGTCGCGTGGTTTTCTGCCGGCCACCCGTTTCCTGGCCGGGTGGCATCCGATGACGGTGCACGATGGGGTGATCAGCGTGGACGCCGCGTTCACGCCGTCGGAACTGCGAGCGCTAGCGCCGCGCGGGCGCGTCCGTTCTCACTGGCCGTGGTTCCGGTTATCGCTTGAAATCGAGGTTAATCGACCTCGATAAACCCGGTCATATACAGCGCGCCATGACCGCTGATGCGGACGCGATCCCCGCGATCCTCGCACCACAGTTCGCCGCCGCGAGTCGATACCTGGCGGGCGAAGAGGTTGGATTTGCCGAGCCGGGCCGCCCAGTAGGGCGTCAGCGTGCAGTGCGCGGAGCCGGTGACGGGATCTTCGTCAATCCCTTGTTTCGGCGCGAAGAAGCGGGACACGAAGTCGCAGTCGTCGCCGGGCGCGGTGGCGATGAAGGCCCAGGGCGCCAGTTGTTTCAGCGCCGTCATGTCCGGCTGCAGCATCCGCACTTCGGCCGCCGTGGCAAAGACGCACATCGTATCGCGGGCGGCCAGGATGGCCGTTGGCGCGGCGCCGAAGGCTGCGGTGATGGCGGCGTCGAGCGGTTGCGGTTGGCCCGGCCGGGAAGGGAAGTCGAGCGTGAACATCTCGCCGGAGCGGGCGACGGTGAGCGGGCCAGAGCGGCTGTGAAAGGTGACCTGATCCCCGCCGAAGCCAAGGCAGTTCATGAGCACATAGGCCGCCGCCAAGGTGGCGTGTCCGCAGAGGTCCACTTCCACGGCGGGCGTGAACCAGCGCAGCCGGTAGCCGTCCGGCTCCGCCACGAGATAGGCGGTTTCGGCGAGGTTGTTTTCCGCGGCGATGGCTTGCAACGTTGCGTCCGGCAGCCATTTCGGCAACGGACAAATGGCGGCGGGATTGCCCGCGAATCGACGCTCGGTAAAGGCGTCCACCTGATACAGCGGCAGTCTCATCCTTCTACTGTACGCGGGTGCGGTGCGGTTCGTTAAGGACCAATTGGTCAAAAATTGCTAAGACTTGTTTGCGGTAATGATAGAGCTGCTTCAAGTTTTCGCGGAAATTGTCGTGGTCATACTGGCGGCTGTGAGCCCACTTTTTCAGAAGGTCCACGGGGACGTCAATATCGCGCCGGAGCGAGTCCACATTGTGTCCGCGCAGGAACAGGCCGTAGAACATCGCCGCTTCACGCCGGGGCGCCAGCGGATCGGAGAGGTCCCGATTGCCGGAGAGGATGGAAGGCGGAACTGTTGATTCGGCGCGTTGCACGGCAGGTATGAAACCACGAGTATAAACGGGCGAGTGCACCCTGCGTCAATAGGATTTTCACTCGACGCCTCTCAGATGATACGGAGGTAACCTTCGATGCACTCAATGGATGCACTCAATCCACGCCGATGGCCCTGGCGCGCAGGCCAGCCCATAAGGGAAAGACAACCGGATTTTCCAGCCACGTCAGCATCCAGGTGCTCATCTCCTCTTTTTCGGCCCGTTTTTCCGGGGAGACGTGCTGGCTGCGCGCCGCCAGTCTCGCGTGGTCCTTGGCGGTGATGACGATTTGGCGGGCGACTTTTCTCATCTCCGGTGTTCCGTCTTCGTAACAGGTGGAGAGCGCCAGCAGGGAGCGGTGCAGGGCGGGGAACGAGGCCTGGTCGACACCGGCGGCGAGCGGGTGCAGCGTGGCGCCCGACGTCCGCAGCAACCTTCGAAGATCCGACTCCGTTACCGGCGTCAATAACTGCAACAGCGCGTTGAAGTCAGCGAGTCCTACTTCGGCCGGTGCCCGTTCGGCGAGCCATGCATCCAGCTTTCGCTGCCGCGACGGCATCGCTCACGTCCCCTTGCCTTTGCGCCAGGCGATGACGGCGCGTTGGTGATCGGCGTAATTCTTGGAGAAGTTGTGGCGCCGGGTGCCGTCGCCTTTGGCGACGAAATAGAGGTATTCCGTCGTGGCCGGCCGCAGCGCCGCCGCGATGGCCGCGCGCCCGGGATTGGCGATGGGCCCGGGTGGCAGCCCGGCCACGGCGTAGGTGTTGTAGGGGTGTACGCGTTGCAGATCGGAACGATAGATTGTCCCGCGCCATACGCCTTCCAGCATGGCGGCGTAGATGGTGGTGGGATCGGCATCCAGCTTCATGCCCTTTTGCAGGCGGTTCTGATAGACGCTCGCCACGATCGGCCGCTCTTCGCCCGCGCCGGTCTCCTTTTCAACCAGGGAGGCCAGGGTGACGGTGGCCAGGACATTGCCGTTGCCGCCGGCCGCTTTCCACTCTTTGCGGAACTGCTCGGTGAACAGCCGGCAGAGCGCTTCGGCCGTGATCTTGCGCGGGACGTGATAGGTGGACGGGAACAGGAAGCCTTCGAGCGATGGCGCCTGGGGGGCGAGGTCCCGAATCGGCGACGGGTGGCGCGCCTCGGCCAGGAACGCCTGCGCCTTGACGAGGCCAGCTTGTTCGATGGCGGCGGCGACGTCGTAAAGATTGTAGCCCTCGGGGATGCGGAGTTCGACGAGGTAGACGTCGCCGCGGCGGAGCCGGTCGGCGACTTCCCAAACGGTCGCGGCTTTGTGGAAGCGATACTCGCCCGCCTGCCAACGTTGACTGGGGCGCAGGGCGCGTGCGGCAAGGAGATGCCAGCGAGTAGGAATGACGCCCGCGTCGGCCAGACGGCGCGCCATCTCCATGGTGCCGGTGCCTTTGGGGAACTCGACGAAACTCTCCGTTTGAAAGCCTTGGAACGGGCGGCCCAGCGTGACGCCGATGGTGCCGGCGACGACGGCCAATAAAACGACCAGAATGAGCAGCGCCCGTTTCATTGCGCCGCCAGAAAGCTGTCGAGAATGATCTGCGCCGCCAATTGGTCCACGCCGCCATCGCGCTGCACCGTGCGCCCGGTTTCGCGTAACAGGTGGCCGGCCTCCTGCGACGTCATCCGCTCGTCCCACATGCGGTATGGCACGCCGGCGTTCGCCGCCAGACGAGCCGCGAACTCCTCGGCCTCGACGCTCATCTCGCTCGGCGTGCCGTCCAGGTGGATGGGGTTCCCGACGACCAGCAGGCGCACCTCCTGCTTCCGGATGATGTCCTGCAATTGCGCCAGGTCTTTCCGCAGGCTGCGGCGGTGCAGCGTATCCATCCCGTGGGCCATGATTCCCAGCGGGTCGCTGATCGCCAGCCCGATTCGTTTACGCCCATAATCAACGGCCAGAATCCGCATTTCCTTCAATTATAGTTTCCGCGCGGGCGGCATGTTAAAGTAACGGAGTAGCGGGGCACCTTGGCGGTTCAGGACACATCTTCCCCTTCCATAGTTCAGATCCGCAACACCGGAGGGGTCCTCTTCACCTTCGGCGTTTTGACGGCGCTGCTCTATTTTGGGCGCCTGTTCATCGTCACGCTACTACTGTCCATCTTCATCGCCTTCATTCTGGAGCCGGTGGTGAACCTGTTCATCCGGATGCGCCTGCCGCGCGGGTTCGCCAGTTTTCTGGTGTGCAGCCTGGCGCTGGTGGTGTTGTACTCGGGCGCGCTGCTCGCCTATTCGCAGGCCGCCGGTATTTGGGAGGAACTGCCCACCTATAGCCAACGCATCAGTCAGATCACAGAAAAGGTGATGGTGGAGGTGGAGGCGTTCGAGAAGACAGCCAACGACCTGTTGACTCCGCGCCGCGCGCGGGACCAGGAGCGATTGGCGCAGCAGCAGGCTGAAGCGCAAAAGCAGCAGTCCGCCCGGCGACGCCGTGCCACGGATCCGCCGATGGCGCCGTTGTTACCGCCACCAGTACAGGAAGTGCGTATCAAGTCGGAGCGATCGCCGATTGTCGAGTACCTTTACGACAACTGGCACCAGTTCTACGACATTCTGCTGATGGCGTCCTTCGTCCCATTTCTCGTCTACTTCATGCTGAGTTGGCGGGACCATTTTGTCCATAATTTCCTGCGCGTGTTCCAGGGGGAATCGCGCGGGATCGCCGCCGCCACGCTGGATGGGATTGCCCGGATGGCGCGGGCCTATGTCGTCGGCAACTTCATCTTGGGGCTGCTGCTGGCGCTGGTGTCGATGGGCTTTTTCTGGGTGGTGAAAGTGCCCTACTGGCTGATCGTAGGGCCAATGAGTGGATTCCTCAGTCTGGTGCCGTATATTGGTTTGCCACTGGCGATCATCCCGCCGTATCTGGCGGCGCTGACTGTTTACGACAATCTCGCCGATTACCTTGTCATTGGCACGACGGTGGCTTTGTTCCACCTGCTGGCGTTGAACTTGCTGTACCCCAAGCTGGTTGGGTCGCGCGTGCACTTGAACCCGCTCGCCGTAACCGTTGGATTGATGTTCTGGGGCTTCCTGTGGGGCGGCATCGGGCTGGTGCTGGCCATCCCGCTGACGGCGTCCATCAAGGCCATTTGCGACCACATGCCGGGCCTGAGCGGCTATGGCCGTTTGATGGGCGATTGACGCCCGGGCTGTGGTACCCTGCCTCTGATGGATCGTCGACAATTACTCACCGCGGGCCTAGGGTTAACCGCGACTTCGCTCTTCGCCAAGACCGCGAAACTGGACCGCAGCCGGCTGGCCACCGTCACGGACGAAAGCGGCAAAACCCCCGCGGAAAACTTCGAATTCGCGAAGAAATTCGGCCTTCGGTACCTGGAAGTACGGGCTGTCCCCGGTGCCAAAATGCACTACGCCGACATGCCGGAAGCCCAGTTGAAACAGGCCGCCAAAGAGTTCGCCGACAACGGCGTCAAAGTGTCGTTCTTCAACTCGGGGCAATGTAAATTTGCTATGCCGGGAACCGACTACGTTCGCCAGCGTCCGGAGACGCCGGAGCAGAAGGCCACGCGTGTCGCCCGCGACCAAAAGAGCTTCGACACACGGATGGAGACGCTGCAGAAGAACATTCGAGCTTCCCAGATTCTGGGCTGTGACAAGATCCGCATCTTCGCGTTTCTCCGGACCGCCGATCCGGCGCAAACTATGCAACGGGTATACGATGCCCTGGGGCCGATGGTGAAGGTGGCCGAAAAGGAAGGTGTGAAGCTGCTGCTGGAAAACGAAGTAGCTTGCAACGTCGGCCGTTGTGACGAATTGGCCGCGGCGATGAAGGCGATTCCGTCGAAGGCGTTCGGCATCAATTGGGATCCGTTGAACGGGCACCACTTGAAGGAAGAGGTCTTCCCGCACGGCTACGCCTTGCTGCCGAAGAAGAAGCTGTGGAACGTGCAGGTGAAGGGCAAGAGCATTCTGAAAGAGTTCAAGGCCGACTATTTGGATTGGTCTGCCATCTACTCCGCGCTGGAGAAAGACGGCTACACCGGGCAGATCGGCCTGGAGTGCCACATCTTCGGCGAACAGCTCATTCAACGCTCGCACCAGTGTATGGAAGAGATGATTCGCATCGCCGAAAAGCGGAACGCATAAGCAGGGACCATGCCCAATCGAACGCTTCTGATCTGTGCGGGGATTGGGCTGTTGGTCATTGGCGCCATGGTGGCGGGCGGGCTGTTCGCCAGCCGTGGCGCGCATTTGGAATTAGAGGGTAGTGTGCGCAAGACGCGCGTGGCGGCGCTGAGCCCGACGCGGACCGTTGTCGTGTTGGATTTCCGGGCGTCCAATCCGGCGGACTATCCCTTCGTGGTGAAGACGATTGAGGTGGAAGTGACGCTCGCCGATGGACGGAAAGTGATCGGCCAGTTTGTGCCGGAAGTGGATGCCAAGAGCCTGTTTCCGGCGCTGCCGGCGCTGGGCGATAAGTTAGCCGTGTCGATCGGGACCGGTGAGAAGATCGGCAAGAAGCAGACGGTGGAGAGGATGACGGCGGCGAGTTTCAATCTTCCGGAGGCCGACCTGGAAGCGCGCAAAGGCGTGCTGCTGCGCCTGCACGACGTCGACGGCCCGGTCTCGGAACTGCGCTAACGCTTTTCCAGGTGCGCCAGCGGATTATCGAACGGGAAGCCGAATAGACGGGGGTTTTCGCCGATGACGGCGGCAGAGAAGATGTAGTAGACGTAGTCGTAGGTTTCCTGCGGCCACTTGTCTTTGTACTTCGCCAGCACCTGCCAGAAGTTGCGCTCCTTAGGGTTGGCGGGCATGGTCTGCAACAGCTTGATAATGCGGTGCTCCCCCCAGTTGTAGGAGGCCATTACCAGCAGGCCGGATGCCTGCGCATCGGTGGAATAAATATCCTTGATGTACTTCGACGCGGCAACGGTCGCCTTCTCCCAGTTGTGGCGATCGTCGCCCGGGTCGGGCCGGGGGAATTCGAACAGCGGGCCGGTCTTCAGGCCGTATTTCTGGCCGGTTTCGGGGATGAACTGCCACATGCCCTTGGCGTGGCCCATGTAGGTCATCGGGCCGCTGATTAACGGCTCGAAATTACTCTCCTGCATCGCAAGATAGAAGAACTGCGGCGGCAGGCCGCGGTCCAAAAACTCTTTGGCGATGCGGACGTTGTAGCCGTTGGTGATGGCCCGGTCGACGGCGGTTTTGTAGCGGGACGACGACTGCCATTTGGCGATGTAGCTCTTCACTTCGGTGATGAACTCGGGCGGCGCCGCCAGTTCGCACTCGCCGAAGACGCGGGCCATGCGGAGTATCAGCCGATCCTCTTCCGACAGCTTCTGGTCGTAAATCTTCAGGCCGGACAGAAACTTGTCGTACTGGCCTTCCATCGCCGTGCGCCGTTCGCGGAACTTGCGGATCTGTTCGGCGCCCTGCGCGCCGCCGGTTTCGGCCACCAGACGTTCGACATTGGCGATATCGACGTCCATCGACTTCATGGAGTAGAACAGCTCCTGCGCCATCGCCGTCTGCTTGCGGACCTGTTGATCGCGGTACCAGGCGAAGCCGCCGACACCCAATAGCAGAAATACCAGTCCGCCGACCACCCAGCCATACTTCCGCTTCTGCTTCTTCTGCACCTGCGTGAAGGCTTTGCGGATCATCATCGTCCGCTCGCCGGCCGGGGCGTCGGTGTTGCCCGTCAGGTACTTGTCGGTGTAGCTGGCGATCATGCGCGTCTCGCCGCCGGTGATCGGCGCCGGTTGCGCCGGGACCTGCATCTGCGGCTGCGGCGCGGGTGTTTCAACGGCCATCATCACCCAGGGGCCCTGCACACCCAGCCTAAAGGAAATCGTCTGGCCGATGGCCACCGTTTGCACCCGCTGTCCATCTACCCAGATGCCGTTGGCGCTATTTAAGTCCTGTACCCACCACTGCCCGTTGGCGAAGGCCACCGTCGCGTGTTGCCGGCTGACGTGCGGGTCTTCGATACACAACTCGCACTCGGCCACGCGGCCGATTTTAAACGTCTGCGTGAAGGAATAGTCGCGCGGCGCCGTGTCGGCAATACCGACACGCACGCGGACAACCGGATTGGGTGGGGTGTTGAAAGTGCCGGACACAGGAATCTATGTGGTAGGCGCGGCAGGGATCGAACCTGCGACCCTCAGCTTAGAAGGCTGATGCTCTATCCAACTGAGCTACGCGCCCACGTCCTTTCTATTGTAAATGCGATCATGATCAAATGCGTCGCTCCTTCGTTCTGTTTTCCATTCTTGTGTCGCTCTCCGGTTGCGGTAGCTCCGGCCGGTTCGCCCGTTTTGAGGAAGAATACTGGAGCAAATGGCTGCGAACGAATCCCTCCATCGCCACAGGCGTCGGCGTGCACGACTACGATGGGAAGCTAGAGGACTATTCCCTGGCCGCCATTCGCGCCCGGGACGCGGAGCTGGAGCGGCTCTTTGAACGGCTGCAATATCTCGACGGGCTGACCGCCGAAGAGGCGATCGACGCCGAGATTCTCCGCTCCGCCCTTCGCGCCGAGATGTTGGAACTGCGCGAGGTGCAAAGCTGGAAATCGAATCCGATGATGTACGTCGGCTCACCGGGTGGCGCGATCGACGCATTGATGAAGCGCAACTTCGCTCCGAAGCGGAAGCGTCTGGACGCTGTCATCAGCCGCTTGGGCGAGGTTCCGAAAGTCATCGCCGCGATGAAGCAGAACGTTTCCAATCCGCCGAAGGAGTTTACCGATCTGGCGATTCGCATGGCCTCCGGTTCCGTGGGTTTTTACAAGGAAACGGTGGCCAATTGGGCCAAGGACGCCGCCGCCGGGGATGCCGCCGCTTTGGCGCGGTTCGCCATTGCCAACGATGGCGCCGTTGCCGCCATGACCGATGCCGCCGCTTGGTTACAGTCCGACCTGCTGCCCCGTTCCAATGGCCGCTACGCCATCGGGGCCGAACGGTTCGCGCGCAAGCTGCGGTATGAGGAAATGGTCGATACGCCGCTCGATCGGCTGCTCGCCATCGGCGAGGCGAATCTCGAAAAGGACTACAAAGCCTTCGTGGAAACTGCCCGCCGGATTGATCCCTCGAAGAGCCCCGCCGAAGTGATGGCCGCGATCTCAAATGACCATCCCACGGAAGCCGACCTCATTCCTGCCACCCGTCGCACCCTGGGGAGTATTCGCCAGTTTCTGGTGGACCGGAAGATCATTGACCTCCCCTCGGAAGGCTTCCCGCTTGTCGAAGAAACGCCGCCCTACGCCCGCTCCGGCAGCTTCGCGTCAATGGATTCCCCTGGTGCATATGAATCCAATGCCACCGAGGCCTTCTACTACGTCACGCCTCCCGAAAAGGATTGGGATGCGAAGCACAAAGAGGAACACCTGCGGCTCTATAACAAGCCCGTGATGGACGTCATCACGATTCACGAAGTCTTCCCCGGCCACTTCACTCAGTTCATCTTCGCGAATCAATTTCCAACCAAAACACGCAAATTGTACTCCGCCAGCAGCAACGCCGAGGGCTGGGCGCACTATGCCGAGCAGATGATGCTGGAGGAGGGCTACGGCAATGGGGATCCCCGCATGCAACTCGCGCAACTCTCCGAGGCGCTGTTGCGGGACTGCCGCTACGTGGTCGGCATTAAGCTGCACACGCAGGGCATGACCGTGGAGCAGGGCGCGAAGGTGTTCGTTGAGAAGGGCTTTCAGGAGCCCGCCAACGCGTATGAGGAGTCCCGTCGCGGCGCCTACAACCCGACGTATCTTTACTACACGCTCGGCAAATTGCAGGTATACAAACTACGCCAAGACTACAAACAGCAAAAAGGCCAGGCATTTAGCCTGGCCCGTTTCCACTCTGATTTTGTCCGGCAAGGGGCTATCCCCATCAAGCTTATCCGGCGCATCCTGCTGGGCGCCGACGGCGAGTCGCTCTAGACGCCCCAGCAGTAATCTTCGACTGCCTTTTCCAACGCATCGTCCTTATCCGAAAGGCGCATGAGTTCCAGGCGGATCGCGTCCACAAGCGCCTTCCAGCTGGCCTCGATGACGTTATCGGAGACGCCAACCGTTGCCCAGGAACGCTTCTGGTCGCTCCATTCGATCAGCACGCGAACCTTCGCCGCAGTGCCTTTCTTCGAATCGATCACGCGCACTTTATAGTCGGTCAGCTTCACGTTCTTGATGGCCGGGTAGTTGCCCACCAGGCATTCGCGCAGGCAGAGGTCCAGGGCGTTCACCGGGCCGTTGCCCACCGCGGTCTCCGTGTGCAGGCCATCGGCGGCCTGCAGCGAAAGCGTCGCCATCGTCAACGAACCGCCGCTGCGGC
>JBIKOG010000373.1:0-5443 GCA_044358225.1 Bryobacteraceae bacterium | reverse complement strand
CTTCTGGTGCGTGTTCCACGGCTCCATCTCCGCCTTCCCGGCTAGTGGCACGTAGAACAGCTTCGACACCGTTCCCTCGATCTGTTCAAACTGCCGCGTGCTCGCAAAGATCGAAGCCAGCGAATAGTAATCCTTCGTCGTCACCGGATCGAACTTATGATCGTGGCACCGAGCGCACGAAATCGTCAGTCCCAAGAACGCCTTCCCGACCACGTCAATCTGTTCATCTACGGCGTCGTAGAACATCTTCACCTTGTCCTGCTCCGCGACTAACTTAGGCCCGAGCGCCAGGAACCCGGTAGCGATGATGCCAGCCGTGTTCACCTCCTGCCCCGCCGGTGGCGGCAACAGGTCGCCCGCGATCTGGTTCCGTACAAACTCCGGAAACGGCATGTCCCGGTTGAACGCGTCAATCACCCAGTCCCGATACTTCCACGCGTGCGGATACCGGTAATCTTCATCCGCTCCCGTCGAATCGGCATACCGCGCCACGTCCATCCAATGCCGGCCCCACTTCTCGCCATACCGCGGCGAGGCCAGGAACCGCTCCACCGCCGCCGCGAACGCACCCGGCGAGGAGTCGGCCATAAACACCCGCACATCCTCCGCCGTCGGAGGCAAGCCCGTCAAGTCGAACGCCGCCCGGCGCAATAGCGTCAACCGGTCCGCCGGCCCTGCCGGCGCCAATCCACGCTCGGCCCGCTTGGCGCGCAAGAACTCGTCAATCGATTTCCCCACCCCGGGCTTCAGCGGCTGAAACGCCCAGTGATCCGTGCCGCCTTTGGAAACGGTTTTCGGCCAAGGCGCACCGGCGCGAGCCCATTCGCTCAACGCGCCCAACTCATCGGCCCGGAGCTTGCCCGTCGGCGGCATCTTCACTTTGCCGTCGTAGGAGATGGCCGCCGCCAGCCGCTCAGCAGCTTTCGAAACGCCCGCCCCGCTGGCGAAGTCGACACCCGCCATCGCCGCCGTCCCTGAATGGCAGGCGAGACACTTCGCCGCCAGCACCGGCCGCACCCGTTCTTCGAAACCCGCCTGTCCCCAGGCGCACACCGCGAACAGCAGCAAATAGCGCATCACTAAAGAAGTGTAATGGATTTAATTGCCGGTCGCCGCAACCGCCGGCTTCTTCGTGATCGAATAATCCAGGTATTTGATGATTAGCTCGGTGGTGCCCAGAAACCGCACATCGGCTTTCGACTGGTTCAGCGACGAATACCACAAATCGCCCACCTTCCGGAACTCCTGCACCACGTAGGCCCGGCCCACCAGCCACGACATATTCCTCGTCGTCCGGCCTTCCATGCGCACCATGGCCATGTCTTTCATGTCGACACAGCCGCGCCCGTCGAACGTAAATCGCGTCCGCTTCCGCGCCACCAGTTCGAACATCTGGCAGCCCGCACCCTTGGCCGCGTCACCGCTCAACGGCCGCAGCTCGTAGTTGCTCGCGTTCACATTTCCGTCGCGGTCTTTCTTCGCCGCCGCCGCCACTTCGCCTTCGACAATCCGGGTCAGGATCGTCTTCCGAAGGCCTTCGGCGTTGGTCTTCAGAATCTCGAAACGCTTGCTGCCGTCGGACGAGGTGATCATCCGCACGTCCATCGTCGCGTCTTCTTTCCACCTTGCATTGCGCACAACGTATTGGCGCGTCGATCGCACCTCGTGCACCTGCAAGTCCCTTTGACGCTCGGCCTGTGCAATCAACGACGCCAATTCCGCTTCTCCAGCGGAGGCGACGGACACGCACAGAAGACCAATGACCAGTCGTACCACTTGCCAACCATACCAAATTTTTTCGTATACCATGTTGCGATGGATGAAAAGAAAAAGACGCAAGCCCGCCGCGCCCTGCTGCTTGCCGGCGCCGGGGCCGGTTCACTGATGGCCCAGCCCAAGGGCGACTGGTCTCCGAAGAAGCAGATCGCCGGCGGTCCGGTCCGCTCCGGCCACCTGCTTTTCCTCAGTGGGATCGGCGGCTGGTACCCCGAACGGCGCCCCAAGGCCGGCGACATCAAGGAACAAACGGCCGACGCGCTCACCATCATGAAGGAGTCGCTCGCCAAGGCCGGCTCGTCGATGGAGAACGTCCTCAAGGTCCAGGTCTCGCTCGTCGACCCGGAGAAGAACTGGGACGCGATGAACGACGTCTACAACACGTTCTTCGTGAAGGACCGGCCGGCGCGTTCCTACTTCGGCACCACCGGATTCCGCCGGCCGGGTCAGTTACTGCAGATTGACTGTATCGCCTACGTCGACTAACTCCCGGCTTATTTGAAGTTACTGTACGGCCCGGCGTCCTTCCAGTTCGTCAGGCTGATCCCCTCGCTGTCCCACACCACTGTGCCCGCGGCGATGGTCAGCACGCAGCGCAGTTCGCCATTGGCCGAGAGCTTGGCATTGGAGGAATCGAGAAACGCCGCCGGGCCTTTGCGCAGTTCCAACACCGCGATGTCCGCCGTGCCGCCCACGGTCAGCGTCCCCAGCTCCGGACGGCGGATCGCCTTGGCGGGATTGGCGGTCGTCCGCGCCACCACCTGCTCCAGCGTGAGGCCCATGGCCATGAACTTCGACATGACGTTCGACATCGTGGCCCGCGGCAGCATCAGGCTTTGGCGGTTCATGTCGGTGGAAATGGTGTCCGGCAGCATGCCAGCCTTCACCGCCGGCACGGCCACCTTAAACAGGAACCCGTCGGAGCCGTGGCCCACATCGAGCAGCACGCCACGTTTCCGCGCCGCGGCCAGATCGAGACCTGGCTTGCCATAGATGTGGGTGAGAATGTCGCCCGCCTTCAGCCCCTCGGCCGAGACGCTGGTCCGTACGCCAGAGACGATGCGGAGCTTCGGATGTTCGCCGGCTTCCTTGGGAGCAGATGGCAGCGCGACGGTTGTCACGCCAGCCCGCAAAGAGTTGTGCTCTTCGCTCGGCTGGGATTGGATATCGATCAGGCCCGGCGTCACCACATAATCGCTGACATCCACCACACGGCGGGCATGGGCGGCTGGAATGCCTTTGGCGATCTTAGCGATCTTACCGGCGCTGATGCCGATATCGAGCCGCTCATTGCGCCCGTTCTTCGGGTCCAGCACCTGGCCGCCCTTGAGCAGTAGGTCGTAGATGTCCTGCGCGCCCAGAGGCGCGAGCAGCGCTGCCAACAGCAGTCCCGTTCTCATTGGTTCCACTCCTTGGCGGCGCGGCCTTCGAGGTCAAACACCACTTCCCCGCCCCGGACCGTCAACACGCCCTCCAGCTTCTGTTTGCCGAGGTACTTGTGCTGCCAGGCATCCTTGTAGGCAAACACGCCGTCGCGCAACCGGAAGACGGCGACATCGGCAATCTGGCCTTCGCCCATCGTCCCGATCTCCGGGTAGCGGCCGATGGACTTGGCCGGGTTCACGGTGGAGCGGAGGATGGCGTCCGGCAGTTTCATGCCGAGGTTCAGCATCTTGGAAATGCAGTTGGCCATGTCGCTTTCGGCCATCATGATGCTGGAGGAGTGGAGATCAGTGGAGATGGTGTCGGGGTAGAAGCCCTGGGCCATGGCCTTGGTCGCCACCGGCCACAGGAAGCTGCCACCGCCGTGGCCCAAATCGAAGAGCACGCCGCGGGCGCGGGCTTCCGCCATATAAGGCTGCACTTTGCCGGAAACACGGTCCACCACCTCTAACTGCCGGTCATTGAACACGTGGGTGTGCATATCTCCGGGGCGCAACTTTCCGAGTAACTTCTCTTTACTGGTACGGCCGGTGAGCGTAAATATCTTGTCATCCACCATGACGGGTACTTTAGCGATGTTACCGGCGGCGATGGCGCGGTCAATCGCGGTCCAGCCGTTGCCGCCGAAGTGGGCGGTTTTGATGCCCACGATATAGGCGCGGCGGTCGATGATCTTGGCGGCCGTTTTCTCCGGCTCCATGTCCTCGGTATTGTCTTCGAAGGTGGTCCCAACCATGCCGTGGCCGACGATGTTGATCAACGAAAGCACCCGTGTTTTCGAGTGTTTGATGACTTTTTCAAGCATTTCATCGAACGTCCGCCAGCCGGAGCCACCGGCGTCAACGACGGTGGTGGTACCGGCGGGGAGGGCGGTGTCATCGGGGTGAATGGAACCGCTGTAGCCGAAGACGTGGGCATGCAGATCGATGAGGCCGGGCGTTACATAGAGGCCTTTGGCATCGACTGTTTTCTTTGCTTCGGCGGCTGGGATGTTACTCGCCACACGGGCAATTTTGCCGCCGGAGATCGCTACGTCCATGACGGCGTCAATCCGGTTGGCTGGATCGATAACATGCCCTTGGCGGATGACCAGATCATAGCGAGGCTGGGCCCAGGCGGCGAGGGTGAGAACGAAGGGGAGGAACCGCTTCATGCATTCCTCCGGGCGGACCACTTCGCCTTTCCGTATTCGCCGAGGTCGAGGTCGCCCGACATCGTTTCGCCTTCCACGCGGCCGCTGAAGCCGTACGGCAGTGACTGGCCGCCGATGGGAAGCGCGGAGCGGAAGGCGACCTTATCGCCATCGATGGAGCCGTTCAGACGCCCTTCGAGCGCCCAGCCCATATGGGTGCCGGTGACCTTATTACCCTTGGCGTTGAGGAAGAGCTTGTGGCTGGCCGAGCCGGTCAAATAGGTTACGGCTACATCCCAGCGGCCCGACAGGTCCGCGACTGGCGGCGCGACGGCGGCCTTGGCACGGCCCCCTTTGGGAGCTTCGCGGAAGATGGCGGCCAGACGGGTGGCGACCAGCTTGTGATCGTCGGGGCGGAGCGCCACCGGGCGAATGACGAACGAGTTGCCCTCGCCCGAGGCGTGGGAGGCAATGCGGGGTTCGCCATCGGAGAGGAGCTTGCCCACTTCCCCAGCGGTAAGCCCGATCACGGCCGGATCCCAGCTGACGGTGAGCGTCGGGAACGGGCCACCGCGGGCGGGCGGGTTGACCTTGGTCTTCACGCCGGGAACGGCGGTGACGGTGGCGCCGATGTGGGCATACCAGCCTTCCCACTCCTTGAATTCGGCCTGCATGTTGCGCTTTTTGACGAAGATTTCGGCGGCGACGACCATGCCGACGATCTCCTCTTTGCTGACCTTCATGGCGCGGCCGAACGCGTGGTGGGGCGCGCTGTTGGCCCAGGCGGCCTGCACGAGATCCTTGCGGCCGACGAGGAGGCCGGCGGTGGAGGGGCCGCGGAGAATTTTGCCGCCGCTGTAGGCAACGAGATCGGCGCCGAGGGCGAGATAGGGGTTGGGGGCGATGAGGTAATCGGCGGCGGCGTCGACCAGGATGGGAATGCCCGCCTTTTTGGCGATGGGGGCGACTTCTCGGAGGCCGAACTTGGCCCCGCCGAAGTGTTCGCCGAGAATCTGGATCATTGCCGTTCGGGGACCGATGGCGGCTTCGAGTTCGGCGACGGAGTTGACCTCGACGATCTCGACGCCGACG
>JBIKOG010000157.1:0-18232 GCA_044358225.1 Bryobacteraceae bacterium | reverse complement strand
TTCGACACCGACCGCGACCGCCACCTCTTCCTCCGCCTCCTCGCGCAATACGCCACCAAATACGAGCTCGAAATCCTCGGCTATTGCCTCATGCCCAACCACTACCACCTCATCGCCATCCCCCACCACCCCAAATCCGCCGCCCTCGCCCTCGGCCGCCTCCACGCCGATTACGCCCGCATCATCAACATCAACCGCGACGCCTGCGGCCACCTCTGGCAGTCCCGCTACCACTCCGTCACCCTCGACCCCACCTACACCTGGCGCGCCCTCGCCTACGTCGAACGCAACCCCGTCCGCGCCAACATCGTCCCCACCGCCCAACAATTCCCCTGGTCCAGCGCCCCCGCCCGCCTCGGAATAACAAAAGCCCCCCAATGGCTCAGCCTCCACCAATGGAGCCGCCTCTGGTCCGACAACGACTGGCAGACCCTCCTCAAAGACTTCCCCAGCGAAACCACCGTCCGCCCCCGCCTAAACGCCCCAGCAGCCCTCGCCGCACCCGCACATTAAACTACAACCGCGGCACCGGCGGCTTCAAAACCGCCCACGGAAACACCCCTTGCCGCTTCGTCTTCCGCCGGAACACCGAATCCCCAGCCGTCACATACAGCGTGTCCAACCCCGGCCCGCCGAACGTCACACTCGTCAGCGCCTTCCCATTCGGGTTCAACAACACCGCCGACGTCCGCCCCGCCGGATCGTTGATCTGCAACCCCAGCCTCGTACAAACATACAGAAACCCCTCCGTATCCACCGTCAATCCCGCCGCGCCCGAATCTTCCTCATCCGCAATCTCCAACCGGTGAAAAGCCACGCCATACTGCAACGACCCATCCGCCTGCACCTGGAACGACCAAACCCACCGCTTCACCGCATCACTCACAAACAACAACGAATGGTCCGGCGACAAGCAAACCCCAGCCGGCGCCGTAATCCCCTCATGCACCACGCGCTTAGAGCGTCTATGTAAAACCCGCCGCGTCCCAGTCTCCACAAAATACTCGGGAGCCCAGTCCGTCTTCCCCTCCCCGACTTTCCCCGAAGCATGATCCACCCGGTACCCGCGCCGCTTCACACCATCCACAAAATACACATCCCCAGCCTTATCGACGGTCAACCCGCCCGCCGCCCCATACCCGCTCCCCACCAACTCCCAGTCCAAACTCTGATCCACAAACCGCGATGCAAACGACTTCACCGGCTTCGCAATCGGCTGTGTCCAATCCCGCCAAACCCACCGCAACGCCTCCGGCAGCAGCGGCCCGCCGTGCTTGGAGTTATGACCCTCCGTCCCCACCACCAACTTCGCGTCATACCCGCCAATGTCCAACGCCGCAATCATGTCCTGATTGCTCTGAATATTCTGATCCGCCGTGCCATCCTGCAGGAAAATCCGCACCGGCTTCCCCTCAAACTTCCGCACCTGCGAAGGCAGAATCAGCGCCCCCCGCTGATGCGTAAATCCGCCAATAAAACTGACCGCGCGCCGGAACACATCCGGCCGTTCCCACACCGCGATCACCGAACAATTCCCACCCGACGACGACCCCGAAATCGCCCGCAAATTCGGATCCGCCGTCAACGTATACGACTTCCCGACTTCCGGCAAAACCTCATCCGCCAGGAACCGCGCATAGCGCCCCGTCACCGCGTCGTACTCGTAGGAGCGATGGAACCGCCCCTGCGCCGTCGCGGTAGGCGCCGGCAACACGCCAGGCGAGATGAAGATGCCAATCGTCACCGGCATCGCCTTCTGGTGAATCAGATTGTCAAAAACAATGGGCACCCGAAACGCCCCGGTCTCATTCACAAACCCCGCCCCATCTTGAAAAACCATCACCGCCGCCGGCGTCCCGGCCACATACTGCGCCGGCACATACACCCAGTAGTCATGCGTCGTCCCCGGATACACCGACGAACCGCGCAGCACATGTTTCGTAACCGTCCCGCGAGGCCCCCCCGCCTGCCGCGACGACTCCGGCCCATAGACATACTCTTCGCCCCGCAACAGCGGCATCGCCCCGAACAATAGAAACCCACGCCGTATCATAAGCAAACATCATACAGCTCCACGAACAGCCGAACCGGCCCTCAAATGTAAGGGCTTGCAGCGGAGGCGTCGCTGTGATTTACTTGCCATGGAAGTGCGGCAAAGGGGGACCCTATGTTCCGCTGGCTGAGAGTCGGTCTATTGGTCAGTCTTGCACTGCCGTTGGCATCCCAGGGGACAGTCCAACTGCCGGCGAACTGGACGATGAAACAGTGGGTGGGGTCCGACACCTGGACGTGGACGATGACCCGGACCGCACCGGACACGTGGCGCGCCGCCGTGCGCCACGATCAGACCGGTCAGCAGGGTGTGGAGACCTTCACGCTCACCGAATCCGACGGATCCCGCATCACGCTCCTTCGCGCCGGAACGGGCACCTACAAGGGCACCATCGCCGCCGATGGCAAGTCGATGAGCGGCGTGTGCAGCTTCATCGGCGGCGGCTGGAGCGCATCGTGGGATTCGCCAATCCTGCCGGGTAGCACCAACCGGCCGTCCACCACGACGCCCCCAGCCACCGGCCCCCTGCCCGCGCAGTTCACCATGAAGCAGTGGTCGGGTTCCGAGAGTTGGACCTGGACGATGAACCGCACCAGCGCCAACAACTGGGCCGCCACGGTACGGCAAGACCAGACCGGCCAGCAAGGAAGCGGGAACTTCACGCTCACCCGCGTGGAGGGCAACCGGATCACAATGAACCGCGCAAATACGGGCACCTACCAAGGGGTAATCGCGGCCGACGGAAAGTCGATCACCGGCACCTGCGACTTCATCGGCGGCGGCTGGAGCATCGCCCTCACCGGCGCCACAGGAACCGTTGCCCCACCGCCGCCTGCAGCCGCTGCCGCCGTCCCGGGGTCGTCCCTCGTGGTGATCTACCCCGGCCCCTGCACCGCAATCTGGACGCAAAACAAGCCGGGGGTCTTTGACGCCTTGACGATCTGTCAGGGCCCGGCCACCGCGTCTTTCCGCGAGACGCTAACGGTAGAGTCCTTCGACGGCGCCGTCATGGTCATCCACCGGCCCGGTTTAGGGCGGTACCGCGGCACGCTGTCCGCGGACCGCAAAACCATCCGCGGCTCCTGCGACTGGGCCGGTTGCGGGCCCAACTACCGCTGGACGGCCTACATCGACCGGAATTGGAACGACGACCCGCCCCTGCGGTAGCCCCACAATAAAGCCCCGCCTCAACTCCCTTGGTCGAACGCCCGGATCAACCCGGTCTTCGTCAAATTCTGCGCCGCACCCACCTGCCGCAGCCCCTGCTGCACAATCCCAAACACGATATACCAGCTCACCACCCCCACCAGCACCATAAACGGCAGCCCGAAAATCAGCCCAAACCCCGCCGTGAAATTCCACGTCGCATGCAGCAACATCACCAGCAAAAACGCCCGCACAAACTTCCCGTCCAACATCGCATCCACCATCGTCTTCGAATAAGCCCGCGACCGCCACAACACCCCCGCCGTAATCGCCGTCCACGCCACGTGGCCAAACGGAGCCAATATCCCCCGCAACGTAATCGACTTCACCATCGCCCCCGAAGCAAACAAAATCCCCGCCCCCGACTTATCCGGCAACGCACTCAAAAACGCATTAAACGCATACCCCGCGCTCTCAAACGCCGCAAACCCCGCCCCCACCGCCGCCCCGAACAACACCCCGTTCAACAGGTACAGCTTGTCCGCCTTCCGCATCATAATCACAACGGCAATCAGCTTCCCGATCTCCTCCACAATCCCCGCCGCCGGCGCCCCCAGAAACTGGTGCAAACTCGAAATCTGGAACCCGATCAACGACACGAAAATCGACAACACCCCGCCCGCCCCCACCAGCATCAACACCCGGTGAAACGGCACATTCCGCGGCGCGTTCAATTCAAAGAACAAAATTGCCGTCGCAAACGGCATCGCCAACGCGCCCATGATCATCATCCCCGGCAGCATAATCGTGTTCTGAAACTGCAAGAACGCCGCATACTGCACCAGATACATCATCCCCACAAACAACAACACCCGCCCGAAAAACCACGGCTTCGGCCACCCCGTCGGCACATGCACAATGTCCGGCGTCGTGTGCGGCGAACCCACCTGGAAGTACTCGTCAATCTCGTCCTGCGTCCGCGTCCGGAACACCTCGGAGAACATCTCCTTCAGGCTGAACCCCTCCAGCTTTTCCAAACTCGCGTGCTTGTCCAACTGCGTCCAGAACCCAGCCGCCACGCCTCCCGATTTCGGCATCACCGGCTGCTGTTGCGGCGCCGCACCAATCCCCGGCACAAACCCGCACGCCTGGCACGAATAGGAGCCAATCACCACCTGCGCCTGACACCGCGGACAAGGCACCGTGGTCGGCCGCGCCGGCTGTGCCGCCAACGCCGCCATACAGTTCTGACAATGCGTATAGTTCCCCGGAATCGCCACCCCACACCGCTGGCACCCACGCTGCACCACAGGCGCGGTCGCCAACCCCATCCCGCACGAATGACAATGCGCCGCCTGCGGATGCACGTTCACCCGGCACCGCGGACAGGTCGGATACGCGGGCCCCATCGACGCGCCACATCGCCCACACGCCGGCGCACCTGGCGCGACCGCAGTTCCGCAGTTTCCGCATTGCATAATGCCGTCTATTCTACGACTACCGCCCCACCAACAACGCAACCACCCGCGCCGCCGCCAATCGCACCTCCAACCGAGGCTCGCCCATAGCGCGAACCACCGCCCCCCACCCCGGCTCCAAACTCTTCCCCGTCAGCCTTCGGTCCATCGCCTCCAGCCCCATCGCCCCCAGCTTCCCCAAATCTTCCGAAATCGGAAAGAATTCCCGCAACAAGGGAGCGCCAGCCCCAAATGGCGCCAGCCGCGCATGGTTATCCCGCCACAGCATCAGCCCCCGCCGGATCTCCCACTCCCGCTCCACGCCACCAGAAACCAGCCACTCCCGAACCAGCCGCTCCATCCTCCGCACCACCGCCGAATCCCCCCGCGCCGCGTCCACCATCCGGTTTAACTGCGTCTCCTGCGTATACCGCTGAAACACCTCCCGGTGCTCAATCCCCAACGGGTCCAACGTATCGGCCAACACCCGCAACGCATCCACCGGAGCCCCCGGCGCCACCCGCCGCAACATCGGCTCATAGTTCAACTCATGCCGCGCCCCATAAAACGTCAGCCGCGGTGAAATCACATCCAACCGCCGGTACATATCCGCCACATCCCGCACACCCTCGGCCGACCACAACCGCTCCGCCACAGCCGCGCTCTTCGGCCACATCCGCGAGTCGATCGTCTCCGGGCTGATGAACTCCGTCCACATACACGCCTCCCCGCCCAAGACGTTCTTCCGCTGCTCCGCCGTCAAAGCCGCCCCCGGCCCCCCAAACGGATCAACGGCATAATACTCCCCCGCCAGCTTCAAGTGGTCCAGATAATATCCAAACGACAACAACCCCTGATACCCCCGCGCCGCCGCCATCGCCAGCGACTCATGGTTCTGCCAACTCTCCACCACAATGTCCTTCGGCAAATCCTTGTGCAGAATCTCGTCCCACCCCATCATCCGCTTCCCATGCTTCTTCACAATCTGCAGCACCCGCTGGTTGAAGTAGGTCTGCAGCCCCGCCTCATTCCCCAATCCCTTCTCCCGAATAAACGCCTGAATCGCCGCGTTCGCCTTCCACTGCCGCCCGTTCACCTCGTCCCCGCCAATGTGAAAATACGCATCCGGAAACAACGCCGCCATCTCCCCCACCAGCCGATCAATGAACGTATACACAATCTCCTTCGTCGGATCCAACGCCGGGTCATAAACCCCAAACGTGTGAATGATCGAATACGGCCCCGGCGCGCTCCCCAGCTCCGGATACCCGATCAGCCACGTCCCCGAATGCCCCGGCATATCGAACTCCGGCAGCACCCGGATCCCCCGGTCCCGCGCATACGCAATCACATGCCGGATCTCCTCCTGCGTATAAAAGTCCCCCTCCGTCCCCAACGTATGCAGCTTCGGGAACACCTTGCTCTCCACCCGGAACCCCTGGTCATCGGTCAGGTGCCAGTGAAACACGTTCAGCTTCACCGCCTCCATCGTGTCCAGCGTCCGCTCAATCACCGGCACCGGCATGAAGTGGCTCGTGACATCAATCAACAGCCCCCGCCAAGGAAACCGAGGCGCATCCGTAATCACCACCGAAGCCGCCGCAAACCCGCGATCCCCCGCCTCCACCAGTTGCAAAAACGTCTGCAACCCCCTCGTCGCCCCCGTCACCGTCTTCGCCGTCAACCGCGCCTGCTCCACGCCCACATGCAGCGTGTACGACTCATCCTCCCCCAACACCAACGCCCCGCTATCGGCCACCTGCGAGCAGTCCACAATCAGGTTCGCCGCCCCCACCGACGCCGCCAATCCCCGCTTCACCGGAATCCCCGTCTGCGCCGCCAACTGTCCCAAAAAACGCGCCCCCGCCCGTTGCAACCGCGGCGACGCCATTCGCGCGAACGCCATCCGGAACCCCACATCCACCGGCATCGCCCCCGCCAACCGCTCCACCTTCGCCGGCAGCGGCATCAACGCCGGCTCCCCCATCAACACCCCGCAAACCACCAGCAAACTCAGTATCCGCATAGCCCCTCACTCCGGTGCCCGAAGACTCTCCATGCCATCTCCACACCGTGCTTTGCCCACTATTCTACGCCCGCCCTCACTCCACGCCGCACGCCGCGCGCGCGGACTCCAGCCGCTTGTCAGCCGGGAACAGCCGCCGCGCCTCTTCCAATTCCCCGCGCGCCGCCGCGCAGCCCGCCTGATGCCATAGCACCACCACGCGTCCCACTCGGCCATCGGACGACCGCGGATTCAGCGCCAGCGCCCGGTCAAACGCCGCTCCCGCCTTCTCCACTTCCTGGTCACGCAACAGCGCCCAACCCAGCAGCGCCTGCGCCTTTGGCGACGACGGATGATCCGCCACCGTACTCTCCCACAGCGCTCGCTCGCTCTGCCAACGGTTCGTCACCTGCCATGACGCTCCCAGCGACACCACCGCCAGTGCCGCCACCGCCGCCACCGGCAGCCGCGGCGCCAGGATCACCACCCCGGCAACGGCCAGGTACAACGCCCGTTCGGCAACCAGCACCCCAATCGGAACCAGATTCGCAATCGGCAATAAACAGATCGCCAGCCAGCCAAAAGCGGTCAGCCACTCTCGCCGGGGCAACGTCATCCATAGGCCAATCGCTACCAGCACGCCGCCCGCCAGCCACCCCACCCCCGACGAGGGAAAGTCAATCAGGCTGTCCCGCAAATGCCCGTAGTAAACGGTCTGCCCCGTCGGCCATACACACAAGCGCACCGCGTGCCCAATCGAGATAATCACCGACTTGGCCCACAACGTTACCGATGCCCCCGGTCCAATCACCGTCGCCTCGCCCGGCAACGCCAACCCTCCCAGCACCGCTACCCGCAGCGATACCGCTCCCGCCGTCACCCCCGCCGCTCCGCCCAACACCCGCCACCCCGGGTTCTCAATCAACCAAAGTAGCGCCAGGCCAACCAGCGCTGACTCCTTCACCAGCATTGCCGCCCCCAGCGCCGCCAGCGCCGGCACCGTATAGCCAGCCCGCACCCCCAGTATCGCCGCCAGCACCAGCACCGCCGCCAGCAAATCCAACTGCCCATACACCGGAATCACCGCCTCGGCATGCACCGGATGTACGGCGAAAAGCAGCGCCGCCCCCAGCGCTATCCGTTCCCCCCGCGGACGCAGCACCAGATACACCAGCACCGATGCCATCACATGCAGCCCAAGGGAGATCGCGTGATATCCGCCCGGCGCCTCTCCCCAAAAGGCGTGCTGCCACCACAGCCACAACAGCCCCAGCGGCCGGTACAGGCCGCTCACCATATAGCCGTGCCAGTAGTCCGCCGTCAAGAACGTCTCCACAGGCATAGCAAGGCGGACGGGCACCAGATAGTGATCGTCCGCCAATAACTCAGCCTGCAGACCAGCGCCAAAAGCCGCCACGGCGGCGGCCGCGATCGCTAGCGGATACCAGAAGCGCGCCGGCGACGCCATGCCATTGCCAGGAATCCGGCGCCCACGCCAACCATCGCCAGCGAACTCGGCTCCGGTACGCCGTTGGAAGCGGCCGCCTCAAAACGGAAGTCGTCAATCACCGGACTGAAGCCGGAGTTGCCAGTCGACGTCAAGGCAATCCGCACCGCCCTGAAACCACTCGCGCCCTGCAGGCCGAAAAAGCTCCCGGAGCTCACAGAGGCCACTGTATTGTAGGACTCCGTTTGGTTGCTCATCGCCACGTCCGAAAAGAACAGCACGCTGTCCACCTGAAAGCTACGGGGAGTAACCCGCGCCGGAGAGATAAACCCGAAACGGTTCACCTGCGAGTCGAAGATCACATTGATGGACTTTGGGCTACTGGAAAAGAACGGGTCCAGCAAACTGTTGTAAACATACAACAGATCGCCAGGCAGAGCGGCGCCGAAGGAAGCACCGTTCTCCGTATAGAGAGCCGGATTTGCGAAATTCCCCGAACCGCCGAAGGTCACCAGCGACGGATTGGAAAAATCTCCAGCCGTAATCAGCGTGGCGGCAAACATCGAAGCATTACAAACTAAAGTCAGTGTGAGTAAAGTGAGTTTCTTCATTAGAAGTGCCAATAGGAAGTAGTATACAAAGCGCGGAGGCAAGGTTCTGCACGAAGCGAAAACCAAAGTACTATCCAATCTGCACGATGAGGAGTACTCGCCTCACTCCGTAAATTCAAAGCTCTCCCCGCGCCGCCTCTGGATCAAATGAAACACCAACCCCGCCACAAACCACACGCCTCCCATCACCAGCGCGGGCTTCGATAGATTCACCCAAATCGACAAACAAAACAGCAACCCGATCCCCGGCAAAATCTTTCCCCGCAACACACCCAACCCCGGCAGCCGCATCACCGCCGCATTCACCCCCATAAACGCCAGAAACGCCCCAAAGTTAATCAACTCGGCCGACCGCTCATAGTTCAACACCAACGCCCCCGCGCAAGCCATCACGCCGACTAGCGCCACATTCCAAACCGGCGACGCCGTCCGCGCATCCAAATGCGCAAAGAACCCCGGCAACGCCCGCGCCCGGCCCATGCTGTAGAGCAGCCGCGCCACCCCCGTCTGCGCCGTCAACCCCGATCCGAAACTCGCCACAATCAACACCACCGCCAGAGATTGAAACATCCACTCCCCGCCCACCCGCCGGCTCACATCCAGAAACGCCGTTTCCAAATTGCCGAAGGTCCGGTAATCCGGCCAAACCAGCTGGGCCAAATAGATCTGCAATCCCCCGAAAATCCCCGTAAACAGCACCACCCCCACCGCCGCCAGCATCACGTTCCGCCGAGGATTCTCCACCTCTTCCGCCAGCGTCGTCACCCCATCAAACCCGCCATAGGTAAGCGCCGCCACCGACGTCGCCGTCAACACCGTAGCCATCTTGAAGGTGCCCGGCTCATAAAACGGCACCGTCGAAACCAACCCATCCGCCCCCAAAAACCGCACCGCCAAAACAATGAAAACCGAAATCACCGCCGTCGTAACAACCATCAGCACCCAACTGGCCCGCGCCGTAAACTGAATCCCCCGCAGGTTCAAACCAGTCATCAAAACCGCAAACAAAACCACCCAAACCGCATAAGGAACACCCGGCACAATCCGCTGCAGCGTCACCGCCCCGTAAATCGTACAAATCAGTGGCACCAGCAGATAATCCAAAAACATCGCCCAACCCGTCAAGAAGCCCAAGACCGGATGCAAGCTCCGCGAAACATAGGTATAAGCCGACCCGGCCGACGGGTAGACCGCCGCCATCCGCCCATAGCTAATCGCCGTGAGTACCATCGCCCCCATGGCAAACAAAATGGTGGTAACCGCAAACCCGCCCGAAAGCTGTTGCGCGATCCCAAACAGCGGCACCGGCGCAATCGGCTGCACCAGAACAATGCCATAGAGCACCAGGTCCCAAAGGCCCAGTACCCGTCGCAAATGAGGAGCGGCAGAATCCGACATCAAAACAATAGCCTATCAGCCCGTACTTCTTTCCGAAATCAGAAAGAAAGGTGTATCCTGAAACCGGTGGCGACAAAACCCGATCGCGACAAACAAACCATCGAAGCGCTCCTCCGCAAACAAGGGCCGCTCTCCCGTGGCGCCATCCACTCCCTCACCGGCATTCGCCTCTCCGCCACCTCCGAACTCGTCCGCGAACTCCTCGCCGACCGCCGCCTCCTCGAAGCCGGCGCTGCCGAAGGCGCCAACCTCGGCCGCAAAAGCACCCTCCTCCAACTCAACGCCGACCGCCGCGCCATCATCGGCCTCGAGTTCGACGACGAATCCATCACCGCCGGCGTCACCAACCTCAAACCCGAAATCCAGCTCCTCCTCTCCTCCCCCATCAAACTCGCCGCCACCCGCGAAGCCCTCCTCCGCCAACTCATCGCCATCACCAAAAAGACCATCAAACAGGCCAAAATCCAGCCCATGGGCATCGGCATCGCCGACCCCGGCCTCGTCGACCGCCGCAACGGCATCACCCTCTCCTGCTCCACCCTCCCCTACTGGTCCAACGTCCCCCTCCGCGAAATCTTCACCCGCGAATTCGCCCTCCCCGTACTCCTGGAATCCCGCACCCGCGCCAAGGCCTTCGCCGAACACCAGGCCGAACCCGCCGAATCCGGCGCCACCAGCATGATCTACATCGACTACGGCTCCGGCATCGGCGCCGGCCTCTACGTCGATGGCCGCCTCCTCTATGGACAGGGCTCCGCCGCCGGCGAGTTCGGCCACACCCGCGTAACAGACGACGGCCCCATCTGCCCCTGCGGCAGTTTCGGCTGCCTCGAAGCCGTCGCCGGCCTCCGCGCCGTAGAATCCCGCGTCCGCCGCATTCTTTCCGATGGCGGAAAAAGTGAACTCACCCCCGAGACCAACGGCTGGCTCGTCTTCGAAGCCGCCAGCCGCGGCGACAAAGTCGCCATGAACGTCACCGCCGAAGTCGCCCGTCACCTCGGCCTAGGCATCGCCAACCTCGTCAATCTCTTCAACCCCGCCTTGATCGTCCTCGACGCCCGCCTCGCCATCGCCGGCCAGGAGTTCCTGGACCAAATCACCGCCCACGTCCGTCGCCAGGCCCTCCGCGAAGCCACCGCACAGCTCCGCCTCCGCTACGGCGTCACCCGAGTCAACGACGGCGCCGCCATCCTCGGCGTCGCCGGCATGGTCATCGAACAACACTTCAACACCGGATCGGAGAACCTCCCATGAGCAGCCCCCTCGCCCTCCACGGCGGCCAGCCCGTCAGAACCGCCCCCTTCCCCGCCTGGCCCGTCCACGGCCCCCGCGAAGAGGAACTCGCCCTCGAAGTCCTCCGCTCCGGCCAGTGGTGGCGCTACACCCTCGGCGAAGCCGTCGAACCCACCCAATCCCCCTCCAAAGTCGCCGAGTTCCAACAGAAATTCGCCGCCGCCCACGGCTGCAAATACGGCATCGCCTGCGTCAACGGCACCGCCGCCCTGGAAATCTCGCTGAAGGCCCTCGGCGTCACCCCCGGCGACGAAGTCATCGTCCCGCCCTACACCTTCATCGCCACCGCCTCGGCCCCCATGTTGATCGGCGCCGTCCCCGTCTTCTGCGACATCGATATCGACACCCTCAACCTCGACCCCGCCAAACTCGAAGCCGCCATCACGCCCAAGACCCGCGCCATCATCCCCGTCCACTTCGCCGGCCTCCCCGCCGATATGGCAGCCATTCTCGCCATCGCCAACCGCCACGGCATCCCCGTCCTCGAAGACGCCGCCCACGCCCACGGCGGCGCCTGGAACAACCAACCCATGGGCTCCATCGGCGCCATGGCCACGTTCAGTTTCCAGGCCTCCAAAAACATGACCGCCGGCGAAGGCGGCATCGTCGTCACCAACGACGAAAAGCTCGCCGAAATCGCCGAATCCCTCGTCTGGGTCGGCCGCAAAAAGGGCCGCCCCTGGTACGAACACCACCGCCTCGGCTGGAACTACCGGCTCACCGAATTCCAATCGGCCATCCTCCTCGCCCAGCTCGAACGCCTCGAAGAGCAAACCAAAACCCGCCAAGCCAACGGCGCCTATCTGACCACAAAGCTAACCCAAATCCCCGGCATAAAACCCATGGCCATCCCCGCCTACTCCACCGGCCACGCCTGGCACATCTACTGCCTCCGCTTCCTCGAATCCGAATTCGGCACCACCCGCGAAAAGTTCCTCGAAGCCCTGACCGCCGAAGGCGTCCCCGCCTCCAGCGGCTACGCCCATTCCCTCTTCAACACCCCCATGTACGGCGAGTGCTACCAGCACTACAACGAAACGTGCCCCGCCTCCAACCAGGCCTGCCGCGAAGCCGTCTGGATGGAGCACCGTTACCTCCTCGGCACCCAGTCCGACATGGACGACATCGCCACCGCCATCAGCAAAGTTCAAAACCAAGCAAAAAATCTCTAGCGCCAATGACCAATTCCGCCGCCCCTCTCCGCACCGTCAATCAAGGAGAAACACCACAATGAAAATCAAAACCAAAGTCACCGCCGGCGCACTAGCCAAAAACCACAACCAATCCCGCTAACCCACCCGGACAATTCCTGGGCTTGTCCCCCGAAGCCCGAAGGGCGAAGGGGGATCATCCAGGAATTGCCCAAACAATTTGCACATAATCAGAGAAGTCACCCCATGCTCTGGAAATGGCTCCTCGCCGCAACCCTCGCCTTCGCGCAACCGCCACCGGAACTCACCACCCGAATCCAGCAATTCCGCTACCCTCCGCACGCCCGCCAGGCCCGCATCCAGGGCACCGTCCGCCTCGCGAAAACCAACGGCGCCGTCACCCTCCTCAGCGGTCACCCCGGCCTCTCCCGAGCGGCATCCAAGGCCACCGAATCCTTCCCCCCAATCACCGGCCACGACACCATCACCGTCACCTGGCACTTCGAGTTCACCGGCCCGATGACCGTCTACAGCGAACGCCCCATCACCATCCCCATTCCCAACAAGTTCGAACGATCCCTCCGCCGCCTCCTCCACCTCAAAACGGAAAAGGTGGGGTACGAGTCTTACTGCGAACCGCCACCGCCCCCACCCAACAAACTCACCATCACCGGCCCCCACATCGAAATCTGGATCCCCACAACCCACGTCTGCCTCCAAGTCCAAACAGCCTCCGCCCCCACGAAAAATAAGACATAATAAGGAACCCGGACCGGACCGGCCCCCGTATACCCCGATGCTGGTTATCCGTCCCCAACAGCTGCAACAGTTCGAAACGGTCATCTTCGACCGCTTCGTCGACAACTGCGTCACCCACGTCCAGGATCACCACCCGCGCGTCCCCGCCAACCGCGCCGCCATCGTGCAATCCATCAACCGCGCCATCTACCTGGACTTCCGCGACTACAACCACATCGTCAAATTCCTCGACTGGGAATGCTGGTTCGGCGACAAGTTCTACGAAACGGAAAAATGGACCTGGTGCAAAGCCATCCTCCACAACGGCCTCCACCCCTCCATCCGCATCCACCGCATCGACGTCCGCCTCGAAATCCTCCGCAAAAAAGGCGCCCTATGAACAATCCCGGCTCCGTCGACAGCCCCGTCCTCCCCTGCGAAATCCTCGACATGGAAGTCGTTAGCGACATCATCGAAGACCTCGACGATATCGAAGTCCTCGCCGAAACCAAGGACGACCCCGAACCCGATATCCTCGTCTCCTGCACCGTCGACGACCCCGGCGAGCCCGACCTCACCATCACCTTTTCCGTAACCGACAACGCCCCATCGGGAGACCAGACGCATGGCTGAAGACATCTTCGAAGAATCAACGATCACCATCGAAGCGACCCTGAAAGAGGGCGGTTTCTTCTCCGGCAACTACACCGGTAAGCTCGACCTCGTCTACCAGAAAAACGACAAAGAGATCAGCAAACAAGCCAATATCGAAGTCCCCGCCGGCACCATTAGCCGAACCTATAAAGTGCCCAAAGTCGAGGGCACCGAAGAGACCTACAATCTCAAAGTCGTCGCCCACTACGGCAAGCAGAAGGAGAAAACCCGCCTCCTCGTCGACGCCACCGTCTGGCCCAAAACCGTAAAACTTACCGCCAAAGACGTCAAAGACGATTCGCCCGCGAAAAAACTCGCCTACGAAGTCAAACACACCAGCCTCTGGTTTGGCGCCACCACCGCCGGCAATACCGACGACAATGGCGTCGGCAACGAGGACCTGAAAAAGTCGCCCTACACCATTGTCATCAAGGCTCCCTGGGAAATCGTCACCAATAAAAACGACACCCATAAACGCGAACACGACCTCACCGTCCGTCGCAATCCCAAAGCCAAATTCGTCAAACCCGATCTCACCCTCCCCTGCTACATCCCCGCCGGCGAGCCCTCCGCCGACAAGAAGCTCGGCGTCCGCCAATACGTCAACATGACCACCGCCGCCGAAGGCTGCGACGCCAAAGGCAGCATCGTCGAATTTGAAGTCTGCAACGTCAACAAGGACCAGGGCCTCACCTCCGACAAGATCTACATCAAGGTCCAGTTCACCCGCGAAAGCCTTCGCAACGACCCCAAACCCGCTCTCCTCGCCCCCGCCCTCTCCATCGTCGAAACCAACGGCGGCAAAACCTTCACCGGCTATGTCAACCTCGCCACCAAAGGCGGCACCGCGAAGTTCAACGTCCAACTCGGCATCGCCGGTGGCGACATGGCCACCATCACCGTCGGCTATTCGGAGTCCGATCCCTCCGACGACAAAATCATCATCACCAACTGGCGCAAGCTCGGCTATCAACTTCGCTTCGCCCAGATGTTCGAAGCCAAACTGGTCCAGCGGACCCGCGTAGACGGCTCCAACTACTACGACATCCCGGACTCCATCTTCAACGTCTATAAAGAGCGCCTGAAGAAGGTATTCGTCGAGTACGAAAACATCAAATCCCACAGCTTCGCCAACCCCGTCGCCACCGCGCCCAGCATGATCACCAAAGGGTTCCTCGAACACACCGCCGATACCGAAGTGCTCTACGTGCTCGACGGACTACAGAACTGGCTCACCGGCGCCACCGCCTTCGACGCGGCCGCCGACCAGCGCGAAATTCACATTACCCTCTGCGAATCAGCCCTCTCCAGCAACGGAACCCGGGAGAACCCCAAACACAAGCTGACCAAACTCGAATCCATCGATTATGTGAACCCTGCCAAACCCAGCCAGATGTTCCCCAAGAAGACCTACACCGCCGCCGACCAGATCAATATCACCATCGCCGGGTTCTCCTGGACCGCCGACATGGCCGCCGTTTCGGAAACCGACAAAAAGCCCCGCCCCTCCTTCCAGGCAACCGACGCCACCGAGGACCTCGGCGAAAACATCTTCTCCGTCTCGGAGCCCACCGTCGGCGGCCCCGCTCTCTCCGTCACCCTCACCCCGCCAAACACACTCCCGCCCACCGAATTAGCGAAAATCAAAAACTACTACGCCGCCTGCTTTGCCGACGCAAAAAAACTCCGCGTCGCCAAAAACGAGCTCAAATTCGTCATCAGCGGAGCCACCGGCGGCGACGCCGACGCCCAACGCGGCACAGTCGCCTCCGCGCTCCAGGACATTCACGCCAACAGCACCCTCGCCATCCTGTACCACCCCGGCCTCGACGACGACGGCGTCTCCCGCACAGGCCCCATGTCCGACATCACCATCGACCACATGAGCATGTATGCGCTCAAGTTCATTCTGCCCACCGGCGGTCCCAACAAACCCGGCGACTTCGTCGGCGACCCATCTCCCACCAAGTGCCCCATCAACACCGAATTTGCCGCCGATGGCACCGGCGCCATCAACGGGAACGCCGGCGGCGGCAGCCAGTTGATGGTGTTGAAAACCCATTCGCCCGGCCCCTGCGCGGCCACCATCTGCCACGAACTCGGCCACAGCATGGGTATGACCGTCATGCCCCAAACCGGGCAATGGAAATATCCAACCCCGCCCGGCCTCACCACCCCGCTCCACGTCGATAACGGCGGCTGGTACTACCGCAATCAGGATGCCGGTCCCTACACCAACGGATTCCGCAACCTCCACAAGGGCGGCCATTGCGCCAACGGAATGCCCTCATCCAAGAAGTCTCACTCCACTTTCGATGACTGGAGCCCCGGCGCCAGCGACGATGTCTGCATCATGTGGGGCTCCGGCGGCGTCGACGACAACCGCAAAAAATACTGCGTCGATTGCACCAAGGTCCTCAAGGCCCGCCGCCTCGAAGACGTTCGCGCCTACTGGGACGGCCGCACCGAAGGCTAGACCTCCCATGCGGCCATTCGCTCTACTCCTCGCCCTCGCCTTGTGGCTCGCCGCCGCCCAAACTCAATCTCCGCCCCGAACGACAGGAAGCAAAACAATGTCCATTGATATGAAGGCCCTGCATCTCCCCGACGAGTCATTCTGGGGAAAGGGCGACCGCATACTCGACCCCGTCATTCGCCAACACGGCCGCTCTTACTTTGGCGTCGCCATCGATGCGCCCGCCAAAGTCAATCTCGCCGAGCGCCACACCCTCCCCGCCTTCGTTTACTACATGGGCTCCTTCCAGCAGATGGCCTCCCGCGATCTGGACAAGCACGGCGTCATCGCCGTCATGGATGTCGATCAAAACTACCTCAAGGTCGTCCGCGCCGGGTCCCAGGACGGCGGCGAAGATCCCGACCCCGACGCCCCCAAACCTCCCAATCTAGGCATCGTCAGCCAGGGCTATGGCTCCAGCGCCCAAACCGTCGAACTCCGCGAACGTTTGGAGCTCCCCTGGAAGCCGGCCCGTCTAATCCTGCAGGCCATTCTTCTGGACCTCCCCTCCCCCCGGATCGAAACAAAGCTCGTCTCCGGCGCCTCCCAGTTTGAGGACCCCGAGGTCCAGAAATTCCTCGCCGCCGAACGCGCCGCGCTGAACCCGCCCGCCCCATTCCCATCCGTCACTGAGGGCGCCGCCTATCCATCTTTCACCAAGGAAGACGGGTCCGCGGAACTACCCGTCACCATGGGAATCAGCCTGAAAGCCCAGCGTGTCATCCCTGTCGATGGCAAAGCCCCCGTGGTGCTCCACGGCGCCTGGCGGCTGCCTATGATGCCGGAAGATATCGTCAAGCCCGACAACAAGGAGTACAACCGAACCTCCGGCCTGCTCCAGCCCGACGGCACTCCCTACGCCGCCGTGGCGACCATTCATATCCTGGTCATCGGCACCTCCGACGGAAAGCCAAAGGTGTACCGTGTGTCGGCTCCCGTGCGCAGTGTCGCGCCAACCGGCGTCGCTGCCGGCTATTTTGCCATTGATCTATTGAAAATGCCCGAATTCCCCGCCGGCGATCAGACCGTCTTCGTCCACGCCTTCGCCCGGGAGTGGGCCGCCGATCCGGTCACCATCGGCCTGCTGAACCGCCGCCCCCAGGATTAAAACAAACCCGTAACTCCCGTTCGCCGTGCCAATGTCATGAGCTCGCTAAAACAAGTCATCGTCATGCGGACCGACCTCAACATCGGCCGCGGCAAAATGGTAGCGCAGGGTGCCCACGCCAGCGGCATGTTCCTCGTCGAGCGTCTCACGGAACTCGCCAGTGACTATCACGCCAAAGTCCCGCCCGAAGAAATGCTCTGGATGATGCAAGGCATGACCAAGATCTGCGTCGGCGTCGATTCCGAAGCCGAACTGCTAAGCATCGCCGCCAAAGCGCAGGAGGCCGGCCTCCGCGTCCACGTCATCATCGACGCCGGCCGCACCGAATTCGGCGGCATCCCCACCCGAACCAGCCTGGCCATCGGCCCCAACGACGCCACCGCCATCGACCCCATCACCCGCCACCTCCGCCTCCTCTAAATTAGGGACAGTCACCGCAATTACCGAATTCCTCCTACCCCCGTTTTCCTGCCCCCATACAGGAACATACCGATCCCGCCTAATTCGACGTTCGAGCGAAACCCGTGTCACACCACTAGTGTCCCAACGTTACTCGAATAGAATCAACTGTTTAGCGGCATCACTATCCGAAGAGTGACTATCGATGCTGTCGAAGGCCTCTAAAATGGGGATTTTCTCGAAAACCGTGAGGGATG
>JBIKOG010000372.1:0-5473 GCA_044358225.1 Bryobacteraceae bacterium | reverse complement strand
TCGTGGTGCAGATCGCCCACGCGGCCGCTGCCGGCGATGGCTTCATCGAGCACCGTGCGGCCCGACATCTCCTCCACATCCTGACGGAAGTAGCCGACCGTGGTTTTCTTCGGCACCGACACGTCGCCGTCGTCGGGAGCCTCCTCGCCGACCACCATCCGGAAGAGCGTGGTTTTGCCCGCGCCATTCGGTCCGACGAGCCCCACCTTCTCGCCCGGGTTCAACTGGAACGAGGCATCCACGAAAACAAGCTGTTTTCCGTACTGTTTATTGATATTGGAAAAGGAAATCATCCGCTCTACCAAGCTAGCAGATGAATCCCCGCCGGATCGCCCTCGGCATGTTTGGAAACCTTGCCGCCGTTCGATTCCAAGGTAAGCCGAACGACGTTCGACTGGCCCTCGCTGGCGTCCTGGAAGCGTTTGGCGATCTCCAAAATTTGCGGCTGCACCGACTCTTCGTGCGCGCGGCGGATGGCGGCCCAGCGGCGGTCGAGGTCTTTAATGCGCGCTTCGAGATCGGCGCTGGCGGCCTGGTCGCCGGCCGCGCGGACCGTGGGCCGTTCGCGCTGGAGCGCGCGGCTCTGCTTGCTGAGTTCAGCCATCTCGGCGGCCTTATCGGTGGGCATCTTGCGCAGCTCGGCTATTTGCCGCCCCATCTCCTCGGCGCGGCCGTTGGCGTCGGCCACACGGGTCAGGTTGGTATAGCTGACGGTGTAGGAGACGCGTTGAAACGTCGAGCCTTTACAGGTGGAGTTGGCGAGCGGGTACACCGGGGGCGCGTCCAGCTTCCAGCCAGCGGGAGCGGCTGGCACCAGCGCCTCCAGCTTCTTCATGGTGGCGGAATAGTGGGCGCGTTCGGCTTCAGTGGTGGGCCGAACGCCATCGGGGCAATCGGCATAGGCGGCGGTGACGCCGAAAACGAGTATAGGAATCCAACGGGTCATACCCACTACGCGCATTGCGGCGCGCCGATTGGGTCAGCAAATAATCCCTTTGCGCACAGCGTAGAGGACGATTTCGGCGGTGTTGTGGAGATCCAGTTTCTGCATCAGTTTCAGCCGGTGGCTTTCCACCGTCGACAAACTGATGTGCAAAACGGCGGCCGCTTCCTTGTTCGATTTGCCTTCGGCCAGCAGCTGCAGCACCTCCTTTTCGCGGTCGCTCAGCACGTCGTAGGAGTCTTCCAAGCCGCGCTGTTTCAGGTGGCGGACGTAGTCGGCGAGGAGGATCGTGCTGATGGCGGGGCTGAAGAAGCTCCGCCCGATCGCCACCGCGCGGACGGCGGGAAGCAGATCGTCCTCCGTCGCCTCCTTCAACAGGTACGCCCGGGCGCCGGCGGTGAGCGCGCGGACGATATAAGCCTCGTCGGCGTACATGCTGAGGATGATCACGCGCAGATCGGGGAAGGCCTTCATGGCTTGCGCGGTCACTTCGATGCCGTTGAGCATCGGCATGGCGACATCGAGGATCGCCATGTCGGGCTTGGTGGTTTCGAGCAGCTTCAACGCTTCGCGGCCGTTGGCCGCTTCGCCGACCACTTCCACGCCCTGTTCTCCTTCGAGCAACGAGCGCAGGCCGCGGCGGACGATTCCGTGATCATCGGCTAGAACTATACGCATACAGGTATCGGCATCTCAATCTTCAGTGACGTGCCCTGACCAGGTTGGGAGTACAGCTGCAGACGGCCGCCGAGTTCGCGGACGCGCTCTTCGATGCCGAACAGGCCGAGCCCCGGAGCGGCCAGCGGGCGGGCTGGCATGCCGACGCCGTCGTCCTTGATCTGCAGGCGCAGCTGGCCGGGGGTGCCGTGGAGCGCCACGTCGATGCGGCGGGCCTGGGCGTGGCGGGCGCAGTTGGTGAGCGCTTCCTGGACGACGCGGTAGGTGCAGGTCCGGTGGGATTCCGGGAGCGCGTCGAGGTCGCCCGAGAGATCCACGTTCACCGGGCAGTCGTAACGGCGGGCGTGGTCGCGGGCGAGCCATTGGAGCGCGGGCCCCAAGCCGATGTCATCGAGCATTGATGGGCGCAGGCCCATCGACAGATCGCGCACGGTGGCGACCATCGTATCGATGAGCGCTTTGCTCTCGGCCTGGTGGCCGCGGCCGACTTCCATGCGGAGCGCGGTGAGCATCTGGCCGACCTGGTCGTGGAGTTCTCGCGAGAGGCGTTTGCGCTCCTCCTCCTGGGCGCGGACCATCATCTGCGAGATGCGGCGGTACTGGTCTTCGAAGCGGGTTTCGACGTAGTGGAAGCGCAGTCCGGCGCCGATGGCGATGGCCACGCCGAGGCCCATAGTGATCCAGAGCATACGCGCGAAGAGGCGGCGGAGTTCCTGTTCCTGGGTGGCGACGACGGCGCGCTGCTGGGCGAGGCTGGCGTTGTTGAGCGCTTCGATGTCGCGCGTCAGTTCGAGCACGGCGTTGCGGCGGGGAAGGACGTTTTGGCGGAGGAACGGCGCGCTGAGGTAGAGCTTTTGCGCGGGCGTCCAACCGAAGAGCGGGTCGTAGGTTTCCCAGTAGTCGTCGAGGTTGGACTGGAGGCGTTCGATGCGTTCGCGCTCGGCTGGGCTGGCGCTCGCGTGCAGCTCTTCGAGCGTCTTGCGAGTGGCCTCGCGGAGCGTGATCAGGCGGGCGCGGTAGCTATCGGCGGTGAGGTGGGAGTTATCGAGCAGATAATCGCGGACGAAGATGCCGGACAAGTGAATGTCGGCGCGCAACGTCTGGAGCTTGACGGCGTTGTTGCGGTGGAGCGTGTTGACCTGGTCGAGCGATTCGTAGATATCGCGGGCCTTGCGGCGGATCACCTCACTGGAGACAAGGATGAGAAGGAGGAGACAGGCGAGCCCACCGACGACGGTGGGCCAGGTGCGAAGCCGCATGAGGAGTCCTTTAGGCGGGCTTGGGTACGGGCTGCTGTAGCCAGTTTGGCATGTGGAGGTGCGTTGGCTCTGTAACAATCAGGGGGCAGTTCAGCAGCTGGCGCATGACGTGGGGGGACTCCCATTCGACGACGCCCCAGGCGGGGAGGGTTTCGACGGCGCGGCCCTGGAGGGCGATGGCCTCCGTCAGGCTGTCACCGAAGCTGTTGACGGCGTTGATCTCTTCGACACGGTCGTAGGTGAGGCCGTTCATGAGGGCGTCGGCTTCGTACTGGCGAAGCTTGGAGCCGGCCTGTTCGGTGTAGCTGTTGGCAACCTGGCGGAGGGCTTCGGGGGCGAGCGGGACGCCGTGGCGTTCGAGGCAGCGGAGCATGGCGCCGGCGATATCGAACGTCATGCGGCGGAGGCCGCGCGTGGGGTCTTTTGGGGAGAGGTCCTGGTGTTTGTGATCGTAGTTTTCGGCGATGTCGGCCTGGCAGGCGCGGTGGGGGCCGGCGTGGTGGAAGACTTCCGAGAGCACACCGACTTCGAGGCCCCAATCGGCGGGGAGGCGGAGTTTGCGGGCGAGCGTGGCGGTGATGGCGAATTCGCCGGCAAGCGGGTAGCGGAACTCGCTCAGGAAGGAGAGGAAGCGGGATTCGGGCAGGTGTTGGCGGAGAGATTCGACGAGCGGGGCGAGGAAGAGGCGCGAGACGCGGCCGTGCAGCTTGCCGGAGATGCGGGCGTAGTAGCCCTTGCAGAAATCGAAATCCATGCGCGGGTGGGCGAGCGGGTAGCAGAGCGCGGCGGGGATTTCGCGGGTGTAGTTGGCGATGTCGCAATCGTGGAGGGCGATGATGTCGGTGTGGCCTTCGGCGAGGAGGTAGCCGGCGGCTAGCCAGCAGGTGCGGCCTTTGCCGTCGGTGTGGGCGGGGAGATTGAGGCCGTTGAAGATGGACTGGATGCGGGGGTCTTCCATCCAGAGGATGGTGACGGGGGAGCGGAAGCCGTGGAACCAGCGGGCGGCTTCTTCGGCCTGTTTGCGGGTGGCGCGGCCGATGGCGACGACGATGTTGGCGTAGTAGTTGGCGTGGCGGAGTTCGTCGACGATGCGGCGCATGGCGGGACGTTCGAACTCGGTGATGAGGGCGGGGAGGATGAGCGACATGCCGGTGCGGCGGGAGAAGCCGGAGAGTTCGGCCTCCATGGCGGACAAGCGGCCGGAGCGCAGGCGGTGGAGCGTTGCGACGGAACTGGATTGGTGGAAGTCAGCCATTGATTACCTCTGGATTCAGGTTAGGGGCGGGGCTGATTTTTGGGTATCGGGTGAACAGGTGAAAGGCGGGCCGGGAAGGGGTGATTTACTGGGGTAACGGGGGAGAGTTCCTGCCTACTGTCCAGAAGTATAGAGCCGTGGCAGCCCCGGTTTTCTCCTCGTCATTTTGGAAACGGTATTTGCGACGCTGATGCTGGGTCGACAACTAACGCACGCGCCCAAAGAGCATCACGTCTTCCGATGCGATTTGTGGATGGGGGGGCAGGAGCCGCGCAGATCCATCCGAGCGGAAGTGGCCCAGACGGTCCCCCGCTCGGATGCGAGCGGTGACTAATCGATCCAATAGGCATCACGGAAGAACTTCTGATATTCGGGATCGCTTGATTTCACTAAGTCAGCGAGATCGTCGGTGCGGGATTCGTCGCCGTAGGCAAGATCGCGCAGGCAGTGAGCGATCCGGAGTGCGGGAAAATCGATTTCGCGGGTTAGTTGTGCCAGCTTCCGTGCTGGCGAGTCCGCCGGTTCCTTGAACACTGCCGCAACCCAAAGGGCCGAATCTGTTAAGAGATGGTGCGCGGCACACCAGAGATCCAGATCCGTTGCGGTACCAGACTCAATTCTGGTGGTGGTCCGCTTCCACAGAGCGCGGTCGTAGGTTCGGAGCCGACCAGGGAGGGTGGGGAGAACACGGACTCGGATGAATTCCCACCAAAGCGGCTTTGGCTTGAGCTCAAGGACGCTCACAAGATGGTCCAAGAGAGGACCGCAGAGGTCGGGTTGAGTCTGAAACTTTTGCCACCAAAGACTCTTCCGATCCATTTTCAGATCCGGATGCGGATACAGACCCCGAGCCCGAGCCCGAGCCCGAACCCGAGCCCGAGCCCAATTACCGGCTCGAGAGCTAGCTAGAGCTTCAACCTGAGTCGGCTCCTCATAATCCAGATCCAGAGCGTTACTCAAAGCCATATCCCGATCCAGTCTCCGATACCGCCTCAGATCGAATGCCCGATGCAGAGCCGCTACCGACCGTACCAGGCGAGTTGTGGAAGTTTCTGCTGCGACCAGCACCGAGTTAAAGTGGTAGTGCATCCAGACCTCAGTATTCAGCAGCATGAACATCTGATACGCGACACTCTGAGCGATCTCATCCGGCAAGTCCCATTCAAATAGTGCTTCTATGATTGCGCGGGTAAAGTTTCCGCCAGTGGAACTCATACCGAGCCAATCTAGTGTAGTGCTTCGGTAATTGTAACCAGTATTCGATTTCCGACGCCTCTACAATTGAGGTGCTGGACTTTCATGCGCGTTGCTCCGCCAATCGAACTCTCCGCTGAACAG
>JBIKOG010000155.1:0-18279 GCA_044358225.1 Bryobacteraceae bacterium | reverse complement strand
GGCTGCGCCCACCGCCACCTCGCCCTCGACACGCCCCCCGCCCCGCCCGTCAAACCAACCAAACAAATGCCCGCCGGCGACCAACCCGATAAAGCCGCCGAATTCCAACTCCTCCGCCGCACCGGGAACCCAAACGGCGAACTCCCCCTCGAACGCTACGAAGCCGCCCGCCAAAAGCTCACGCGCATGCCCGCCTACAACCTCGCCGCCGCCGCGCCAGCCGCCAAAGGCACTCGAAAGGCCGATCTCGGCGGCTGGGAATCCCTCGGCCCCGCCAACCAGGGCGGCCGCACCCGCGTCCTCCTCATCCACCCCCAAGACCCCAAAATCATGTACGCCGCCGCCGTCACCGGTGGCGTCTGGAAAACCACCGACGCCGGCGAAAACTGGGCCCCCCTCACCGACCTCTTCCCCACCCTCGGCCTCGGCGCCCTCGCCATGGACCCCGCCAATCCCGACATCCTCTACGCCGGCACCGGCTTCTGGTTCAACACCCTCTCCGGCACCAACGTCTTCGGCTCCGCCCCCTTGGGCACCGGCATCTTCCGCACCCGCGACGCGGGCCAATCCTGGGAACCCCTCGGCAATCCCGGCGGCGCAAATTTCCGCTACATCAACGACATCTTCGTCTCCCGGTCCGACTCCAACCGCATCTACGCCGCCACCCCCACCGGCGTCTTCCGCTCCACCGACTCGGGCGCCACCTGGACCCAAATCTTCAACCGCGGCACCAACGGCCGAAACGGCTGCCAGGACATGGTCATGCGCACCGACCAGTCAACGGACTACTTCTACGCCGCCTGCGGCACCACCACCGCCGGCGACGCAGCCATCTTCCGCAACACCGACGCCGCCTCCGACGCCCCCTGGGAAAAGGTCCTCCAACTCCCCGCCATGGGCAACACCACCCTCGCCCTCGCCCCCTCCAGCCAAAGCACAATTTACGCCCTAATCGCCAGCAACGGTGCCGACGCCGCCGAATGGCGCAACTCCCTCCACGCCGTCTACCGCTCCACCACCAACGGCGATGCCGACACCTGGGAAGCCCGCGTCACCAACCAGAATCCCGAACAAATCAACACCGGCCTCCTCTCCACCAACCTGGGCTTCTACAACAATCTCTGCACCGCCAACGGCCAACGCACCATCGGCGGCCAGGGCTGGATCCACAACGCCATCACCGTCGATCCCACCAACCCCGACCGCGTCTGGGTCGGCGGCATCGACATCTACCGCTCCGACGACGGCGGCGCCAACTGGGGCATCGCCTCTTTCTGGCAGTCCGCCGACGCCCCCGGCGGCGCCCACGCCGACGTCAGCTCCCTCGTCTTCCCGCCCGATTACGACCCCGACCAAAAACCCCACCTCTTCACCGCCACAGACGGCGGCGTCTACAAAACCGAAAACGCCAATGCCGATCTCGCCACCGGCCCCCGCGCCGGCTGCACCCCATTCCAGAACAAGGTCGCCTGGAAGCCGCTCCACAACGGCTACGTCTCCACTCAGTTCTACACCGGTGCCGTCACCCCCGGCGGCGGATCATTCTTCGGCGGTAAACAGGACAACGGCACCATGCGCGGCACCCTCGCCGCCGGCCGAGAATGGACCAAGATCAGCGGCGGCGATGGCGCCGCCGTCGCCATCGATCCCCGCGACGTCAACACCGTCTACGTCTCCACCCCCAACTTCGCCCTCCGCCGCTCCCGCAACGGCGGCAAGACTTTCGCCAACGCCATCCGCGGCATCACCGAACCCTTCGCCAACTTCGCCTTCATCGCCCCCCTCGGCATGGACCCCCGCAACCCCGATACCCTCTACGCCGGCGGCCGCATCTTCTGGCGGTCGAACAACCAGGGCGACAACTGGGAACCCATCTCCACCGAAGTCCCCCCCGGCCAGGGCAGCGTCTCCGCCATCGCCGTCTCCCCCGTCGATGGCGCCGTCCTCATGGCCACCAGCGCCGGCTTCATCTTCCGCACCGCCAACGTCGCCGAAGCCACCGCCGAAACCGCCTGGTTCGCCTCCCGCCCCCGCGTCGGCTATCTCCCCTGGCTCGAATTCGATCCGGTCAACCCCGGCACCGTCTACGCCGTCTACAGCCAGTTCAATACCGCCGCCGGCCAAAGTCACATCTACCGCTCCACCGACGGCGGCGCCACCTGGACCGGCGTCGATGGCTCCGGCAATACGGCCATACCCGACATCCCTGTCTTCCGCCTCCTCGTCGATCCCAATGATCCCCAGCGCCTCTACGCCGGCACCGACTTGGGCGTCTTCGTCTCCCTCGACGCCGGAGCGACATGGAACCGCGACGCCAATCCCTTCGCCGCCGTCCCAACGGAGGCCCTCGTGCTCGACAAAGCCGCCGGCGCCAATCACCTCTACGCCTTCACCTTCGGCCGCGGCGTCTGGCGCACCCGCCTCCCCGGCTCCGGCGATGGCTGCTCATATTCCATCGGCACCCTCCCAACCCTCCCTGCCTTCGGCGGAACATTCACCATCCCCGTAAACACCGCACCCAACTGCGGCTGGGCCGCCATTCCCCAACCCGGCGCCATCGATGTCAACTCCCCCGCGCAAGGCACGGGCGAAGGAGTCATCACCGTCACCGCCACGCCCAATACCACCCAGACCGCCCGCCGCGGCGGCCTCTGGCTGCAGGATAAAGCCATCGAGTCCACCCAGGCCGGCGCGCTCCAAGTGCCCCCCGCCGCCGACAACATCGCCGGCGCCACCGCCATCACCGCCCTCCCCTATCTCGGCGTGCGCGACACCCGCACCCAGACGGCCCAACCGTCGGACCCCAACCCCTCCTGCGCCACCACCGCCCCCGCCAAGACGGTCTGGTGGCGCGTCACCGCCCCCGCCGACGCCCAGCAACTCGAGGTCCTCTTCCAAGCCCAGCGCTACGACGTCTTCGGCAACTCCGGCATCGTCGTCAGTGCCTACCCGGCCAACGGCGCCGCCCCCGGCCCCGAACTCGCCTGCGCCCTCATCCCCCGGAACACCGGCGCCTGGATCTGGGGCACGACAACATTCCCCGTCACCCCCGGCGCGGCCTACTACATCCTGGCCAGCGCCACGGGCACCACCGCCGCTGACGGCGGCTTCACAGTCCTCGGCGTCCGCGCTCTGCAATAATGGGAACGCGAACGCCATGGAACTCATCAAGACCACCGTCCAGCTCCCCCCCGAACTCTACGGCCGCATCGCCAAGCTCGCCGAACAACGCCATTCCAGCGTCGACGAACTCGTCCGCGAAGCCTGCCAGTCGCGCTACGCCACAACCGACGTCGCCGAACGAATCGCCCTCGTAAAGAGCCTCGCCAGTCTCAACCTCCCGGTCGGCACGCCTGAAGAAATGGAGCGTGAGTCGGTCCCCGCCGTAGAGCCTTTGCCATGATCCTCGTCGATGCCAACGTCCTGATGTACGCGGGCGGAGGCGAACACCCCAACAAAGCAATCGCCGAACAATTTCTTCTGCGCGTAGCGGGAAATGAGATCGAAGCAGCGATCGATGCGGAAGTACTCCAGGAAATTCTGCACCGTTACATCTCCACCCGCCGCTGGGCGTTGGGAAAACACGTCTACTCCGTAGCCCGCACCCTCTTCCCCACCGTCCTCCCCATCACCGCCGCCTTCGTGGACCAGGCCAGCGACGCCGTCCACGCCGCCGTCGTCCGCGTCTACAACCTCGAAGGCATCTGCACCTTCGACCGCGACGTCGACAACCTATCCCGCATCGTAGCCTGCCCGCCAGTGCCAAGAAACGGCAACACGCCGGCCAACACACCCCGCGCCGGAGCAGGCCCAGTCAGCGCGCGCTTCACGAAGAACTCAGCCCGCCGGACGAGCCGTTCAAACTATCTCTGCTTCGCCGATTCCTGAAACAAACTGGGGGGCGGCGTCCGCCGCTGGTCTCGACAGACGCCACCCCAAGTCCCATCACCAATTCGCCTCCCGCCGGCGAAATCAGAAGTAGAATTTCGCCGCGACCATAATGCGCCGCGGGCTCCCGGTCTGGCCCGTGATCATCCCGATAGTTCGCGAAAGAATCGCGTTCCCCGGCATGCCCGGATTCATGGTGTTGAACAGGTTTTGCGCCTCCATGCGCAACTGCACGGTCTTGCCTTCCCATGGCGTCCGGATACTCTTCAACAGCGATAGATCCCATTGCGAGAAACCCGGCCCACGGAAGTTCGGCTGCGTGGAAGGCGCGTCGCCGATTTCGAAGTCCCGGACAACACGAATGGCCGCCGGATTCAAATACGGCGTATAGCCCGCAGATCCCTCAAGCGCCGTCTGGCCGCTAACACGGTTGTCCAGCGCCACGCCCGGCACCATTACGGGCTGCGAATCGCGCCCGTGACCAATGTTGTACCAGTTCGAACCCAATCCGCCCACCGTGTTCGACGGCGTCCGAACCGTGATCGGGAACCCACTGCGGAGCGTCGTCGTGCCGGCCATTGTCCACCCGCCCACCACCTGGTCCAGCGCGTTCGCGGCGAAGGAGTCCGTGGCATTCAGGTACTTCCGTCCCCGGCCAAAGGGCAGGTCCACCGAATAGTTAAACAACAGTTTGTGCGTAATGTCCGTCGTCGCGATGCCATAGGTATTCGAGACCGGCAGGCCAGCCTGCGGATAGGGCATACCGAAGCCGCCGTCGTAGGAACCGACGTCGTTCAACATCTTCGAAAACGTGTAGTTCATCAGCAATCCGAAGCCGCGCGAGAACCGGTGTTCCGCCTGGATGTAACCGGCGTGGTAATTGGAGTTGCCCAGCGGCTCGCCAAGCGTCCAGATCTCCGTCCACAGCGGATTGCGCTGGAATAGGCGTCCGAAGGGAATCGTCTGGGACCCGACGCCCGTAAACGCCGGAATGAAACCGAAGTACGGATTGGTCACCGGGTTGTTCAACTTCAATCCAATCGGGCCAATCTTGTTGTAAGCATCGGGCAAAATGTGTTCACCGGTACCCAGGTAGTACGGCAACGTGCGGCCCATGTTGCCGGTGTAATTGCCTTCGATCAGCCAGGCGTTGGCGCCCGTACCGATTTCGCGCTGGATGCCGAAGTGAAAAGCATGCTCATAACCGGGGCTCAGGTTCGTCGCCGAGGACACAAACCAGTTGCCCATCACGCTGCGGTTCAACGCGTCCAGATCGCGCGTCAACCGCACCAGGCCGGCCCCGCCCGGCATCGGGTTCGTAAACGTCAGCGGGAACGTCATGCCGCCGTCAGGGGTGCCGCCCTGGATCAGCCGCGCGGCATCGCCATAGCCGATATTCCACGGCGAACCGTTCAGGTGAAAACTACCCGTCAGCGTCATCCAGATCAACCCATACCCGGCGCGAACCACCGTCTTCGGATTCACCGACCAAGCCACACCAATCCGCGGACCAAAGTGATTCTTCGGCACCTGCTGCATCGACCGGCCGGGATACTCTTTCGTCCCCATCAGCGCGACGCGGCCCAGGACGCCCTTCTGCGTCCACTCTGGCGTGGGCGCCGCGGAGCCTGCCACCTGCGCTTCACCAAGTGCCTGATTCCAGTTCCAGTTCCCCGCGCTTATAGGCCACTTATAGTCGCGATCCCAGAACGTCTGGCGGTCGAACCGCTCCGTCCGCTGCGGTTCAATGTCCCACCGCAGACCTAGGTTCACCGTCAGGTTCTTGCGGACCTTGAAGTCGTCCTGGACATAGGCGCCATGGTATCCCTGCAACGAGGCAGGCCCCGCGAGTTGCGTCCCGCTGCCACCGCCAACCACGCCCAGCATCCACGATGCAAGGCCCGAGCCGGAGCCATTATTCGGCGCGTCGAAATACTGTGACGTCGCGCTCCGGATACTCGCCGTAGAAAACACGCCGCCGGAGTAGATATTGGAGTAGTAGCGGCGATGTTCATAGCCCAGCTTCAAGGTGTGCCGCCCGGTTTGCTTCTGAACAGAGAATAGGCCGGAGAAAATCGTGTCCCGGTTGTCGGTGACGCTGCCGCCGCCGATGCCCGTCACCGTGTCCGCCGTCCCCAACGACGGTACTCGGCCCTTCGAAGTGCCGATGAGGTTACGCACCTCCGGAGCCAGGTTCCACGCCGACGAATCCGCGTCCACCGTCCCGCCCGCAAACGACGTGGAACGTACCGCGCCCAGTTTGACATTGAAGATGGTCGTCGGATTGATCAGATAGCTGTGGTCAAACGCCATGGTCCAGGCCACATCATCGTTCGTGCTCACCGGCTGCAACTGCGACAGCCACCGGCGGCTGGCCGAAAATTGATCAAAATGCGTCAGCGTGAAGTGGCTGTTGTGCTTGTCGGACCAGTTCTGGTCCAGCCGGCCGGTCCATCGGTTGTTGTCCAATGGCGTGGTGGCCGATCCCACAAAGTTTTGGTCGTGCGACGAGTTCGGCCGCGCCGCCTGATTCGCTTTCGGATAGAAGCCCATGTAGATCTTCGACAACGGGTCAATCCGGCTGGCCGGAATCCGGTTGCCAGGGAAGGCGTCGCGAACAACCCGCCCCCCCGCCGCACGGGAAGTGAGCGGGTCGAATACCCTCGCCGGAACTCCGCTGTCGATCAGTGTCTGGGAGAAATCGCCTTCCCGCTCCAGATCGCTCGGGACACTCGCCAATTGCGCATTCGAACCGGTCCGCCGCCGCGTCGCTTCATAATTCAGAAAGAAGAACGTCCGATCCTTGCCGCTGTACAGTTTCGGGATCGAAACCGGGCCCCCAATTGCCCCGCCAAATACGTTGTCGTGAAACACGCCTTTCGCTCGGCCAAAGCGGTTGGAATTCCAGTCGTTCGCGTTCAACTTGTCGTTGCGGAAAAACTCATACAAAGAGCCGTGATACTGGTTCGTGCCGCCTCGCGTAATTAGCGTAACCACACCGCCGGAAAGCCGGCCGTATTCCGCCGAAAGTCCGTTCGTAATCACCTTGAATTCGCCTACCGCTTCCATCGAGGGAATGGACGGCGGCACATCGTGGCGAAAGCCCGTCGTCACCGCCACGCCATCGATTATGTACTCCGCCTTCGCCGTCCGTCCGCCGTTAATCCGGAAGTCGGAGGAGTAGCCCTGTTGGTCCGCCGTTCCATTTACGTTGGGCGCCAATTGCGCAAACGCCAGCGGATTGCGGTTGTACTGTGGCAACTCTTGAATGCGCTTGTTATCGATCACAAGCCCCGTCTGCGCGTCGTCCACACGCAGCAACGGCGTTTGCGCCGTCACGTCGACAGTCTGCGCCTGCGCCCCGAGCTCCAGTTTTAGATCAATGCGGACGCGGTCATCGACACGCAACGACAAATCGCGTTGCGTCACCGGCCGGAACCCGTCCTTTAGGCTGGTCAATGTGTAGGCGCCTGGCTGCAGCAGCGGAATCACGAACAGCCCCTGGTCATTGGAGGACGCGGTTCGCGAAATGCCCGTCGTATTGTTACTTACGGTGATGACCGCGCCCGGCACCGCCGCCCCAGACGCGTCGGTCACCTGGCCCGTGATCTGCGCTTGTTGTCCGTAAGCCAGCCCGGTGGCCAGGCTTAAAAGAATTAGATAACGGTTCCAGTACGTCATTTTTCGGTCCCTTTCGCGGCCAAATCGTCCAGCTTTAGCGGGGCACGTATAGCCGAATGAACTAAACCTATTCGTCGCTCTCCTCCGAGTCAAGCGGTTGCGGCGAAACAGATTTAAGTATTTTGAAAGCCTGCCCCTCCTCCGGCGTCCCCAAATCGCGTATACTCTCCCAAAATGGGGATTCATACACTACGCGCCGCCTGCGCGCTATCACTCCTGTGCGCCACGCTAGCCGCCCAGAACATCTCAGGCACCCTCTCCGGCTCCATCCAGGATTCCACCGGCGCCGCCATCCCCAACATCGAAGTCTCGATCGCCAGCGACCGCACCGGCTTCCAACGCCTCACCCGCACCAATGAATCCGGCCTCTTCACCTTCCCCGATCTCACCCCCACCGCCTATTCCCTCAAAATCAACACCCCCGGCTTCAACAAGTACGAACAGACCAACATCGAAATCACCTCCGGCTCCCAACGCTCCCTCGGCGCCATCGAACTCAAAATCGGCCAGACTTCCGAATCCGTCACCGTCGAAGCCGAAGCCGTCGCCGTCGCCCTCGGCTCCTCCGAAAAAGCAGGCACCCTCTCCGCCGCCGACATCGAAGCCATGGCCCTCAAAGGTCGCGACATCATGGACGCCGTCGGCCTCCTCCCCGGCATCGTCGACACCTCCGACTCCCGCGAATCCCCCTCCCCCTCCTCCATCGGCAATCTCTACATCGCCGGCGGCCGCAGCAACTCCAAGAACATGACCATCGACGGCGTCACTAACTTGGACACCGGTTCCAACGGCTCCGTCCACTCCATGCCCTCCATGGATTCCGTCTCCGAAGTCAAAGTCCTCCAGTCCAACTACGCCGCCGAATACGGCCGCAACTCCGGTGGCGCCATCACCATCATCACCAAAGGCGGCTCCAAGAAATTCCACGGCTCCGCCGGCTGGTACCATCGCCACGAAAACTACTCCGCCAACGACTTCTTCAACAATCGCAACGGCCTCTCCCGCCAGCCCTACCGCTATAACATCGCCAGCTACACCATCTCCGGCCCCGTCTTCATCCCTAAGTTCCTCGACAAAAAACGCAGCAAGATCTACTTCTTCTGGTCCCAGGAGTTTCAGGAACAGAAGGTCGGCTTCGGTGCCGCCCGCACCGTCCGCGTCCCCACCGCCGCCGAACGCACCGGCGATTTCTCCGGCTCCCTCGACGTCAACAATCGCCTCATCCCCGTCCGCGACCCCCTCGACAACAACCTCCCCTTCCCCGGCAACATCGTCCCCAAGGACCGCATCACCGGCGTCGGCACCGCCATCCTCAACCTCTTCCCACAACCCAACTTCCGCGACCCTCTTCCCGCCCGCCTCTCCCAGTGGAACTACATCTCCCAACAGTCCGGCGCCTACCCTCGCCGCACCGAAATCTTCCGCACAGACTTCCAACCCGCCAAAAATACCCAAACCTATCTCCGCGTCTCCAACAACGCCGACGAGCAGCACCCTCCCTACGGCAGTTGGGTCACTGGCTCCGTCAATTTCCCCTTGACCCCCATCGTCTTCAAAGCCCCCGGCCGCGGCGCCACCCTCCACTCCACCACCACCCTCACCCCCTCCCTCTTCAACGAACTCATCTTCGGCGTCAGCCAGAACAAGCTCTTCTACTTCCCCGAACAGCCCGACAAGGTCCGCCGCGCCACCACCGGCATCGATTTGGGCCAGTGGTACCCGGACTTGAATCCCGATGGCTACATCCCCAACATGACCTTCGCCAGCGTCCCCAATTACGCCAACCCCACCATGGCCAACGGTCTGCCTTATTACAACTCGAACACCATCTTCTCCATCGTCGAAAACCTCACCAAACTCGCCGGCCGCCACGCCTTCAAATTCGGCGTCTACTTCGAACGCACCCGCAAGGACCAGTCCGCCAACGCACCCACCCGCGGCGCCATTAGTTTCGACAGAAACGTCAACAACCCGCTCGATACCAACTACGCCTACGCCACCGCTCTCCTCGGCTACTACAACAGCTACTCCGAAGCCACCGCCCGCCCGCAAGGCCAGTTCCGCTTCACCAACCTCGAGTGGTATTTTCAGGACGCCTGGCGCGTCAAACGCCGCCTCCTCATCGATTACGGCGTCCGCTTCTACCACAACATGCCCCAATACGACGCCCGCAACCAACTCGCCAGCTTCGTCCCCGGCCTCTATGACCCCAAAAACGCCGCCGTCCTCCTCCGCCCCGCCCGTGTCAATAACCGCGTCGTCGCCCTGGACCCCACCTCCGGCAATACCTACAACCAAACCCTCATCGGCACCTTCGCCCCAGGCGTCGGCAACCCCACCGAAGGCATGGTCGTCGGCGGCGTCAACAACTGGCCCCGCGGCATGTACACCGTCCCCGCCGTCAGCATGGCCCCCCGCATCGGCTTCGCCTGGGATCCCTCCGGAGCAGGCAAAACCGCCGTCCGCGGCGGTGGCGGCGTCTTCTTCGACCGTATCCAGGGCAACCCCTCCATGGGCCTCCTCGCAAACCCGCCCACCATCTCTACCCCCACCGTCTACTTCGGCAATCTCTCCGACATCGGCCGCAACTCCTCTGGCACCATCCTCGCCCCCACCGCCACCGTCACCGGCCTCATTGGCGATGTGCCCATGCCGACGGTCTACAACTACAGCTTCGGCATCCAGCAACAATTCGGCCGAACACTCATCATGGACGTCTCCTACGTCGGCAGCATCACCCGCAACTTCCTTTGGCAGCGCAACATCAACGCCGTCCCCCTCGGCGCCACCTTCCTCGACGTCAACCCGCAAAACATCGACCCCACCACCAACCGCGCCCTCAACCCCAACTTCCTCCGTCCTTACCCGGGCTACGGCAACATCAACATGTTCGAGTTCGGCTCCACGTCCAGTTACAACTCGCTCCAGTTCTCCATGAGCCAGCGGCTGTCGAAAAGCGGCACCTGGGGCCTGTCGTATACCTTTGCCAAGGCCCTCGGCACCAGCGAAACGGATACGACCACCATCCACCCCTTCTACAGCCCGCGCAAGTTCAACTACGGCCCGCTCGACTACGACCGGACCCATGTCCTGAACCTCCGCTACAACTGGACGCTCCCGCAATTCGGCAAGAAGTACGACTGGGGCCTGGCCCGCCACATCACCGATGGCTGGCAGCTCTCCGGCATCACGCGCCACCAATCCGGCGCGCCGTTCATGCCCGGCTTCTCGCTCGTCAGCGGCCTCGAAATCACCGGCACACCCACACTCGGTGCCCGCCTGAACGTCAACGACCCCTCGGCCCCGCCGGAGTCCCGTTTCATCCCGCCCACGCGCGGCCAACTGGGCAACATCGGCGAGGGCATCCTCCGCCGCCCCGGCTTCGTCAACTGGGACCTCTCCGTCTACCGCAACATCAAACTGGGCGAAGGGAAACAGTTCCAACTCCGCGTAGAAAGCTACAACACGCCCAACTCGCCCCAGTGGAACACCATCGATCAAACCGCCCGTTACGACCAGCAGAACAACCAGATCAACAGCGTCTTCCTCCAACCGCTAACCGCCCGCAGCCCCCGCCGCGTCCAACTAGCCATGCGCCTCACCTGGTAACCACCGGCGGGCCGCCATCCGCGCCCGTCAGTCTTTCTAGAATCCACGACAACAAAAACAGCAAAACCAGCAGAATCGCCCGCGCCATCAGCCCCGCACCAGCGCCGCCAAATGCTGGTTCGTCAACCACCCCGCGTTCCCCGGCTCCAACTTCCCCCAATTCGCCCCCATCGCCACCAGCACCAGCCGCCGGCTCGGAATCATCGCCGCGCAATTCCCTCCCGCACCTATAGACATAAAGGTGTCCCCCGGCGCCCCCGGCCACGTCTTCGCCCGCGGATGCAAACGCCCCTTCCCGTTGAACCACCAGTTGCCGCCATAGATCCCCGCGCCATACTCCGTGAAGTGGTCGGACCCTCCCCCATAACTCCCAATCCGCAAGTAGTCATCGGTCTCCGCCTTCCGCGTGTGCGGCAAGTCGCGCCGCGTCTGCGGCCGGCAATACCGGTCAAAATACGCGCGCGGCAGAATCCGCTTCCCCTTCCATTCCCCTTTGTTCAGCCAGAATTCCGCGATCCGCGCAAAGTCCCGGACCGACGCCGACAGCCGCCGATTCCCGGCCCGGAACGCCAAGCCATCCTGCAGCCCCAACGCATTCTCCAGCCGCGCCCCCACCGCCTCCGGCTTCTCCCGGAACACCCGGTCGAACAAGGTCTTCTGGTACAAATTGATCGCAAAATCGTTATACGCCCACGCCTCCCCCGGCGCCTCCGGCCGCCCATACCCGCTCGTCATCGACGTCAAATGCGCAAACGTCATCCCCCGATCCTTCTCCGCGAGTGCCCAATCGTAGCTCCCGATCCGCGCCTCCAGATCCCGCAGCTTCCCCTCCTGCATCGCAAAGAACAGCAACGTCGTCATCACCGGCTTTGCCGACGACAACACGTCCTTCCGCTCCGTCTGGTCCCCCCACGTCCGCACCGTTTGCCCGGCCCGCACAACGCACCCCCGCCCGCCCAACTCCGGCCCCATCCCCGCCATCAGCGCCAGCATCTCTCGTCGTCGCATGCGCCCAACATCATATCCGGTCAGCATCAAACCGCAACAACGATCACAAAAACATCAATCGCCCTACAACCCCAGCGCCTTCCCAGCCCGCTTCGCGTACGCCTCCGCCCGCGAAACGCTCTCCCGCGCCTCGTCAAATTTCCCCGCCACCACCTGGCTCCGCGCCAACTCCATCATCGATTGCATCATCCCCAGCCCCTTCGCCGTATCCGGATGCAACGTCTGCCCCAACCCCGCCACGGACTCCTTCACCGGCTGCGCCGCCAAATGCGTCGTCAATACCGTCGTCGCCGCCGTCATAAACCGGTCCTGCAACTCCGCCGGCCCCTGCACCCCCTCCGGCCACGCCACCATCTCCGGCGGCGGCGCCACCGCCTGCGGTTGCGCATTCGCCCTCACCGCGTCCAGCCCCTCCAACGGCTTCACATAATAAGCCGCCCCCCAAGCCGGCACCACGCCGGCCAGCCCATACGCCCGCCCCGACAGCCACGACAACTGGCTCCGCAACCCGGGATGAACCCCCACCCACCGCGTGTACAACTGCGCCGACGCCGCATAAGCCGCCAACGACGCCTCCCGCGCATACGGCTCCTGAATCAGCGCCATCTGCCGGTACGCCGACGCCACCGCAATCGCCAGCGCCGGATCATTCGCCGCATACGCCTGCATCGCGTTCAAATACGAATAACTCCGGTCCAAATACCGCCGGTCACCGCCCGCCCAAACGCCCGGCCGGGACCAGTACGACAACACCGAATTCACATCCCGCACATGCCCCACGCCGGCCGCCGCGCCGGCACCCGGCACCCGCCGCTGAATCCCCTCCAGCAACGGGCCAATCTCCTGCCCCGCCAACCCCAGCCCCACAACCAAAACCAAGCTATTTCTTAACAACACGATCACCCTCCTTCGCCGGTCCTCCGGTCATGCTCCCAATCGAAATCTTCTCCCGCACCGTCGCCACCCGGAACTCGCCCACCGGCTGCGTCACCACGTCCAGAACTTCCTTCGTCTGCGGATCCCGCACCTCCCGCAGCACCCTCTGCACCTCGAACCGGTCCCCCACCTGCACCCCCGCCGCGCTCCCGGCCGTGATGATCACGCTCCCACCCTCCACCGTCGCCACCTGCGCCTCGATCTCCACATTCTTCGCGCCAGAAGCCTGCGCCGACTGCTGCGAAATCTGCTGCGCCAGCAAATCACAAGCCGCCATCGTCGCCTCGCCGATAATCGTCTCGCCGTAGTTGCTCGCCGTCATCGCCGCCCCGCCCCCACCGGCCACGCCGCCGCCCCAGAAGCCGCCAAACCCGCCGCGGCTCACCCGTTTCGATTCCCCGCGCGCCTCCCCCGTCATCACCACTTCCGAACTCTCGTTATCCACCAGCCGGAAGTCGATCACCACAACAGCCTTCCCCTCCGCGCTCCCCACCCCGCCAAACCCGCCCCCGCCACGCCCCCCAACACCCCCGCCCACGCGCGTGCTCCGGTCATCCCGCCCAAACACCACAATGTCGCCCATCAACGTGTAGTCCGCCCCGCGGATCTGTCCAATCCGCGCCTGCGTCCCCTTCTTCACACGCCCGCTCGCCCCAAAGTCCTGCTCTTTGATCAACGTGTTCACCTTCGCCCGCTCCACGATCGTGAACTTCCCATCCTGCGCAATCCGCTTCACCAGCAGCGCCCGGATCCCCACGCCCAGATTCACCTGCGTCCCGAAGATCGCCTGCGCCGCCGTCATCACCGCCGAATAGTCAAACTCATCGACGGCCACAGACCGCTTCGTCTGCCCGGCCACCATGCCCGCCCCGGCCACCGCCAGCCACTCTCGCCGAGAAATCGACATCGCTATTTCCCCTTCTTTCTGGCCACAAACCCCGCCTGCGGCATCCCCGTCCCCGCAAACGTCCCAATCGCAATCCGGTCCCGAACCTCCGTCACCACCATCTCCCCCACCGGCTCGGTCACCACATCAATCACTTCCTTCGTCCCCGGGTCTTTCACCTCCCGCAGAATCCGGCTAATCTCAAACCGGTCGCACTTCTGCACCCCGTCGGTCGACCCCGCGCTCAAATACAAACTCGGCGCATTCACCTCCGCCACCCGCGTCTCCACTTCCATATTCCGCGGCTGGATCTTGCTCTCCTGCTCCGACAACTGCTTGGCCAACTGCTCCACCGCCGCCATCGTCGCCTCGCCAATAATCGTCTCCCCGAAATTCGCCGACGTCATGTCGATCCCTCCAGCCCCGCCCCCGCGCGCCCCATACCCCGCCAATGCAAATCCCTTCGATTTCCGTGCCGATTCCCCTCTCGCCTCCCCCGTCGCAATCACCTCCGAACTCTCCGCGTCCACCAGCCGGAAGTTGATCGACACCACCGCCTTCTCCTCCTTCGATCCAAACTTCACTGTGCTCAACACCCGCGGCCCCACGCCAAACCCGCCAACAGATTTGCCCTTGTCATCCCGCCCGAAAATCACCACATCGCCCATCAGAATCGCGTCCGATCCAATGATCTGCCCAATCTTCGCCTGCGTCCCTTTCTTCACCCGGTTCGACGCGCCAAAGTCCTGCTCGGCCATCACCTTGGCCACCTTCGCCCGCTCCACAATCCGGTACTTCCCGTCCTGGTGAATCCGCTTCGTAAACATCGCCCGGATGCCGGTCCCAATATTCACCTGCGTCCCGAAAACGGCCTGAATCGCCGTCATCACCGCCGAATAGTCAAACTCTTCCACGGCCACAACCCGCTTCCGCGCCTGCGCCGGCACGTCGCACGATACACCCTGCAACGACGCCGGAAACCCTGCCGGAGAACCCACCACAGCCCGAGGCGCCGCCGCCACGGCCACTGGTGCCACCGCCGCGGCAACAGCCGGAGCCGCCCCGCCCCCCGTCCCCGTAATCGCCGAAATCACCGCGTCCGACGCCCCGGCCGTGCGCAACGCCACCAGCTGATCCATCGACGGGTTCAACCCCTTCAACTCCCCGATCTTCTTTAAAATCGCCCCTTCCGGCATCTTCAGCTTCACCAGTTGCAACACCTGGTCCACCGCGTTCGCAGGTGCCGCCACCCGCGGCGCCGCCGGCCGCGCCACCGTGGGCTTCGCCGGCATCGCCGGCTTGGCAGGCACCGCTGGCTTCGGCACCGGCGTCTGTCCCAACGCCACACTCAAACTCACAATGGCGGCCATCCCGCTTCTCAATCCGTGGGTCATCGCTCTCCTCCCGGCCGCTAGGCCGTCGAAATCGGAATACTCGTGCGTATGTAAGCCAATAGCGATCCACCCGCCCCGGCCTGCAAAAAAACTTTTCTACTGAATCGCCATCGTCACATCCGTCCGGCTCCGCGCCGCCCCCTGCTCCAACACCACGGCCACCGCACTCCCCTTCGCCGTCCCCTCCGGCAACGTGAAGTTCACCTGGTACAACCCCACAAACTGCGGCGCCAATCCGGCAAACAGCACATTCGCCGCCGGAATCCGCGTCCCGCCAATCAGCACCGAAGGCACCGTCACCACCCGCCGCAACGTCAGGTTCGACCCATCCGCCGCGCACACCCCGCCGCACGAATTCACTCCGCTCCCAATCCTCGGCGCCACCTCGCCCAACCCGCTCGCATAAATCGTCAACGTGTCCCCCGCCCGCGCCGGCCGCGCCGCGTCCGCCAGCGTCCCCGTGTTCGCAAACACCACCGCCCCCTGCCCGCCCCCGCTCTGCGTCACCGTATAAATTGCCGGCGACACAAACCCCAACACCAGCGTCCGCGTCTCGCTCACCCCCGCCGCGTTCCGCACCACCACCGCCGCATTCGTCCCCGCCACTTCATACGGAATCTGCAAGTTGATCTGCCCCGGCGCAACAAAATACAGCGGTGCCGCCACGCCGTTAAACGTCACGCTCACCCCGTCAATCTCCTTCGGCAGTATCGGCCCCTCGGCCACCTTCAGCCCCGGCGCAAAGCTCGTCCCGAATAACGACACCGCCGCCCCCGCCGATAGCGTCTCCGACGGTGCCAGCGACGCCGCGTTCAACATCGCATTCAATGGCAACACCGGCCGCCCATCCACCGGCCCCGGCCCCGTCGCCTCCGGCGTCGCCACCGCGATCCCGTCCTCCCCATTCGCCAGCCTATACCTAAAGGCAATCTGCCCTTTGTCGTTCAGAAAATGCCCCCCCGTCGTCGCCATCCCCATGGCACTCAACGTCGAACCAAACAGCGCATCCCCCGGCTCCAATACTTTATCGGCCTTCAAATCCGGCCCGGTGTAGAGCCCAGCCCGCTCGTCCCCAAATGCCTGCAACAAAAACGCCACCCCGCCCCGATTGTTGATATCGGCAGTTAACGCGCGAGGGATCCCGCTGTAATGCGTCTCTACCTTCCCATCCAGAAACGAATACACGCCCCCGCTCAGCAATCCGCTATCGGCCCACGCCGACGACACCACGCGCCCCGCATCGTTCATCATCGGATAAACAGAATTAACGAAGCGGAGCGGCCCCGAATCCTCCGCCACCGTCTTGATCGTCCCGCCCGTGTCAATGAACAGCCCGCCCCGGTCCCGGCTCGACGCATCGATCGCCCCGAACACAATCGAACCACTCCGGTTGAACTGCGCGCCCGCCGACAGAGACAACCCCGCGAATCGCCCCGCCACCGAACTATCGGCCACCACCCGCGACACCCCATTCGACCGCACAACAATCTGCCCCGCATCCCGGTAAACCACGTCCCCATTCTTCGAGATATCGCCATAAAGTGTCGGGTACGAAGGCAACTGCGCCTGCGCCGTCGATAACATCACCGTCCCCACCGCGCCCCCATCCCCAGTGAACATCCCCGTAACAAACTCTTTCGTCATCCCCTGAAACAGCACCGTCCCCGCATCGTTAATCGAGTTCACCAGCATCGCCATCAACGCCCCCTTCGTATCAGCAATCTTACGCAGCCCACCCCCGGAACCCGTATAAATCGCCCCCTCACCAACGACTCCCGCATCTATCGTCACCTCTGCGCTGAACGCCACCGTCCCATCGGCATTCATTGCCAACACCGGCCGCAGCTTTACCACCGGCCCCGTCTGGCTCTCCACCACAATCTTCGTGAACGTGTAAGTCGCCGCCTCGATCACCGCGCAGGCAATAAGTAGAATCAACAGTCGCGTCGTCACACCCTGAATTGCGTCCCACCCCGAATTTCCTGCAAATATTCATGAATTAACATCAACCCCCCTCCCCGTTTCATGCATAATAACCAAAAAGGAATTTACACCTATGGCGGATATCACCGAACTCGCCGCGCTCTCACGCGTCGGCAACCGCGATGCGAGCAACCAACTATTCGCCCTCGCCTACAAAAAACTCAAATCCACCGCCGCCAACTTACTCAGCCGCGAGGTCAGCTCCCGCACCATCTCCCCCACCGTCCTCGTCCACGAGTCCTACCTGAAGCTCGACCTCCGCCACCTCTCCGTCCTCTCCCGCGATCACTTCTTCAACCTCTCCGCCCGCGCCATGCGCCAGGTCCTTGCCGATCGCGGCCGCGCCCGCCTGGTCCGCGCCCGCTACGACGCCTCCACCATCGCCCGCTTCCTCCACCCCCACCACCAGTCCTCCCTCTCCCCCGAACAACACCACGCCCTCCACACCGCCCTCGAAGCACTCCGAGCCCTCGACCCCCTCGCCGCCGACACCATCTGGCTCCGCTTCGCCGAAGAACTCACCCTCGACGAACTCGCCATCCGCCAAAACCGCAAACAAGCCCTCGTGCGCCGGGACTCCGATTTCGCCCTCAAGTGGCTAGCCCATTACCTCAACACCCGCTAGCCCGCGCCACCCGTCCCGCCCACTCTCCCAACCCCTCCGGCCGCCGCTCCGGCGAATCCGCCAACACCTCCCCCACCACCACCCCCAACTCTCCGGAAACCCCAGCCCCCTCCTCCCCCGGCCGCGTCCCCGTCAACAGCTCCACCGCAATCACCCCCAACGAATACGCATCCGTCGCGCCTGAAAAGTACCCACCCAATCGCTCCGGCCCCATATACGCCAACGACCCCGCCACCCCCGCCGTCATCACCACCCCCAGGCTCCGCCCC
>JBIKOG010000165.1:0-17196 GCA_044358225.1 Bryobacteraceae bacterium | reverse complement strand
CGCCATCCATCCCCGGCCCCTTCCCCGCCCGCGGCCCGCTCCGGTCGCCAACACCGCCATCATCGCCAGCGCCAACCCCGCCCCGCCGCCCCTGCCCGTCCGACGGCGGCCCCGGCACCCCAAACGGATCCCCCAGCCGCAGCGCCGAAATATCCACCGCCGGCGCCGCCACAATCGTTGGCTCAACGGGCAACGCAGCCTCAATCTCCACCGTCCGCGTAGTCGGCGGCGTAAACACCAGGTCCGCCACCCGCGGCAGTCGCCCCCGCGAAGCCGGCCGCGTATCCTGCCCGCCACCACCACCGCCCATCGCCCGCGCCGCCACCGGAGCCGTCGGAATCTTCACCGGCATCCGTACATCAATCGGCACCATCGACGTCTTCACCAATATCGCCTCATCCGTCCGCAACAGCAGCAAAACCGCCACGCCACAAACATGCAGAACAACCGAACCAGCCCAAGAGGGAACGCGCATGCCAATCGCTCTGCAAATCAGCGCCCATCGCCCAAACCCCTGTATTCATTGGCTCCCACGCCAGTCCGCCTGTAACCCATCAAACACAGGTGTGCCTCCGCTCTGCTACAGTAAAACCACGCCCCCGTGTCCGCACAAATGGGAATACCATGCGGACCTTCATCGAACCACCGCCCGCCTCGTCCAACGCCCTCCTCCAACTCTGCAACCGAATCGCCGCCCGCCGCGAAATCGTCGCGCGCATGCGCCCACGTTTGCGCCACCCGCGCGCCTACTGGAACTGGGCCGTCGCCAACTGGGAATGGCGCACAAAAGCCACCCGCATCACCGCCCGCCCCCTCAAACTCACCATCGACCCAACCAACGCCTGCCATCTCCGTTGCCCCCTCTGCCCCACCGGCCGCCGCGAGCTCGATCGCCCTCCCGGCCACCTCTCCCCAACCCTCTTCCAGCGCCTCCTGGAAGAAACCGCCGGCACCCTTTTCTTCATCGATTTCTTCAACTGGGGCGAGCCACTCCTCAACCCGCACACCGAAGAACTGATCGCAATGGCCGCCGCCAAAGGCATCGTCTGCGCCATGAGTACGAACCTCAGCCTCCCGCTCACAGACGCCCGCATCCATCGCCTCATCACCTCCGGCCTCCACGAGATAATCGTCTCCCTAGATGGCGCCACCGCCGAGACATACACCCAATACCGCAAGGGCGGCGACTTCGATCTCGTCTGCGCCAACGTCCGCAAAATCGTCGCCGAAAAGCGCCGCCTCGGCGTCACCAGCCCGCTCATCACATGGCAGTTCCTCGTCTTCCACCACAACGAACACGAACAGCAACTCGCCCGCGAAATGGCCCAGGAAATGGGAGTCGATCGCATCGCCTTCCGGAGTCCCATGCTCGACATCGACAGTCCCGACCTCCCCCCTCCCGATCGCGACTCGCTCCTCGCCTGGGCCCCCGACGATCAGACATTCCGCGTCAAATACAAGCGACCCACGGCCTGCTCCTGGCACTACATGTCGGCCGCCATCAACTGGGACGGCTCCGTCGCCCCCTGCTGCGGCGTCCACAGCAAACAGGACGACTTCGGCGCGCTGACCGAAGCGCCCTACATGGATGTGGTCAACAACCCCGTCTACCAGTCCGCCCGCGCCGCAAGCCCCACCGGCCGCGCCTGCGATGACTGCCCCGTCCCCGGAATCAAGGACTACCACCGCCACCTGAACCGCCAGATCGCCATCCAAACGGCGGCAACAGTCTGGAATAGCATCTTCCACGCCCAAACACCGGGAGCTACAACTGGGAATTCCCATGCTATATTCCCAGTATGATTACCAAAATCACCATGGACCAGACCGGCCGCGTGCTAATCCCCAAAGCGCTGCGCGACGAACTGCATCTCGGCCCCGGTGATCTCATGGAACTCGCCAGCGACGGAGACGAAATCCGCCTCCGCCCTGTCCGCGCCCAGGCCCTGCTGAAGAAGGAACAAGGCGTATGGGTCTACCAGGGCGATGCGGCCGAGGCGTCCTCCATCACCGACCTCATTGACCGCGAACGCGAACGCCGCATCCAGGAACTCCAAAAATGAGCGCCGCCAAAGAGTTCTTCGACACCTCCGTCTTCATCGCCGCCTTCTGGAAGGGACACCCCCAACACGAGCCCAGCCTCCGCCTGGTCAGCCGCGCCAATCGCGAAAAATCAGCCTGCGCCGCCCACACCCTCGCCGAAGTCTACGCCACCATGACCGCCCTCCCGGTGAAGAATGTCATCCCCCCGGATCAAGCGTTCCTCTTCGTCGGTGAAGTCCGCAGCCGCTGCCGCGTCATCACGCTCGACGAAGAGGATTATTGGGACACCCTCTCCAGCGCCGCCTCCATGGGCTTCACCAGCGGACGCATCTACGACGCCCTCCTCCTCCGATGCGCCCGTAAAGCCAGGGCGAAAACAATCTACACCTGGAACTACAAACACTTCCTCGCCATCGCCCCGGACCTCGCCACCCGCATCAAAACACCCTAGAAAAACAACCGCGTCACCGTCCAGTACAACCCCACCGCCATAATCCCCCACGATCCATAACGAACCACCATCTCCCGCCGCCCCACGTAAGCCAACACCGGAACCACCAACAAAACAATCCCCAGCTGCCCAATCTCCACGCCCAAGTTAAACCCCGCCAGCGCCCATCCCAACACCTCCTCCGGCAACCCAACCTCCCCCAACGCCCCCGCAAATCCAAACCCATGCACCAACCCGAACCCGGCCGCATACATCGCCCGCACCCCCGCCCCGCGCGTGCCCTTGGATAACAAATTCTCCCCCGCCGCCGCCACAATCGACAGCGCAATCACCCCCTCCACCAGCCACGGAATCGGCCGCACCCACCCCAAAACCGCCATCGCCAATGTAATCGAATGGGCAATCGTAAACGCCGTCACCACCACCAGCAACGATCGCCACCGCCCCCCCGGCAGCAATAAAGCCAGCAAAAACGCAATGTGATCCGCGCCAAAGAAAATGTGTTCCACCCCAATCGGCACAAACCGCCGCAACGCCGACGACCCGCTCTCCCCCAACACCACCGGTCGCGACGTCGCCCCTAAAATCGCCTCCCCCGCCGGCTTCCCATCGCGCAGCAGCGTCACCAGCGTCCGGTCCGCCTCGTCCTCAGGAAACAGCGGCGCGTCCATGATGATCGACGAAGGCGCGCCCGCCCGCTCCGCCTCCCACGCCACAATCCCGCCCGTCGTCGCCGGAACAACCTGCCCCGTACCCACAAACAACTCCCCATCCAACCGCAGTCGCAAACGCTTCGGCAACTCCGTCCCCGGGTCCTGCCCCTGCAACTGCAGCGAGTGCGCCTGCACCCGCACATGGGTCTTCCCATCGGCAATCCGCAACTGCACGCCCGTCACACCCAAATCATGCCCAAACAGGGCCAAACTCAAGAAAAGCAGGAATCTCATCCCAAAACCATCCAGCACAAAAATGCGCCCACCACCATCATCGAAAGCCCCCAAGCCAGCAACTGGTTAAACAACAACCGGCTCGCATCCCCCGCCGGAATCGAGGCGATGCACAACGCCCCAATTGTAGACAGCGGCGAGACATCCACCAAATGCCCGGCAATGTTCATCGTCTCCGCCAACCCCAAGCCGGAAGCCAATCCCAGCTTCGCAACCAGCCCCGGTACCAACGGCAAGAACGCCGGCAGCACCACACCCGAAGTGCTCGAATAGGCAGAAATCAAACCCACCCTCACCGCCACCAACGGGATCACCGTCGACGGTCCCGCCACCCGCGCCAGCAGCCCCGTAAACAATTCCAACCCGCTCGTCCGCTCCAACAACGCGATCAAAACAGTAACCCCACAGACCATGACAATCGTGCCCCAAGGCACCCGCCGAATGGCTTCGTCTTCATCGGAAGCCCGCAACAAACTCAGCACAACGACACCCGCAAACGCAGCCATCCCAATCTGCACCCGCGCAAAAATCACCCCGCCCACCAGCGCCGCAATGACAGCCAGCGTCAACCAGTGCGCCCGTTCCAACGGAGCCTTCTCCACCTCCGCCCCGCCCGACGCCGGCTCCCGCAACAACCGCAAACCACCAAATAAGAAGTACCCCGCAAACGCCACAAACGCATGCGCCGCCAGGTTCAGCCACCACGTCTTCAACTCCATCCCCGGCAGCCCGATCTTCTCCATCAACCCGCTCACGATCAACCCCGTCGGCGCCAACGGCGACAGCGAACTGGCGTTCGCCCCATTGCCCACCATGATGGCCATCAGGAAGGGGGAGATGCGCATGCGAATAGCAGTCCCCATCGCCACCGGAGCCAGCAGGCCGGTGGTGGCAATGTTCCCCGGCCCACAAGTCCCCAGGACAGCGGCCAACACAAAAAACAAAATCGGAACCAACCCCGCCCGTCCCCGGCACAGCCGGACCGCGTTCTGCGCCACGCGTTGTAGCGTGCCATTCACCCCCGCCTGCGCAAACAGCAGCGTGACTCCCGTCAGCGTCAAAAACAGCTCCACCGGAAACCCCGCCGCGACAGTCTTCACCGGCAGCCCAACAACATAAACGCCGATCAGCCAAGCCAGAGCCATGGCCAACAAGCCAACGTTCAACCGCGTCACGCAGCTCAAAAGAACGGCGAGCCCCAACGCCCCCAGCGTCAACGCCCCCGGATTCATCGAGCCCTCCCCGCGAGCATCCCACGCCATTCGCGCCGAGCATTCAATAACCCCGCCAGCCCCGCACCACCAACGCACGCATCCAACCGGCTAATCCGCCCGAACCCAACACCACCCGTCACCCCACGCCATCCGCCCCAAGCACTCACTCGCACAGCCAATCCCGCACCACCAACGCGCGCACACAAACGGCTAATCCGCCCGAGCCCAACACCACCCGCCATCCCACGCCATTCGCGCCAAGCACTCACTCGCCCGGCCGGCCCCACACCACCAACGCGCACACCCAACAGGCTAATCCGCCCGAGCCTAACACCACCAGTCACCCCACGCCATCCGCCCCAAGCACGCACTCTACCAGCCTGCCCCACACTACCAACGCGCGCACACAAACGGCTAATCCGCCCGATCCCAACACCACCCGTCACCCCACGCCATCCGCCCCAAGCACGCACTAGCCCAGCCGGCCCCACACCATCAATGCGCGCACCCAAACCCCGCATCCGCCCGAGCCCAACATCCACAGACCCAACACCACCCGTCACCCCGCGCCATCCGCGCCCACTAGCCCCCGTCACTTCTTCACCAACCCACGCAGCAACACCGCCGGATGCACAGCCTCCACCCCAGCCAAATCATGCACCTGGTGCCGGCACGACGTCCCCGCCGCCACCAACACCGCCCCCGGCTTCAAAGACCGCGCCGCCGGCAACAACCGCCGCTCCCCAATCTGTCTCGAAACCTCATAATTCACATACCCAAACGACCCCGCCATCCCGCAACACCCCGCGTCCAACGAAGTCACCTTCGCCCCCGGAACCCGCCCCAACAACGCCGCCGCCGGCGCCGCCAGCCCCATCGATTTCTGATGGCAGTGCCCATGAAACACAATTTCCGACGGCCCCGCGTTAAACTCCAACCCCAACCCCAACAAATACTCCTCCAACAACACAGCCGACCGCCCCACCACCCGCGCCCGTTCCGCCTCCTCCCCACGCAACAAATCCGGCGCATCTTCCCGCAGCGAAGACAAACAACTCGGCTCGCAAACCACCAACGGCACGCCCTTCGACGCCGCATCAAACAGCCGCGCCGTATTCTGCCGCGCCAACTCCGCCGCCTCCCCCAACAGACCCTGCGAAATCAACGGCCGCCCGCAACACACGTTCGGCGCCAACCCCACCGCCAGCCTAGCCTGCTCCATCAACTCCACCGCCGCCACCCCGATCTCCGGATCGTAGTGGTTAGTAAACGTATCCACAAACAACAGCGCCTGCCCGCCCATCCGCGAACCCATCCGCGAACGCAGCGTCGAGCTCTTCCACCGCGGCACCGGTCGCCGCGCGTCAATCCCCGTAATCTTCTCGTTCAGCCACCGCGAAACGCCCCAATTCGCCACCGCCCCCGATAACGGCGCAAACCGGCTGCCCAGCTCCGCCAACCCCGCCGCGTTCCCCAACACCCGCGCCTTCAACGGCGCCCCGCCCAGCCGCTTCCACCGAGCCGCCAAAAACTCGCTCTTAAACCGCCCCACGTCCACACCCACCGGGCACTCCGCCTTACAAGCGCGGCATTCCAGGCAAAGGTCCAGCACCTCTTTCACCCCATCCCCATCCAACCCCGCCTCGCCCAACCGGCCCGACATCGCCAGCCGCAACACATTCGCCCGCCCCCGCGTGGAATGCCGCTCCTCCCGCGTCGCCATATAGGAAGGGCACATCGTCCCCTCCAAGGTCTTCCGGCACGCCCCCAACCCGCTGCACATCTCCACCGCCCCGGCCATCCCACCGTAATCGGCAAACGAAAAATGGGTATCCACCGCCACGGCCTTGTAAGCCGGCCCATACCGCAGATTCGCGGTAAGCGGCGGCGAGTCCACAATCTTCCCCGGGTTCATCAGCCCATGCGGATCGAAGGTCTGCTTGATCTCCCGAAACGCCTCGTAAATCCAATCGCCAAACATCTGCCGGATGTACGGGCTCCGCACCATCCCGTCACCATGCTCTCCGCTCAGCGCCCCGCCAAACTCCAGCACCAGCGCCGCCACGTCATCGGCGATGGCCTTGAACTTCGCCACCCCCGCCTCGGTCTTCATGTTCACCACCGGCCGCACATGCAGACACCCCACCGAGGCATGCGCATAGATCCCCGCCGAGGTCTCATGCTTCCGGATCAACTGCAAAAACCGGTCGATATAGTCCCGCAACTTCTCCGGTGGAACAGCCGTATCCTCAACAAAGGAAAGTGACTTATTGTCATCCTTCATCGACATCGACAGCCCCAGCCCCGCCTCGCGCACCTTCCAGATCCGCCCCTGCGCCTCGGCGTCGGTGGCGTGATAAAACCGCTCCCCCATCCCCTGCGCCCGCAGGTCTTTCTCCATCGCCGCCATCCGCTCCGGCAGTTCAGCCGCCGTATCTCCGTAAAACTCCACGCACAACAGCGCCCCCGGCTCGCCCTCAATGAACGTCTCGCGCTGTTTATGCAGCGCCGCGTTCAGTTTGGTGTGGTTCAGGATGAAACTGTCCATCACCTCCACCGCCGATGGCTTGTGCTTCAAAATCGCCGGCGTCGCCCCCAGCGCGTCCAGCACATGCCCGAACTGAATCGCGCAGACGGACTTGTGCTTCGGCAACGGCACCAGCCGCAGTTTCGCGTCCAGGATAATGCCAAGGGTCCCCTCAGACCCAACCATAAGCTTCGTCAAATCAACAACATCCGGATCGCCAAACCGGTCCAGGTTGTAGCCCATCACCCGCCGCAACACCTTCGGGAACCGCGCCTCCACCTCGGCTTTCAGCTCCACACCGAGCCGCCGCACCACCCGGTACCCCTGCGCCGGAATCGAATCCCCCTCGCAAGCCAGTTCCAGTTCCTCCCCCGACAGCGGCCGGAGACGCCGAATCGTGCCATCCGCGAACAGAACGGTCTGCTCCAGGACGTGGTCAATCGTCAAACCGTAGTAAACGCTCCGCGCCCCGGAGGAGTTGTTGGCCATCATCCCGCCCACCGTGGCGCGGCTGGCCGTCGAAACATCGGGCGCAAACCGCAGCCCATGCTCCTTCAAGGCGGCATTCAGCTCATCCAACACAATCCCGGGCTCCACCAGACACCAACGCTCTTCCGCGTTTACCTCCAGTATCTTGTTGTAATACTTGGAGATATCGATCTGGATGCCCGTGCCAATGGCCTGGCCCGCCTGCGACGTCCCGCCCCCGCGCAGCGTCACCGAGCTCTTATGCTTCGCCGCGATACGCACCGCGGCAATCAGGTCCTCCCGCGATTCGGGCACGACAACGCCCAGCGGCAGAATCTGGTACACCGACGCGTCGGTCGAATAGAGAGCCCGCGAAACCGTATCGAAGCGAACTTCCCCGCGCAGCGTCTCCCGCAACTCCCGTTGCATAGCCTCCGCATTAACCCCTATAGATACCAGACTCATCGGGACCACACTTCAACCACTTCTTCACCACGGCAGACGTACATTTTCTCGTGCAGGTTCACCGTCGGATCGCAATGCGGAGCCAGAAACGAAACCTGCTCCCCCATCCCTGGCAGCGGATCCGCGAACAGGAAGCCATGCTCATCGCCCGCCCATTGCCAGGTGGCGCCCGGAAGGCCGACGGCGACCGGCCCGAAGGGCCGGTCGGTGGAGAAGGCTTTAAATCCAGCATCCACCGTCACGCGATCGGGGTGGGAGGCACTGATCACCGTCGCCAGCACCGTCATGGCCACGCCAAACGGTACGCCGCCGATTTTGCCGTACGCCACGTCCATCAGCGGATAAGAGCCCGCTTGCAGCTCGGTCAACTCCGGGATCTGGATATCGATGTCCCAGGTGCCGGTGGAGCCACCGGTGAGGCGCATCGCGTCCAAGCCAATCGCCAGCAACTCCTTTTGAATCATTACCGCAGAAGCCAAAGCGGAAGTGGAATGGAGGAGCCGTTCGGCGTGCCCAACGGTATGCGAACCGGAAACCGAATAGGCCTGCAACCCGCCAAACCGCAACGAAGGCGAAGCGGCCACCCGCCGGGCCAACGCGATGGCCCGCTCGTCGCAGGGCACCCCGGTCCGGTGGTCCCCGATGTCCAGATCCACCAGCACGTTCAGCGGAACCCCTGTCGATTCAAACAGATCCACCTGATACGGATGATCCACCACCACCGTCACATCCGCATACCTAGACAACTGAGTAATCCGCTCCACCTTCACGCGGGACGCCACCGGGGTCGTCAACAACACGCCAATCCCAGCGGAAGTCATTGATTCCATTTCGCTTAGAGTGGCACAGCAGACGCCATTCGCGCCTGCTGCGATCTGGCGCTTGGCGATCTCGACGCGCTTGTGCGCCTTGGCGTGGGGGCGCAACGCCTTCCCCGCCCCACTAACCGCCGCCTGCATCGCGGCGATATTCGCTTCCATCACATCGAGGTCAACCACCAGGGCCGGCGTGGGCAGTTCGTGTTTCCGCATGTTGTTTATTTTCAGAGAGTTTGCAGAGCTTGCTTCAACTTGGATAGGCCGCGGTCGAGCGTCTCGCCCCCGCTGGCAAAGGAGACGCGCAACGTCCCTTCCCCGCCCGGGCCATAGGCCGCGCCGTGCACCACAACAACCCCGAACTCTTCCAGTAACCGCTTTCGAATCATATCGCTAGGGATGCCAAGGTGACGTAAATCCATCATTGCGAAAAACCCGCCTTCGGGCGCCAGCATGTTGGGAAGCGTCGATAACACCAGTTCGCGACGGCGCGCGTATTCGGCGCGCATGGCGGCCACGCAGTCCTGGGGTCCGGTGAGCGCCACGGCGGCCGCGTCCTGGACGAACGTCGCCGGCCCGCGGCTGGACTGCTGGAGCACCAGCAGCATCGCACGCGTAAACTCAGCTGGTGCAGCGACATAGCCGACTCGCCATCCAGTCATACAATAGGTTTTTGACAGCGCATTGACCACCACCGAGCGTTCGCGAAGAACGGTAGCGGGAGAGACATGCTCGTGCCCTTCGTAGACGATGGCTTCGTAGATCTCGTCGCTGATGATGGTGACGCCATGCCGTTCGCAGAACACAGCGATCTCCGATAACTCCTTTTGGGTCAATACGGTACCGGTCGGATTCCAAGGAGTGTTTAAGAGAAGTGCCCGGCACTGCGGCGTCCAGGCCGCCTCCAGCGCCTCCACCGTCAGCACAAAGCGGCCGTTAACGATCGCGGATGGCACCGCGACGGGGACGGCCCCGGTCAGGCGGATCGGCGAGAGGTAGGCGTCGTAGACCGGATCGGGCACCAGGACCGTATCGCCCTCGTTGCACATGGCGGCGAGGGCGGCGTAGATGCCGAAGGTGCCACCGGTGGTGACTAAGATTTCGGTTGCAGGATCATAGCGTAAGCCGTTGTCAAGGAGCAGCTTAGAGGCGATGGCTTCGCGCAGGCGCGGTTCGCCGCGCTGGTCGGGATACATGGTCCGCCCGTTGGCGAGCGCCTTCTGCGCCTCCTCGACGATGTGGGCGGGGGTGGGCAAATCGGGCTCGCCGCGCATGAGGGAAACGAGCGGGCCGGGGGTGGCCCGGACCTCGGCGAGAATGGAATTGACGGCCGTGGGGCGCAACCCGGAGACGCGATTGGCGATCTGAATCACTAGGCGACCTGCCAAACTTCGATGGACTTCGTACCCGTGGAAACGGCCAAGGACCGGCCGTCGGGTGCAAAAACCACGCTCCAAACGCGCTGTTTTGCATCAAAAACGTGCACTTTTGCCCCACTTTTGACGTCAAAAACATGCACTTTGACAGCCATCTTGAGGGTGATTTCGTTGAATCCGCCGGTGGCGATCCGGGTTCCGTCGGGGGAAAAGGCCAGAGCCGAAATCATCTCCGGGAGCTTCGGAATGGTCCGGAGCTGGCGGAAGGTTTTGGCGTCGTAGAAGTAGAGTGTCTTGTCGGCGCCGCCGGCGGCGAGCGTCTTGCCGTCGGGGGAGAACTGCATATCGAACATGGCAACGGGGAGTTCATCGATGAGCCGGAGCAGTTCGCCGTTGCGGGAGTTCCAGGCGCGGATGTCGGCGTCGAAGCTGGCGGCGACGACGTTTTTGCCATCGGGGGAGACGGCCATGGAGGCAATGCCGCCGAGGCCCGAGGGCACGACGTACTCCTCTTTGCCCATCTGATCGATGGCGCGCATTTTGATTTCGGTATCACCGTGGGCGATGAAGAAGCGGCCATCGGTGGGGGAGGGCGCCGCGCGGCGGGCGCGGGGGCCGGTGGGTTTCGTCTGCTTGCTTACCTTGCCGGTGGCCAGGTCCCAGGTCTTGAGAGTGCCGTCTTTGGCCACGCTGAGCGCGGTGGAGGCGGTTAGGGAGGAGGGGGAGTCGTCCTTGTCGAAGGCGAGCGTGCTCTTAAGCGCACCGGTGGCGGCGTCCCACGAGCGGACCTTCAGGTCCTGACAAAGAGCACGGAGGAGCTTGCCATCGGCGGAGAAGGCGAGGGGGCCGATGTTGACGTCGGCGGTAATGGTTGTGGGCACGGTTAGCGGGCCTCCTGACGTGGGGTTGGGTTACTTGCGCCTGGCATGGGCCGAAGGATTGTCGCGGCAAGAGAATGGGGGGCGCGCGACATGGTTAGCGTGCCTCCGGGTTGGGGATGGGTATCGGGGCGGATGGCGTGGGACTGGCAGATGAGTGTCAGCATTGCCGGGCATCCAGACCGCGATTGGGCAGCATTGCGGATGGAGCGGAATGCGCGCTGCCGAAGGCTAGGCGCGGGTGGGTGGTGGCCACGGTTAGAGCGTCTCCAGGCAGATGTCGAACTGGATGGAGGCGCGGGAGGGGCCGGGGCCTTCGTAGAGAGCCACGGGGCGGACGAGTTCGCGGCTTTTGACGATGTTGCGCTTGCCGAAGTTCTTGTCCGGGTCGCCGTCGAAGAAGGGGTCCGTTGCGAAGTAGGCCTGGGTGATCAGCGTTTTGTGGCCGGGGGCGGTGATCAGGTAGTGAATGTGCTGGGCCGGACGGTCGTCATAATGGCCGGGAAGGATGGTCTCAACGGCGTACTCGGAGGCGTCGGCCACTTCCAGTTTGGTGCGGTAACGGTTGCCTTCGACGTCGTAGAGCCCTTTGTAATCGGCCTGCCACATTTCGACCTTCACACCATGGACCTTCTGGCCCTTGGTGTTGACCACTTTGCCGGTGACGCGGAGGGGGAAGCCGGGTTCGCCATTGATGCGGAGCGTGGTGTTGTTCGGCGCGCCTTTGCGGTAGAAGGGGCCGAGGACGTCGGTACTGGTGGGCTTGTGGGCGGTGGCTTCGCCTTGTTCCCAAAAAGCCAGCAGTTGGTTGTTGGACAACGTGGTGGCACCGGCGAGGAGCGTGCCCCGGACGATGCAGTTCTCGATCATTTCGCGACGTGTCTTCATGATTCGCTCCTCTGTGAGGATAATATAAGCACGATGCTTACGCGACGCGCGCTGTTGGGATCGGCGGCCTTGTTGCCGCAAGCCTTCGCGGCCAATGACCGGATTCAGATTGGCATTGTCGGCGCGGGGGGCCGGGCGCAGCATCTGATGAAGTCTCTGGTGAAGATGCCGGGGGCGAAGATTGTTGGCATCTGCGACGTTTGGGACGCCAATATTGAGAAGGCGCAGGCGCAGGCGGGGATCACTTCGTCGTCCAAGAACCACCTGGAGTTTTTGCAGCGGAAGGACCTGGACGCGGTGCTGATTGCGTCACCCGATCACTGGCATGTGCAGTTGCTGACGGATGCGTGCGCGGCGGGGAAAGATGTCTATGTGGAGAAGCCGCTGACGCACGACCTGGCCGAGGGGGCGCAGGCGATGGACGCGGTGCGCAAGCACGGCCGCGTGGTGCAGGTGGGGATGCAGCAGCGCTCCATGCCTCATATACAGAAGGCCCGGGAGATTGTGCGGTCGGGGAAGCTGGGGAAGATTCACAAGGTCCATTTGACGTGGAACCGGAACACGAATCGCGGGGGGCAGGTGCCGCAGGTGGATGCGGCTTCGGTGGACTGGGCTCGGTTCCTGGGCCCGGTGGCGGCACAGCCTTTCGATCCGTATCGGTTTCGGAACTGGCGGTGGTTCTGGGAGTTTGGCGGGGGCACGTTCACCGATCTGATGGTGCATTGGATCGACGTGGCGCACTGGATTCTGGATTTGGAACATCCGGAGGAGGCCGTCGCGATTGGCGACAGCATGCGGCCGGAGTGGCGGTGGCAGACGCCGGACACGGCGCAGTGTTTGCTGCGCTATCCGAAACAGGGCGTGCAGGCGTATTTTGAATCGACGTTCGCCAATGCGCGGAACGCGGCGATGATTGAGTTCATGGGGGATGAGGGGACGCTCTATATCGACCGCGGGCGGTATGAGCTGCATCCGGAGATCGCCAAGAAATCATTTTCTTATGAGGAGCTGGTTTTAGGGGCTGGGCCGCGGGGGGCGGATTTCTACGAGAAGCCGGATGGGGAGATGCTCCATTTGGAAAACTGGCTGGGGGCGATCCGGAGCCGGGGGAAGACAGCGGCGCCGGTGGAGACGGGGGTGGTGTCGGCGTCGTCGGCGCACCTGGCGAACCGCGCGTTGCGGACCGGGCAGACGGCGGTGTGGCCCAAGGAAGACGGGTTTACGCCGTTGTTTGACGGGGTGTCGTTGAACGGGTGGGAGATCGACACGCCGGGGTTGTGGAGTGTGCGGCACGGGATGATTGTGGGAAAGCACGCGGGGTTGAAATACAACGACTTTTTGCGGACGCGGAAGACGTATGGGGACTTTGAGTTGCGGCTGCAGTTCCGGCTGGTGGGGGGCGTGGGGAATAGCGGCGTGCAGTTCCGGTCGGTCCCGGCGACGATTCCGCACGAAGTTTCGGGCTATCAGGCCGATGTGGGGCAGCAGTATTGGGGTTGTTTGTACGATGAATCGCGGCGGCGGCGGGTGCTGGCACAGGCGCCGGCGATGCCGGAGTTGGACAAGTTGGGATGGAACGAATACACGATTCGGGCGCAGGGCAAGCGGATTGGGCTGTGGCTGAACGGGTTGCAGACGGTGGACTACGTGGAGAACGAACCGGGGATTGCGGCGGCGGGGTTCCTGGCGCTGCAGGTGCATTCGGGACCGGGCATTGAAGTCCATTTCCGTAACATACGCATTCGGGAGTTAGAGTAAGTTTTGTTCCTTTACCTGCTGTTCTTTTTGTCCGGCGTGCCGGCGTTGATTTATCAGATTGTTTGGCAGCGGTCGTTGTTTACGATTTTTGGCGTGAACGTGGAATCGGTGACGGTGGTGGTGAGCGCGTTCATGCTGGGGTTGGGCGTGGGGAGCCTGCTGGGCGGGCGGATTTCGAGGCGGCCGGGAGCGCCGTTGTTGGCGCTGTTCGGGCTGACGGAGTTGGGGATTGCGGGGTTTGGATTGATCTCCCTGCCGTTGTTCCGGTGGGTGGCGGGATTCCTGGCGGGGGCACCGGCGGGGCAGACGTTTGGGGTGACGTTTTTGCTGGTGTTGTTTCCGACCATTTTGATGGGCGCGACGCTGCCGATGTTGGTGACGCAGTTGGTGCGGGTGAACGGGCAGGTGGGGCGGTCCGTCGGGATTTTGTATTTTGTAAATACGCTGGGTTCGGCGGTGGCGTGTTTTGTAGCGGCGTTGTGGGCGATGCGGGAGTTGGGGATGACGGGGTCCGTTTGGCTGGCGGCGGGAATGAATGCGGCGATTGGGTTGAGTGTCCTGGTGCTGCACTTCCGGGGGATGCGGGAGGCGGGCGCGGTGGTTTCCGAGGAAGAGGCGGGTGGCGGGGAGTTGGCGTTCCCGGTGGCGGTGGCGATTGCGTTTGCGACGGGGTTCATTTCGCTGGGGTATGAAATTGTCTGGTACCGGCTATACGCGTTTGTGACGGGCGGAAGTCCGCGGACGTTTTCCTTTGTTTTGGGGGCGTTTTTGGGGGGCATTGCGTTTGGGTCGTTGGGTTCCCGGCGTTTGGCGGGGCGGGCGCGGGTGGCGGGGCCGATGGCGGTGTTGGTGTTGTTGGCGAATGTGGTGGGGTTCCTGATCGTGCCGGTGGTGGGGTGGGCGGTGGCGCGGGTCTCCTATGAATGGACGTTGCCGTTGGTGGCGCTGGCGGCGGGTTTATTGGGAGCGACCTTTCCGTTGTTGTGCCAGGCGGCGGTGCGGCGGAGCGATGCCGGGACGGGTTTGAGCTATCTGTATTTGAGTAACATTGCCGGTTCGGCATTGGGCAGTTATCTGATGGGATTTGTATTGATGGACATGTGGTCCTTGCGGACGGTTTCGGTGTTTCTGCTGGTGCTGGGGGTGGCGGGGGCGGCGGCGATTTCGTTCCGTTTGAAGTGGGTGGCGCTGGCGGTTTGCGGGTTGGGGGTATGGGGATCGGGACCGTTGTTCCACATGATTTACGAGCGGTTGATGTACCAGGAGGAGTTTGAGGCGGGGGCGCCGTTTACCGATATTGTGGAGACGCATAGCGGCGTGGTGACGGTGGATGGGGAGCGGCATATCTTTGGCGGCGGGGCGCATGACGGGATTTTGACGACTTCCATTTACTCGGATAGTTGTATTCGGCCGTTTTCGCTGAGTTACATTCATCCGGCGCCGAAGGAGGTGCTGCTGGTGGGTGTGGCGGGCGGGGCGTGGTCGCAGATTGTGGGAAACCATCCGCAGGTGGAGCGGGCGGTGGCGGTGGAGATCAATCCGGGGTACTTGACCGTGATTGGGCGGTATCCGGAGGTGGCGCCGGTGCTGCGAAATCCGAAGGTGCAGATTGTGGTGGACGATGGGCGGCGATGGATGGCGGCGCATCGGGATCAGAAGTTTGACGCGATCCTGATGGACACGGTGCAGCATTGGCGGGCGAGCGCGACGAACTTACTGTCGGTGGAGATGCTGACGCTGGCGCGATCGATGTTAAAGCCGGGCGGGGTGATTTACTACAACACCACTTACTCCGACGATGTGCAGAAGACGGGGAGCGCGCTGTTTCCGTATGCGTGGCGGTTCGGGCCGTTTCTGGCGGTGAGCGATTCGCCGTTGGCGTTGGACGAGGCGCGGTGGCGGGCGGTGTTGGGGCAGTACCGGTTGGACGGGAAATTGGTATTGGACCCGGCGGACGCGCGGGCGGCGGGGAGACTGGAGCAACTGGCCGGATATTTCCGCGCGGTGGACGAGACGGGGAACGAGCACCTGGCGGTGGAGGGCGCGGCCAGCGTGCGGCGGCGGACGGCGGGGGCGCGGGTGATCACCGACGACAATATGGCGACGGAGTGGGCCAAGTAGCGGGGCCGCTACTTGACGACTTCGACGGTTTTGTTGACCACCTTCATGGTGCCGCGCTTGACGGCGGAGCCGGTCTTTTCGGCGCCATCGACGGTGACGGCGGCGGTTTTCTTCGCCACTTTGGCGGTGCCTTTGCCGGTTTTGACGGCTACCTTCTTGGTGGCGGCACCGGCGTCTTTGATCTCCTCCTTTACCGTTTCCTGGGCGGGGAGGAGGGAGAAGGAGAGGAGGGCGAGGGCGGCGAGTTTCATTTGGTTCTGTTGCTATAGATACGTCCGGCGGGGAGATGGTTTCGGAAGTATCCATTGAAAAGGGCCCCTTTTCAGGGGCCCATCGCAATCGAACTCAGGTCTGTATTCGGGAGCGGAAACCGCCATTAGGCGCGACGGCGGAAGGCGGCGAGAGCGACAAGCCCGGCACCGAGGAGGACGAACGTGCCGGGTTCCGGGACGCCGGTGGTGGGAGCGTAGGCGGCAGCCGTCCAGACGGCGCCGTTCTGCGTGGTGACCGAACCGGCCGTGTAATTGATGGCATTCGTGCGAATGACGAGCGATGCCGAGGTTTCGCCGGGGTTGATCTGGCTGGAGAGCGAGCCGAAGCCGAAGCCGACGGTGCCACCGTTGCTGGAGCGATCCGCACTCAAGGCCGCCTGGTTGGCGGAAAGGAAGATGCCGGAGCCGTCCCAGTTGTCCATCCGATAACCGACGTCAGTGGTGAAGCCGGTGAAGTTGGTCATGGTAAGGCGACCGACCGAATCGGCCGAGGAGGCGTTGTTGGTGAACTGGTAGTAGAAGTCCAGCGTGTTGCCCAAGTTGCGGTAAACGGCCGAGCGGACGGTGCCGTTGTACTTGGCGACGCCCGTATTGTCCAAGGCGGTGAAGGAAGAGAAAGTGGAGGCGAGCAGGGTTCCAGGCATGTTGTTGAAAACATCCAGGGTGCCTGCGCAGAGGCCGCCGACGCACTGATTTGCAGTAATGACGTCGCCGAAGGCGGTCACCGAACCTGCCGCGAGCAGGGCCATGAACGAAACCGACCGAAGTATCTGGGGAATGCGCATTAGGGATCTCCTTGGGATTGACACGCCGAAACCGGACCCGGCTGACTTTTCGAGGTTATGAGGGAGCGATGCACGCGTCATGAGTCCAACTGCCTATTACCGGGATTCGCGCGGGATACCGGAAAGGCGGGCCGTTTGGCCGATTTGATGGGTCGATAGGACGGTGGGTAGTCCGGGCGATTCACTCC